>JACPEF010000246.1 GCA_016183675.1 Betaproteobacteria bacterium
CGAGCGAACTTTCTCCCGGCCGCCTCGGCGAGCGCGTGCAGCCCCGCGAAGTCCGATGCGGACACCACCGCGGACGCCTTCACTTCGACGCCGGCGACCTTGCCGCCGGGTCCTTCCAGCACCACGTCGACCTCGCGCCCGGTTGACGTCCTGAAATGAAAGAGGTGCGTGCGGCCGGGCGTCCAGCTCGCCTGTCTCGTAAGCTCGCCGACCACGAACGTCTCGAGCAGCGGCCCGAGGTTCGAGCGGTCGCGCGCAAGCGCTTCGGTGTCGAAACCTGCAAGATGCACCGCGAGTCCCGAATCAACGAGGTGGATCTTCGGTGCCTTGACGAGGCGCTTGCTGCGGTTTGTCGACCAGGCGGGCAGCGGCCGCAGCAGCCAGGTCAGCTCGAGGAGCGCAAGGTAGCGTTTCAGCGTCGTCTGCGGGATCGCGGACGCGCGCGAGAGCTCGGACATGTTCATCAGCGCCGACGAGCGCGCCGCGAGCAGCGCAAGAAGCCGCGGCATTTCGATCAGGCCCTCGATTCGCGCCAGATCCCTCACGTCGCGCTGGAGGATCGCCGTCACGTACGAGGCGAACCACGCGTCCCGCCGCCGCGGGTTCTCGCGGGCGACCAGTTCCGGATATCCGCCCGCCGCCACCAGCCGGGCGAGGTCGGTGCGGCGCGCCCTGGGGGAGCGCCACGGCCCATCCCCGAACAGCGCCCCGAGGAAGCCCTCGGTGCGACCGTGAATCTCGCCCTGGGACAGCGGCCAGAGCGTTCGCACTTCCATCCGTCCGGCGAGCGACTCCGACACCTTGGGCAACGCGAGCACGTCGGCCGAGCCGGTCAGCAGGAACCGTCCGGGCCTGCGGTCGGCATCCACTGCCTGCTTGATCGCGCGCAACAGCGCAGGGGCCGCCTGCACCTCATCGATGACGAACGGCGCGGCACGCGCACGCACGAAGCCCGCGGGATCGGCCGCCGCGCCCGCGAGCGTCGCCGCGTCATCGAGCGAGGCGTACTGCCCGCCCAGCGCCTCGCACAGTTTGCGCGCGAGCGTCGTCTTGCCGGTTTGGCGCGCGCCGACCAGCAGCACGACGGGGGTGTCGGCGAGCGCCTCGCGCAATAGGGATTCCAGGTGGCGCTGGCGCATAGCCGGGATATTAGCCCGTATATGGTTAATTTTCCACCAGCGTATGGTGAATTTTCAGCCGATAATCCTGTCTATTCGCTTGCCAGCGGAGGTCGGCACGCCGAGCTGGCCGGACGCCGCGCGCGCCCGCGTTCCCTCGCGCGCTCCCCCTGCGAGGCGGCCAGCTCTCCGGTCAGTCATCGTTGCTTATCTTCGCCGGTGAGGCGGCCGCCGCGACGCCGGGAACGCGGAGGAATCAATCCGGAACCGCCTGCAGAAGCTCCCTTACCTCCTTTCGCAACTGCGGGAGTTTTCGCTCGACCACACCCCAGACGATCCGGTCATCAATCGTCGCGTCAATCAGATCTATGGCCTGCTGAATGTCGTACAGGTACTTGCGTTCTTCAAGCGGCATAGAGCATGGATCTCGTCTGCTCCAACCGTTGCTTGAAGAACGGATTGCGGATGCCGGGAGCCGTAACCGGATCCACCGGTCGCGTGAACGGCCGCTCCAGCGCTTCGCGAAGACCGAAGTACGCCTCGGCGTACTCCTTGGGGGGAAGATCGCCGAGATCGACCAGAAAATCCAGATCGCCCATCTGCGGCGTGCCGCCGTCGAGGGCCGCGGACCCGAACAGATCCAGTCGCCTTACGCCAAACCGGCGGCAAAGAGTCTGGATTTCGCTCTTGCGCCGTTCGATTTCTTTCAACATGGTGCTGTGATGTGTTTCAGTTTCAGGAGAAGTTTGCGCCCCATGCCCCGGTAACGGAAGTCAACAGGTACGTAGGGTGGGTGAAACCCACCGGCAGCACGGGGCGGTCGAAACCGGTGGCCTCGAATCGGGTACGCGTGCGGTGGGCTGCGCCCACCCTACGGGCTTCGGGAGGGAGCGGTTTCAGAGGCCGTGAACAGTGAACGGTGAACAGTGAACAGTGAATCGTGAACCGTGAGCCGTGAGCCGTGAACCGTGAGAAGTGGACAGTGGACAGTGGACAGTGAACAGTGCACGGGGAACGGGAAGCGGGGCGCGGAGCGGCCGGGCCCGGATCAGCGCAGGGTCCTCAGTCCCGACGCCCGGTAGCCGTCAAGACGGCTGTCGTGGGAGATTAAGACGAAGCCTTGCCGGATGGCCTGCCAGACGAGCATCCGGTCAAAAGGATCCTTGTGAGGGGCTCTGGGCAGGCGCGCGAAACCGGCCGCCGTCTCCGGGTCAAGGGGAAGCAGATCCAGATTCATCGCCTTCGCGGCGACGGGCAATTGCTCCGGTGCGACGCGCTCCAGCTCGAGCTTGCCCAGCGCGTGCTTGAGCGCGATTTCCCAGAACGTCACGCTGCTTACCGCCACCGCGGCGGACGGATCCGCGATCACCGCCTGCACGCGCCGGCTCAGCCTGCCGGGCGCAAACAGCGACCAGAGAAAGCAGTGGGTGTCGAGCAGATAGCTCATTCACCCAGCAGTTGCTCGTCGGTGACGGAGAAGTCCTTCGCGATCCTGCAGCGCGCCTTGCCCCGCAACAGGCCCAGGGGGCGCGGCGAGGCGGCGGCGCGGCGATAGGGGACGAGCGCGGCGACTTTTTCCCGCTTCCTGCCGTAGCTGATGATCACGGTCTTGCCGCGCCGGACGCTCTCCAGCACCTCCGAGAAGCGCGCCTTGACTTCGCCAATGGTCATGACGGACATGGGTGTGCGATGGCTTCTGTATGGCCGGGAAGAGGCTAATCGTTGCGAGACAACTTGTCAAGGAGCGGTGACGACCGAGGAGGTGACGACTGACGAGTGACGGGTGAGCGGAAAAGGCCGTGAATCGTGAATCGGGAATCGGAAATCGGGAATGGCCATTGGGGAATCGCAAACAGGGAATAGAGGGGCGCGCTAAGTGCTGCCGTTCTATTTGCCGCTCTTCCTTTTGGTGTCGCTTGCGGTGGTTTGGGCGGCGATGTGTTGCAGCCGATCGATTGCCGAAGCGAGGTCGAGAGCGCCGCGCTTGCCGTCCGTCACCGGTGCCGGCGTCTGGCAGATGAGGTAGCGATGTTCCGCGCCGATGAGATCCGCCGCACGATCCAGTGCGGCGAGATCTTCCGGGGCGGCGCGGGCCGAGAGCTTGATCTCCAAGGCGATGAGTTCCGTCACCAGCCGCACGACGAGGTCGATCTCGCGGCCGTCGCTCGTTCGGAGATAGAAGGGCTCGGTCCGCGCGCCGTGCGCGGCGAGGCCAGCGATCACTTGCTCGATCACAAATCCTTCCCAACTGGCGCCAACGGATGGATGCCGAAGCAGCGCCTCCCGGCCTGAAATTCCGAGCAGCGCGTGCAGCAGGCCGCTGTCGCGCAAGTACACCCTCGGGCTCTTCACGAGCCGTTTGCTGATGCGCCCGGCCCACGGCGCGAGACGGCGCACCAGATAGGCGCCCTCGAGGACATCGAGGTAGCTGTTCACCGTGTGATAGCTGAGCCCCATGCTCTGGCCGAGGCCCGACGCATTCCAGATCTGTCCGTGGACGGCGGCGAGCATGTGCATGAGCCGCTGTGTCACCTGGGGCTTCGCCGGCAGCCCCCAGGCGGGCAGGTCGCGTTGCGCCATCAGGTCCACGTAATCGCACTGCCAGGAGGGGAAGCCGCCCCCGCCAAGAATGCCGCCATCCGGAAACCCCCCCTGCAGCCACAGGCGCGCCACCGATGCCGGGCGGAGCTCGCGGAGCAGGAATGGCGTGAGCTCCACGAGCGCCAGGCGCCCCGCCAGCGATTGGGACACTTCGCGCATCAGTCCCGGCGACACCGATCCGAGCAGCAGAAAGCGCCCGTTGCGCCGCCGGTCGGCGTCAATCGCCGCCCGCAGGCGGGGAAACAGCTCGGGCCGGGTCTGCGCTTCGTCGATCACCGCAAGCCTGCGGCCGGCCTCGATCGCTTCCCACTGCAGATCAAGGCGCACCCTGTCCGCTGGCTGCTCGGCGTCAAAATACAGGCTCGAAAGGCGCTTCGCGAGCGTGGTCTTGCCACTCTGGCGCGGTCCGATGAGCGCCGCAGCCGGAAAGCGCGAGAGCCGCGACCGGAGCAAGTCGGTGACGATCCGCCTCCGCATGGTCTTGCATTATAGAAAACATTTTCTAATTTGCAAACCCCGGCCGTCTCGGCCGGCGTCCGGCGCGGGTGGGCCGAAGCAGGAAACGGGAAATGGGGAGTGGTGAATGGAGAAACGCCGTGAATCGGGAATCGGAAATCGGGAATCAGAAATCGAGAAAACGGTGAATCGTGAGGTCTCCATGCCGGGTCCGATGCCGTTTTCGTGAAGGTTGCGCTTGCTCCCGTTATTGAGTAAATTTACTCAGGATATTGAGTAAATCGTAACAATGTTTTCCCGTCCCCAGGGCGGGCAGCTCGCCCGGCGTTTGAGGGAGCCCCGCCGCTTCATCCAGGTGGTGGCCGGCCCGCGCCAGGTCGGCAAGACCACGCTCGTGCGCCAGGTTACCGAAGCTTCGGGGTTGGTCTGCCACTACGCGAGCGCCGACGAACCGACGCTGCGCGGGCGCGACTGGATCGAACAGCAGTGGGAGGCTGCGCGCCTTGCGGCGCGCGATGCTCCCAGGCGCGGCGCACTGCTGGTGCTCGACGAAATCCAGAAGATCTCCGGCTGGTCGGAAACAGTGAAACGCCTGTGGGACGCGGACACGGCGGGCGGCGTGCCGGTCAAAAGCGTATTGCTGGGCTCGGCGCCGCTGCTGATCCAGCGCGGCCTGACCGAGAGCCTCGCCGGCCGTTTCGAGGTGCTCCATCTACCGCACTGGTCTTACACGGAGATGCGAGAGGCCTTCGGCTGGAACCTGGAACGTTATCTGTTTCACGGGGGTTATCCGGGCGCCGCGCCGCTGGTCGGCGAACCCGGACCCTGGGCGCGCTACGTCAAGGATTCTCTCATCGAGACCACGATCTCGCGCGACGTGCTGTTGTTGACCCGCGTCGACAAGCCCGCCCTGCTGCGGCGCTTGTTCGAGCTCGGTTGCGCCTGCTCGGGGCAGGTGCTCTCGTACCAGAAGATGCTCGGGCAACTGCAGGATGCCGGCAACACGACAACGCTCGCGCATTACCTGGAACTGCTCGGCGGCGCCGGCATGGTCATCGGCCTTCAAAAGTTCGCGGGCGCGCAGGCGCGCCAACGCGGCTCCAGTCCCAAGCTGCAGGTGCTCAATACCGCGCTCATGAACGCACAGGCGGGCATGACTCCCGGCGAAGCGCGCAAGGACGCTGCTTACTGGGGACGGGTGGTCGAATCGGCGGTGGGCGCGCACCTTGCCAATGCGGCCATGACCGGCTTGTGCGAACTGTTCTACTGGCGAGATCGCAATCGCGAAGTGGATTTTGTCGTGCGCGCGGGCAAGACCGTCACCGCGATCGAAGTGAAGAGCGGCCGGGGGCGCGAAGCGCTGCCGGGCATGGCGGCGTTTTCCGCCGCGTTCAAGCCGAAACGCAAACTGCTGATCGGCGGCGACGGCATCGCGCTGGAGACGTTCCTGTCGAGGCCGGTGGAGCATTGGGTCAACGTGTAAATCGTGAATCGGGAATCGCAAATCGTGAATCGTAAATCGTGAATCGAGGAACCATTGGCCACGGAATCACACCGAAAAGGCCGTGAATCGTGAATCGTCAATCGGGCAGAACCCGTGAATCGTGAATCGTGAATCGTAAATCGGGAACGGCGAATGGAAGATGCTACTCGACTTCCATCCCACATCTCCCCTTCGAGGGGAAGAAGGCGGCAGGATTCGCCGCTGATCGCGTGGCGGCTGCCGCATGCGCTATACGCTCCCGCTTCCGCAGGCGTCTGCTGGCCGCTGGCCCTCAATGGTGGTAGACTGCCGATTTATACACATATGGAGGTGTATCGTGCGAACCAATATCGTGCTTGACGACAGGCTCGTCAGGGAGGCCATGAAGCTCGCCAGGGCCAAGACCATGCGCGAAGCGGTGGACATCGCGCTCCGCCGCTTCGTGCAAAGCGGCAGGCAGAAAAAGCTCCTCAATCTCTACGGCACGGGCGGGATTCGGAGGGATTACGACTATAAGCGCGCACGCTCGGGCACCTGATGTATCTGGTGGACACTTCGGTCTGGGTGGACTACCTGCGGGCGAAAGCAACCCCGCAGGTCAGGGCACTGAAGGAGCTGCTGCCGGGAGACCAGATCGTGGGCGTAGCGCCGATCATCCTGCAGGAGGTCTTGCAGGGCGCCGATTCCGATGAGCGTTTCGAGAGGTGGTGGAAGTTTTTCGGCGGCCTGTGCTGTTACACGCCCAGGGATCCCGTCACATCTCACGTTGAAGCGGCCCGGTTGTATCAGTCGTGCCGGCGAGCGGGCAAGACGCCCCGCAGCAGCAACGACTGCCTGATCGCGCGGATCGCGATCGAACACGGACTCCTGCTGCTGCACGATGATCGGGATTTCGAGGCGATCGCGGCCGTGGCGCCGGAACTACGGCTTTACCCCGCCAGATAGATGCGATTCGCCGAAAACCCCGCGTTGCTTGAGGGTCTTCAGCACTTGCGTGATGTCAGACGACCTTGTTTTCCTTCTTGCTGGGCATGGTGAATTTAACCACGGAATCGCACGGAAAAAGCCGTGAATGGTGAATGGTAGACGGCGACGGACGCACAGGCAGGACGTGCGCGGCCGAGAGCAAGGAATATCCGGGACGACGGGGTTCTTTGTGGCGTTGCCAGAGCAGGCCCGACCGTTTGGGGCGCGGCCAGAAATGGGCTGATTGTAAATTCAATTGACAATTAGCCAATCACCGGATCGGTCTGCTCCATCTCTTGCCGTTCTCGCTGGGGGAGTTGAAGCGGGCGCGGCGCGCACCGCGCAAGATCGAACTCCTGCTCTTTCGGGGTTTGTATCCGCCGCTCTACGACAAGAGGCATGATCCCTCGTTGTGGCATGCGAACTACGCGCTGACCCACCTTGAGCGCGATGTGCGGCAACTGATCAATGTGCGCGAGCTTGGCACGTTTCAGCGGTTTATTCGGATGTGCGCTGCGCGGACGGGGCAGCTCCTGAACTTGTCCGGTCTAGCCAGCGATTGCGGGATTACGCATAACACCGCGAAGGCCTGGGTGTCGGTGCTGGAGGCGAGTTACATCGTCTTTCTGCTGCAGCCGTACTACCGCAACCTCAACAAACGTTTGGTCAAGACGCCGAAACTCTATTTTTACGATCCTGGCCTGGCAGCCTGGTTGCTGGGGATACAAGCGGTGGAGCAGCTTGCGACGCACAGCATGCGCGGCGCCTTGTTCGAGACCTGGGTGGTCAGCGAGCTACTGAAGAAGAGGTACAACCAGGCGTTGCCGGCGAATGTGTATTTCTGGAGAGATCGCGCGGGGAATGAAGTGGATGTGCTTTGCGAGGACGGCGACCGGGTGTCGCCGATCGAGATCAAATCGGGTCAAACCATCACCGAAGACCATCTGGCCGGATTGCGCAGGTGGATTGAACTCGCCGGTAAGATCGCGGTAGCTCCGCGTCTCGTGTATGCCGGCAGCAGCCGGTATGTGCGATCGGGTGTCGAGGTTTTACCTTGGACGAGTTTTTCATGAGGCCGCGGTTGAGAGCGAACGGTGACTCAACAGCCGGGATGGGTGATGGGTGATGGGTGATGGGGGATGGGCATCGGCCGGTGAATCGAAAATCGGGAATCGTGCGCGGAGCGTTTCCGCCGAGAGCTCTCGCTCACGTCCGGGAGTGGAGAGAGATGCACAAGGCGGAACTTCTGCAAGACCGGGAACTCGCCCGGAAGCGTGAACCATTGGCCAAGATCCCGCCGTTGGAGTGAAAGATGAGATACAGACTTCTTGAGGCACGGCACGTCGCACAGTACACCGTATGGCTTCGGTTCAGTGACGGCCTGAGGTTTCTTGCCGCACGAGGGGGCGCGGTTCGGGGCGTTCGCCGCCGCGGATATCCTGTCGCAGCCGCGGGTCACCCCGTACGACGCATTCGCGATCTGGCTGCATTACAGAAGGGAGCGGTTTCAGAGGCCGTGAACAGTGAACGGTGAACGGGAGAACCCG
>JACPEF010000226.1 GCA_016183675.1 Betaproteobacteria bacterium
ACAAGATTCCCGCGATGCTCCATGTGCAGAAGCTCGACGACATCGTGTGCCGCAAGCTGCGGCTAGCCCCGCCGCCGGCGAACCTCTCGAGCTGGGAGAAGCTGATCTACGCGCTGGAGCATCCGCAGCGCACCGTCAACATCGCGCTCGTGGGCAAGTACGTGGACCTCACCGAATCCTACAAGTCCTTGACCGAAGCGCTGATCCATGCCGGCATCCACACCGGGGCGAGGGTCAGGATCCACTACATCGATTCGGAGAACATCGAGAAGACCGGTATCTCCTGCGTGAGCAACATGGACGCGATCCTGGTGCCGGGCGGCTTCGGCCGGCGCGGCGTGGAGGGAAAAATCAAGGCGATCCGTTACGCGCGCGAGAACGCGGTGCCGTATCTCGGCATCTGCCTCGGCATGCAGCTCGCCGTGATCGAGTTCGCCCGCGACGTCGCTGGGCTCGCCAACGCCCACAGCACCGAGTTCGATCCCGATACGCCGCATCCCGTCGTGGCGCTGATCACCGAATGGCAGGACCGGGACGGCAGGATCGAGCGGCGCGACGCCAGGTCCGACCTCGGTGGCACGATGCGTCTCGGCGGCCAGGAATGCGTGCTGGAGCCCGACTCCGCGGTGCACCGTATTTACGGACAGGAGCGCATCACGGAGCGCCACCGCCACCGTTACGAGGTGAACAATCATTACCTGCCGCGGCTCAAGCAGGCCGGGCTCAGGGCGAGCGGGGTATCAGTCAAGGATGCCCTGGGCGAGATGATCGAGCTGCCCGGTCACCCGTGGTTCGTCGGCTGCCAGTTCCATCCGGAGTTCACCTCGACTCCGCGCCACGGCCATCCGCTGTTCAAGGCGTTCCTGCAGGCCGCGCTCGCCAACGTCCGGACGGATCAGACCGGGAGAGCGGGCGACGCCGGACGGCTCAAGAGCATCGCCTGAAGACCATGGGTCAGGTCATCTCCCCGGCGACGATCGCGAGTCGAGCCGTCGCCGCCGCAACACGGCCGGCGGCGGGCAGCGGCGCAAGGCCCGCAGCCGTCAGAGAGCGACAGCGATGAAACTCTGTGGTTTTGAAGCCGGACTCGATAAGCCCCTATTTCTGATAGCCGGTCCCTGCGTGGTCGAATCGCGCGAGCTCGCCTTGGATACGGCCGGCCAGCTCAAGGAAATCTGCGCCCAGGTCGGGATACCCTTCATCTACAAATCGTCTTACGACAAAGCCAATAGGACGTCCATAAAGTCTTTTCGCGGCATGGGGATAGAGAAAGGTCTTCAGATATTAGATGAGGTCAGGAAACAGATCGGCGTCCCGGTCCTGACGGACGTCCACGAGATCGAGGAGATCGCCGCTGCCGCCGCAGCGGTGGATGTCCTGCAAACCCCGGCCTTTCTGTGCCGGCAGACCGATTTCATCTGCGCGGTCGCCGCGGCCGGCAAGCCGGTCAACGTCAAGAAGGGGCAGTTTCTCGCGCCCGGCGACATGAAAAACGTGGTGGAGAAGGCGAAGTCGGCGAGCAAGCGCGACAACATCCTGGTCTGCGAGCGCGGCGCTTCGTTCGGCTACAACAACCTCGTCTCGGACATGCGCTCGCTCATGATCATGCGCGAGACCGGCTGCCCCGTCGTGTTCGACGCGACGCATTCGGTGCAGCTGCCGGGAGGGCAAGGCTCCGTGAGCGGCGGCCAGCGTGAATTCGTCCCCGTGCTGGCGCGCGCGGCGGTGGCGAGCGGAATCTCGGGCGTGTTCATGGAGACGCATCCCAACCCGGAGAAGGCGCTCTCCGACGGGCCCAACGCCTGGCCACTGAAGCTCATGAAACCGCTGCTCGAGACGCTGAAAGCGCTCGATGCCATGGTCAAGAGCCGTGGCTTCGCCGAGAACAAACTATAGATTGGTCTAACCATCGATCAGAAGAGGAACAACAATGAGCGCGATCGTTGATGTGATAGCAAGGGAAATCCTGGATTCTCGCGGCCACCCCACGATCGAGGTTGATGTGCTCCTGGAGTCCGGAGTGCTGGGGCGCGCCGCGGTGCCCTCGGGGGCTTCAACCGGCAGCCGCGAGGCGATCGAGCTTCGCGACGGCGACGCCCAGCGCTACGGCGGCAAGGGTGTCCTGAAGGCCGTGGAAAATGTCAACACGGAGATCTGCGAGGCGGTCATCGGGGTGGACGCCACCGAGCAGAGCTTTGTCGACAAGACGCTCATAGATCTCGACGGCACCGAAAACAAGTCGCGGCTCGGCGCGAACGCAATCCTCGCGGTGTCGCTGGGGGTCGCCAAGGCGGCGGCGGAGGAATCCGGCCTGCCGCTGCACCGCTACCTCGGTGGGGCGGGGGCGATGGCGATGCCGGTGCCGATGATGAACGTGATCAACGGCGGTGCGCACGCCGACAACAGCCTCGACCTGCAGGAATTCATGATCATCCCTCTCGGCGCGCCTTCGTTCCGGGAGGCGCTGCGTTACGGCGCCGAGGTGTTCCACGCGCTGAAGGAGCTGCTGACGGGGCGCGGCCTGTCCACGGCGGTCGGCGACGAAGGCGGCTTCGCGCCGCGGCTGCCCAAGCACGAGGCGGCGATCAAGATCATCCTCGAGGCGATCGAAGCGGCGGGCTACGAGCCCGGGGCCCAGGTCGCGCTCGGCCTCGACTGCGCGAGCTCCGGGTTCTACGAGGACGGCGAGTACACGCTCGCGTCCGAGGGGCTTTCGATGTCCGCGGACGAGTTCGCGGACTATCTCGCCGCGTGGGTGGAGAAATACCCCATCATCAGCATTGAAGACGGGATGGCGGAGAACGACTGGGACGGGTGGAAGCTGCTGACCAGGCGCCTCGGCAAGAAGGTGCAGCTGGTGGGCGACGATCTGTTCGTGACCAACACCAGGTTCCTCAAGCAGGGGATCGAGAAGGGCGTGGCAAACTCGATCCTGATCAAGGTCAATCAGATCGGGACGCTCACCGAGACCTTCGCCGCGATCGAGATGGCCAAGCGCGCCGGCTACACCGCGGTCGTCTAGCATCGCTCGGGCGAGACCGAGGACACCACCATCGCCGACATCGCGGTGGCCGCCAACGCGCTGCAGATCAAGACCGGGTCGCTGTCGCGCTCCGACCGGCTCGCCAAGTACAACCAGCTGCTGCGCATCGAGGAAGATCTGGGGGAGACCGCGACGTATCCCGGTCGCGGGGCGTTCTACCAGCTGCGCTGAAGCGTGAAGCGGGGCAGGGGATCAGGGATCAGGGTTGACGGGAGAAGACCCTCGTTGCAATGAAACTCCTTACGCTTGCGCTGGTGGCGTTGATACTGCTCATCCAGTATCCGCTGTGGCTGGGCAAGGGAAGTTGGCTCAGGGTGTGGGAAGTGGATCAGCAGATCCGCGCGCAACGCGAGGCCAACCGCCGCCTGCAGGAGCGCAACAGCGGGCTCGAGGCGGAGGTGCGCGATCTCAAGGTCGGGCTGGAAGCGATCGAGGAACGCGCGCGCAGCGAGCTCGGCATGATCAGGCGCGATGAGATCTTTTTCCAGGTGCTGGAGGACGCGCCGGGCCGATGACAGCGATCGTGCTCGACGGAGCGGCCGTCGCCCGTGACATCTACGCCCAGCTCAAGGAACGCGTCGCCGCGCTCAGCCAGATGGACGTACGGCCCGGCCTGGCCGCGGTCCACGCCGGCGACAACCCGGCGTCGAAGATCTACCTCCGCAACAAGGTGAAGGCCTGCAACGCGGCCGGCATCCACTCGGAGCTCCATCCCCTGGCGGCCGACTGTCAGCCGGGCGTTCTGCTCGCCACGCTGGAGAAGCTCAACCGCAATCCCCGCGTTCACGGGATCCTGGTGCAGCTGCCGCTGCCGTCACATCTCGACACCGCGCTGGTCGCGAAGGCGGTCGCGCCGGAGAAGGACGTCGACGGGCTCACGTGGCACAACGTGGGCGCCCTCATCGCCGGGCACCCGCTGTTCGAGCCGTGCACGCCGGGCGCCGTCATCACGCTGCTCGAGCGCGCCGGGATTGCGATCGAGGGCCGCGAGGCGGTCGTCGTCGGGCGCAGCGCCATCGTCGGCAAGCCCATGGCCCTGATGCTGACCTCACGCGGCGCCACCGTCACAGTCTGCCACAGCAAGACGATGGACCTCGGTCGCCACACGCGGCGCGCCGACATCCTGGTAGCAGCGGCGGGCCGTCCGCGGCTGATCACCGCCGATATGGTGATGCCGGGCGCTGCGGTGATCGACGTCGGCATCAACCGCGTGGCGGGACAGGGCATCACCGGCGATGTGGACTTCGCCAGGGTGCGGGAGGTCGCGGGGTGGATCACGCCGGTGCCGGGCGGCGTGGGGCCGATGACGGTGGCGATGGTGATCGCCAATACGGTGCGTGCCGCGGAACGAAGCGCTGCAGCACGGGCGGCATGACGAGCGGCCGGGCGTACTTCCGGCCCGCAGGCAGGCTCAGCAGTAGAAAGAGTTGGCGAAGTTTATGAGCAGTTCCGGGCTCAGGTAGCCGCGAAACCCGATGTAGCTGACCAGCGCGGCGAGCGCAATCAGCATCAGCCACATCAGGATGCGTGTGGTCTGGGTCATGCCGACGTTCAGCATCGGTGGGCCGCTCTCTTCGAACACGCCGCGGGCAACTCCATTATTGCACATCACGACAGGGCGGTCGGCTCGCCCGGCGCTTGACCCTACAGCCCGTGCGGCTGACCGGGCGCGGGCAGGTGCGGTTCGCACGCCGCGCATATCAATAGAACGCAAAGTTAGGAAGCGTGGTCGAACCGATTGATATAATTTCCGATTTTCGCCACGCGCGGCATTACCTTGGTTGCAATGACCATACCGGTTCCCGAGTCCGGCCTGTCCTTTGACGACCTCTATCGTCGCGACGGGCTGGTGCGGCTCGATCAGCGTTTTCTCGCTGCGCTCGCGCAAAGCGACGCCGCGCTGGGCGAGCGGCTGGTGCGCGCCCGCGCCGAACCCCGGGGGCTCGCGCCAAAGCAGGAATCCGAACTGCTGCTCGCGCTGGCGCCGCATCTCGAGCGCTTCGTCGCGTGGCTGTTCGGCATCGAAACCGAGGTGGGCGCGCTTGCCGACCGGCATCACGCGCTGGCGCCGCTCTACAGCGTGAAGCGGCTGTTCGTGCAGCGCAAGGCGATGCACAGGTTCAAGCCGCAGGAGGCCGAAAGCTTCGACGGCCCGGCGCTCGAGCGCGAGCTCGAGCGCGCCTTCGGCGAGCCCTTCACCGAGCTGGCGTTCGCGCGCCATGTCGCCGGATGGCAGAAAAACGAGGCCGCTCACGCGGCGCAGCTCGAGGCGGCGCTGCGTTATGCGGCATGGGCGGTGTTCTCCGTTGCGGGCAGGAACCGCCGCGGCGCGGGAGTGCTGTTCAAGGCCCCGGCCAAGCTCGACTACCAGCGGCTGGTTCCCGTGGTGACCGAGGAATCCGGGGGGTACAAGATCCATCGCCTGGAGCACGGACGCCTGCGCCGGCGCGAAGGCTTCAAGCTCACCGATCCCGGCACCGATCTGACGGGCGCCCTTGACCAGGCGAATTACTGCATCTGGTGCCATGAGCAGGAAAAAGACTCGTGCTCCAAGGGACTGCTGGAGAAGGGCGCGCCAGGACGGGGCGCGGCGTCGTTCAAGAAGAGCCTGCACGGCGTAACGCTCGCCGGCTGCCCGCTGGACGAGAAGATTTCCGAGTTCCACAAGGCCAAGACCGAGGGCTACGCGATCGGGGCGCTCGCCATCATCGTCGTGGACAATCCCATGGTCGCGGCGACCGGCCACCGCATCTGCAACGACTGCATGAAGTCGTGCATCTTCCAGAAGCAGGAGCCGGTGAACATTCCGCAGGCGGAAACCCGCACGCTCAAGGACGTGCTCGAGCTGCCGTGGGGTTTTGAAATCTATTCCCTGCTCACGCGCTGGAATCCGCTCAACGTGCGGTCGCCGTATCCGAGGCCCGCGAGCGGCAAACACGTCCTGGTTGCCGGCATGGGGCCGGCCGGGATCGCGCTCGCGCACTACCTCATGAATGACGGCCATGCCGTGGCCGGCATCGACGGGCTGAAGATCGAGCCGCTGCCGCCCGAGATTTCGGGCGTGGACGCGCGCGGGGCGCGCGTGCCGTTCGGGCCCGTTCGCGAGATGCGCGCGCTCTACGAAGTCCTGGATCGCCGCATCATGGCGGGTTTCGGCGGGGTCGCGGAGTACGGCATCACGGTGCGCTGGGACAAGAACTTCCTCAAGGTGCTGCGGCTGCTGCTCGAGCGCAGGCAGGAGTTCGCGCTATACGGCGGTGTGCGCTTCGGCGGCACGCTCACGGCGGACGAGGCCTTCGCGATGGGCTTCGACCACGTTGCGCTCACCATCGGCGCCGGCAAGCCGACCGTGCTCGAGCTGCCCAACGGTCTCGCGCGCGGTGTGCGCGCCGCCTCGGATTTCCTGATGGCGTTGCAGCTCACGGGCGCGGCAAAACCGGATTCGGTCGCCAACATGCAGTTGAGGCTCCCGGTCGTGGTGGTGGGGGGAGGGCTGACCGCAATCGATACCGCGACCGAGGCGCTCGCCTATTACCCGCTGCAGGTGGAGAAGTTCCTGCAGCGCTACGAACGGCTTGCCCGCGAGCACGGCGAGGCGGCGGCGCGCACGGCATGGAACAAAGAGGAACGCAGCATCGCCGACGAGTTCCTGGTCCACGCGCGCGCTCTCCGCTCGGAGCGCATGCGCGCGGTCGCCGAGGAACGTGAGCCGCGCACCCTCGAGCAGTTGCAGGCATGGGGAGGGGTCACCATCGCGTACCGCAAACGGCTGGTCGACAGTCCTTCGTACACGTTGAATCACGAGGAAGTGCAGAAGGCGCTGGAGGAGGGCATCCGCTTCGCGGAGGGCCTGACCCCGCTCTCGATAGAAGTGGACGAGTTCGGTCACGCACGTGCGCTGCGTGTCTCGGTGCGGAGTCGTGGCGAGGACGGCAAATGGGCCGAGATCGGCGGAACCGAACTGGCCGCGAAGACCCTGCTTATCGCCGCCGGCACCCAGCCCAACACGGTGCTCGCGCGCGAGGACACGGATCACTTCAGGCTCGACGGCCGTTATTTCCAGGCGTGCGACGAGGCCGGCAACCCGGTGGCGGTGGAAAAGGGGATCTCCAAGCCCGGCGAAGTGCGGGTGCTGTTGTCTCGGCGCGCTGATGGCCGCTTCGTGAGCTATTTCGGCGACGTCCACCCGTCGTATTTCGGGAACGTCGTAAGGGCGATCGGCGGCGCCAAGCAGGGCTGCCCCATCGTGAGCCGCGTGCTGGAACGGGTGCGCCCGGCCTCTCCGGTGGACGGGCGCGAGTTCTTCGCGCGCCTCAACGATGAACTGCGCGCGACGGTGCATGAAGTGGCGCGGTTGACTCCCCTCATCGTCGAGGTCGTGGTGCGCGCGCCGCTCGCCGCGCGGCGCTTCCACCCCGGGCAGTTCTACCGGCTGCAGAACTACGAGACAAACGCCGCGCGCGCCGACGGCACGCGCCTCGCGATGGAGGGCATTGCGCTCACCGGCGCGCGGGTGGATCCCGGGCGCGGGCTCATCTCGACCATCGTGCTGGAGATGGGCGGCTCATCCGACCTGTGCGTGCTGCTCAAGCCGGGCGAGCCGGTGGTGCTGATGGGCCCGACCGGCACGCCCAGCGAAATTCCCTCGGGCGAGACCGTGATCCTCGCCGGCGGTGGCCTGGGCAACGCCGTGCTGTTCCCGATCGGGCAGGCGATGCGCCGCGCGCGCAGCCAGGTGCTCTACTTCGCCGGCTACAAGCACATGATGGACCGCTACAAGATCGGCGAGATCGAGGCGGCGTCCGACGTCGTGGTGTGGTGTTGCGATGAGGAGCCCGGTTTTACCCCCGAGCGCCCGCGGGACAAGACCTTCGTCGGCAACATCGTGCAGGGCATGCACGCCTACGCGAGCGGCGCACTGGGAGAGCAGCCGATCGCGTTCAAGGACGCCGACCGCCTCATGGCCATCGGCTCGGACCGGATGATGGCGGCGGTGGCGCGCGCGCGGCACGAAACGCTCAGGCCCTACCTCAAGCCGCACCATTTCGGGATCGGCTCGATCAACTCGCCGATGCAGTGCATGATGAAGGAAATCTGCGCGCAGTGCCTGCAGCCACATGTGGACAGCGCCACCGGCAAGGTGAGCTACGTGTTCTCCTGCTTCAACCAGGACCAGCCGCTCGACCGCGTGGATTGGATTGCGCTCGATGCCCGGTTGCGCCAGAACTCCGCGCAGGAGAAGCTCACCGCGGAGTGGATAGACCACTGCCTGGTGAAGCTCGGCGCGCGCGCGATGCAGCGCGTCTAGTGCCGTTCCAACTTGTTTCGCCAAGCGTGAGCATCTCGCCTGCCAGCAACACTAGGGACTGCAGGACTGACTTGCTTATCCATAAATAGTTGGAACGGCACTAGTCCGGACCAGCAGAACCGCAAAGACGCGAAGGCACAAAGATCACGCAAAGGGCTCCGGTCTCGTACTCGAACGTTCTTTGCGACTCCTTGGCGTCTTTGCGCCTTTGCGGTTAAAGGTTTTTTCCGCCCATCTCCCGCAGGACCTCGCCCAGCGTTCCCACCAGTTCGTCGATTTGCTGCTTGCTGATGATGAGCGGGGGCGAGAGCGCGATGATGTCGCCCGTGACGCGAGTCAGGATGCCACGCTCGAACGCGCCCACCAGCGCCTGTTGGCCGCGCGCTCCGGGCCTGCCCGGAACGGGCGCAAGCTCGATCCCGGCCATCATGCCCAGATTGCGGATGTCCACGACATGCGGCGCCTCGCGCAGCGAGTGCACCGCGTCTTCGAAGTGCCTTTCGAGTGATTTTGCGCCTTCGAACAGGCGCTCTTCCTGGTAGAGGTCGAGCGTGGCAAGCGCCGCCGCCGCGGCCAAGGGATGCCCCGAATAGGTATAGCCGTGGAAGAGTTCGATCGCGTTTTCGGGCGCTGAATTGACGATCGCCTCGTAGAGGTGCCTGCGCGCGACCACGGCCCCCATCGGCACCGTGGCGTTCGTGAGGCCCTTGGCCATCGTCACCATGTCCGGCACGATGCCGAAGCGCTCGCAGCCAAAAGAGGCGCCGAGGCGGCCGAAGCCGGTGATGACCTCGTCGAAGATGAGCAGGATGCCGTGCTGGTCGCAGATCTGCCGCAGCCGCTCCAGGTAGCCCTTGGGCGGGACCAGCACCCCGGTCGAGCCGGCGACCGGCTCGACGATCACCGCTGCGATGCTGGATGCGTCGTGCAACGCGATGACGCGGTTCTCCAGCTCGTCCGCGAGGTGCGCGCCCCAGGAGGGCTGTCCGCGCGAGAACGAGTTGTGCTCAAGGTCATGGGTGTGCGGCAGGTGATCGACACAGGGCAGCAGGTTGCCGAAAGCCCTGCGGTTCGGCGGAATTCCGCCCACCGAAGTCCCGCCGAAGCCGACGCCGTGGTAGCCGCGCTCGCGCCCGATCAGCCAGCGGCGGTGTCCCTCGCCGCGCGCGCGGTGGTAGGCGAGGGCGATTTTCAGGGCGGTATCGACCGACTCCGAGCCCGAGTTGGTGAAGAACGCGTAGTCGAGATCGGCGGGCAGCAGCTTCTTCAGCCGTTGCGCGACCTTGAACGGCCCCGGGTGCCCCATCTGGAAAATCGGGCCGTAGTCCAGCGTCTCCGCCGCCGCCTTGATCGCCTCGGTGATTCTCACCCGGCAGTGGCCCGCGTTCACGCACCATAACCCCGCGGTGCCGTCGAGGATCCTGCGCCCGTCCTCGGCGATGTAATGCATGTCCTTCGCCGACACGAGCATGCGCGGTGCCGCCTTGAACTGGCGGTTGGCGGTGAACGGCATCCAGAAGGTTTCGAGCTCGTAATCGCGTGGTTTCATCGTCGGGTTCCGTTCGGTGGGGCGATTCCAGGATGCAATATACTAGCGCGTGGTGGGACACAACGTCTGTCTGACTTTCCATTCCGGCGTGATCGGAAGATGGCTGGCGCTGGCGTTGCTGCTGCCCCTCGCCTGCTGGGGGCAGGGGGCGCTCAACGTGGGTTCCAAGCGCTTCACGGAGTCCTACCTCCTCGGGGAAATCGTCGCGCGGACGATCGCCGACGCCGGCGAAGCGCGCGCGTCGCATCAGCAGGGCCTCGGCAATACCGCAATCCTGTTTGCCGCCCTCAAGAGCGGGGCGATTGACGTCTACCCGGAATACACCGGCACGATTGCGTTCGAGCTGCTGGGTCTGAAGCACGCGCCCGGGATCGATGAGCTCAATCGCCACCTCGCGGGACACGGATTGGCGGTGGGCGTGCCTCTCGGCTTCAACAATACGTATGCACTTGCCATGGCCGAGGAGCGCGCCGCCGCGCTGGGCGTGCGGCGGCTCTCGGAGCTTGTGCGCCATCCCGAGCTCAGGCTCGGGCTGTCGCAGGAGTTCCTCAACCGCAGGGACGGGTGGCAGGCGCTCAGGCAGGCCTACGGCTTGCCGTTTGCGACGGTGCGGGGCCTCGATCACGGGCTCGCTTACGAGGCGCTCGCCGGCGGCCAGGTGGACGTCATCGACGTCTATTCGACCGACGCCAAGATCGCCCGCTACCGGTTGCGCGTGCTCGAGGACGACCGCGGGTTTTTCCCCGCGTACGACGCAGTGCTGTTCTATCGGCTCGAACTGCCGCAGCGTTTCCCGCGGTCGTGGCGGGCCTTGCAGGGGCTCGAACGACGCGTTTCGGCGAGTCACATGACGGCCATGAACGCGGCGGCGGAGCTTTCCGCGCAGCCGTTCGCCAGCATTGCCGAAGGCTTCCTCAGCGCGCCCGGCGCTCCCGCCGGCGCTCACCGCAGCCGCTCGTTTGCCGACGCTCTCTTTGGGGACGATTTCTGGCGTCTGACCGCGCAGCACGCCGTGCTGGTCTTCGCCTCCCTCGCGTTGAGCGTTTTCGCCGGTGTCCCGCTGGGGGTATGGGCGCAGCGGGCCCCGCCCATCCGACACTGGATACTCGGCGGGGTCGGAGTGCTGCAGACCGTGCCTTCGCTCGCGCTGCTCGCATTTCTCATCGCCGCGCTCGATCGAATCGGAACGCTGCCGGCGATCGTCGCGCTGTTCCTGTATGCGTTGCTTCCCATAGTGCGCAACACCTATACTGGCCTTACCGACGTTTCACCCACGCTCAGGGAATCGGCGGTGGCGCTCGGCCTCGCGCGAGTGACGCAACTGACCTTGATCGAGCTGCCGCTTGCCTCGCGATCCATCCTGGCCGGCGTCAAGACCTCGGCGGTGATCAATGTCGGCACCGCCACCATCGCGGCATTCATCGGCGCCGGCGGCTACGGCGAGCGCATCGTCGCCGGGCTGGCGGTGAACGATCACGCGCTGCTGCTGGCGGGGGCGGCGCCCGCGGCGGCGATGGCGCTGCTGCTGCAATGGGGGTTCGACGGCCTCGATCGCTGCCTGATCCCGGCGGGTTTGAGGCGGAGGTCGGAAACCGGCCGTCCGCGGCCCCGGGGGCGGACATAAGGCCGGCACGGGCAGCAGGGGCGGGGATACCCCTACCTCGGAGTGAACTAATTTTTGGCCGCCCTGTCAGTGCAATAGCGATCGGACTTCGCGTTCCGCGGACCGCGGTCGGGCGGGTATACTGTGCGCTTTGTCCAGCCGGTTCGGCCGTTCGACTTGCATAATAATTTCAAGGTCAGGGACGGGTGTGATGAGCGATCGCCAAGTCGATCAGCAGCTGGTCGAGCGCGCGCAGCGCGGAGACAAGCATGCGTTCGCGCTGCTGGTCAGCAAGTACCAGCGCAAGCTCGCGCGGTTGCTGTCGCGATTCATCCGGGACGCGGCGGAGGTCGAGGACGTGACCCAGGAGGCCTTCATCAAGGCCTACCGGGCGTTGCCGACGTTTCGCGGTGACAGCGCGTTCTATACCTGGCTGTACCGGATCGGCATCAACACCGCCAAGAACTACCTGGTGGCGATGGGGCGGCGGGCGCCGACCGCAACCGACATCGATAGCGAGGAGGCGGAGGGCTTCGAGTACGGAGACCAGTTGCGGGACCTGAACACGCCGGAGAACCAGCTGATGAGCCGGCAGGTCGCGGAAACCGTGAACCAAACGCTCGAGGAACTGCCAGAGGAGTTACGCACGGCCATCACGCTGCGCGAGATCGAGGGGCTGAGTTACGAGGACATCGCGAATATCATGAACTGCCCGATCGGCACGGTCCGGTCGCGCATTTTCCGGGCGCGCGAGGCGATCGCGGCGAGACTGAGACCGCTGCTCGGCACCCGCAAGGACAGGAGATGGTGAGATGGAAAAACTATCGGCATTGATGGACGGCGAGCTGGATGCACATCAGGCGCGGCAGGAGCTGAGCCGACTGAAGCAGGACAAAGAGCTGCTTCACCACTGGCATACCTTCCATCTGATCGGTGACGCGCTGCGCGGCGAACGGGCGCTGTCGCAGGAGTTCAACCAGCGGGTGACGGAGCGGCTCTCCGGGGAACCAACAGTACTCGCGCCGCGGCGCAGCGCGGTGAAGCGCTTCACCGCCTACGCGCTGTCGGTGGCCGCCTCGCTCGCGGCGGTCGCGCTGGTCGGCTGGGTCGCCTTCTTCAACAACCCCCTGACGCCCCAGCCCGAAATCGCCAAAGCCCCCGCGACTCTTACCCCCGCAGCAGCCCCTTCCCCCCAGTTAGCCAGCGTTCCCAGTGACGGAAAAATGAACGAGTACCTGATCGCGCACCAGGAGTTCTCGCCCAGCACCGCGATCCAAGGGCTCGTCCCGTATATCCGCAGCGTGTCGAGCGCGCAACCGGCTAAGGGACGCTAGTGCCGTTCCAACTTTGGAGCCGTCTACGGCCTATGGTCAGGGCGCGATGTACGATGAAAGGCGCCGGGCCATCATTCTTGGCAAGTTGGAACGGCACTAGTGTGAAATTGATCTGGCCCATCGTTTTCCTCGGGCTGTCGGCGCCGGCTTTCGCCGCCGAGGAGAGTGCTTCGCAAGACGGGCTCGCCTGGCTCAAGAAGATGGCCAGCGCTTCGCGCCAGCTCAATTACAGCGGCATCTTCGTTTACCGCCACGGCACTCAGACCGAGGCGTCCCGCATCGTGCACTATGTCAACGCCGCCGGCGGCGTATTCGAGAAGCTCGAAACGCTCGACGGACCGGCGCGCGAGGTGATCCGGACCAATGACCAGGTCACCTGCTACCTACCCGATAGCAAGACCGTGATCATCGAGAAGCGCAGCGCGCGCCGCTTCCCCGCGTTGCTGCCCGAGCAGCTTACCAGCGGGGTGGCCGACCACTACACGGTGCGCGAGGCCGGGAGGGACCGGGTGGCGGGGTTCGATTGCCAGGTGGTGGTGTTGGAGCCCAAGGACAAACTGCGTTACGGCCATCAATTCTGCGCTGAAGCCGGTTCCGGCCTGCCGCTGCGTGCCCGCACCCTCAACGAGAAGAACGAGCCCCTCGAGTCGTTCGCTTTTACCGAGATCAAGATCGGCGGCGGCTTCAACCGCGACAAGGTAAAGTCCCGCTACGCAGCCAAGAGCAAGGACTGGAAAATTGACCGCTCGGCACTCCCGATCGCGGAAACGCCGGCGGAGACCGGATGGGTGCTCGCGAGCCAGCCCGCGGGTTTCAAGAAACTGACCGAGCTCAAACGCTCCATTGCGGGCCGTGCGGCGGCGGTGTCGCACATCGTGTATTCCGACGGGCTTGCGGCGATTTCGGTCTTCATCGAGCCGCTGCCCAAGAGCCGGCCGGCGCAGAGCCTGTCGTACCAGGGCGCCGTGAACATCTATACCAGACCGATCGCGGACTACCTGGTGACGGTGCTCGGCGAGGCACCCGCCGCCACGGTGATGCAGATCGCCAATTCCCTCGAATTCAGGGGCACAGCCAAGTAATCCTTGACGCGCGCGGCGCTCCGCGCCTCTCCCGACCATTTCCCGATAACAATTCACCGCAGCAACCGAGGTTTATCCATGCTCAAGCGTTTGCTCCCCGCATTGTTCCTGGTTTTGCCGCTCGCGGCCGCCGCGCAGCTTCCCGACTTCACCGACCTGGTGGAACGGCAGGGCCCGGCTGTCGTCAACATCAGCACGACGCAATCGGTGCGGAATCCGCTGCTGCCGCAGATTCCCAACCTGCAGGAAGACGATCCGTTCTACGAATTCTTCCGGCGCTTCATGCCGAACCCGGGTCCGCGCGAGTTCCAGTCGCAGTCGCTCGGTTCCGGTTTCATCATCAGCCAGGACGGCTACGTCCTGACCAACGCCCACGTCGTGCAGGCGGCCGATGAGATCACCGTCAAGCTCAACGACAAACGCGAATTAAAGGCGAAGGTGATCGGCGCCGATCGCCGCACCGACATCGCGCTGATCAAAGTCGAAGCCACGAGCCTGCCTGCGGTCAGGTTCGGCGACCCCGGCAAGCTCAAAGTGGGCGAATGGGTGGTCGCGATCGGCTCGCCGTTCGGCTTCGAGAACACGGTGACCGCCGGCATCGTCAGCGCGAAGGGGCGTTCGCTGCCGCAGGAGAATTACGTCCCGTTCATCCAGACCGACGTGGCGGTGAACCCCGGCAATTCGGGAGGGCCGCTGTTCAACTTGAAGGGCGAAGTGGTCGGCATCAATTCCCAGATCTACAGCCGCACCGGCGGCTTCATGGGGCTTTCGTTCGCCATTCCCATCGACGTCGCGAACGACATCGCGCAGCAGCTCCGCACGACGGGCAAGGTCACCCGCGGACGCATCGGCGTCGTCATCCAGCCGCTCACCAAGGAACTGGTCGAATCCTTCGGGTTGTCCAGGGCTCTGGGCGCGCTGGTCAACTCGGTGGAGAAAGGCGGGCCGGCCGACAAGGCCGGCATCGAGCCGGGCGATGTCATCCTCCGCTTCGACGGCAAGGCCGTGAGCTCCTCCGAGGACCTGCCGCGCATCGTCGGTGCGACCCGGCCGGGGAACAAGGTCACGGTGCAGGTGTGGCGCAACAAGCAGGCGCGGGACGTCCAGCTCGTGGTGGCTGAGATGCAGGATGACCGCGCCACGCGCCAGGCGCGGCGCGGCGGGAAGCCGCCGGCCGCGGCGCCCAGCCAGTACGGCCTGGCGCTGGCCGACTTGAGCGACGCGCAGCGCAGCGAGCTCAAGATTTCGGGCGGCGTGCTGGTCGAGAACGTGCAGGGCGCGGCGGCGCGCGCGGACATCCGCCGCGGCGACGTGATCCTCGCCATCAACAATCAGGACGTGAAATCGATCGAGCAGTTCCACCAGATAATGAGGCAGTTTGACAAGGGCAGCATCGTCGCGTTGCTGGTCCGCCGCGGCTCGAACTCGCTCTACCGCCCGTTTCGCATAGAAACCGGCTAAGTGTGTAAAGCCGACAGGTTGTTCGTGGCGAGGCCGAGTCGGCTGATTGGTCGTTGGTAGCCCAAGCTCGCCTGTGGGCCGCAGGTGTGCCGAAGGCTGCGGCGTGCCGAAGAACGAGGCCTCGGCGGTGCGCTTGTATCGCAAGGCCGCTTTTCCGCTGCAACGAAAGTTGCGCGTTTTCAATTCGGCGCTCAAGCACTCAAATATTCCTAGGGCAAATGAAACACCCGTGCGGCGATGGAAGAGATCTCTTCCCTCATCGAGAGGCTAAGATCGGGCTCGATTCGCGAGCGCCTTGATGCCGCCCGCGCACTAGGAGAGCGGGGACGGGGAGCTCGCGCCGCGGTTCCATACCTCGTTCAGGCGCTGGAACAAAACAATAAGGAATGGGCGGACTGGTATCCCGGCACTATTCCCAAAATCACCTTCATCCAGGATGCGTTGAGCGCCGCAGAAGAGTCGATGCTGTTCGTCGAATTGCGTCAGAGCTTGACCAAGGCGTTGGAAAACATCAGGGGGAGCAAAAGAAGGTGACGCCGGCAGCTTCCACCCCCGAGGACGAGATGATGACCAGGGATCCGGAAAAAAGAGCGCCGAAAGGGAAAATCCGCGTTGTCGCCGAATTGGATGTTGCAACATCGGAGCATGAGCAATCCCAACGCTGGCTGGTTGGGGATTACGACTCCTTGGATGACGCGTGGCGGGTGGTGCTGGAAAAAAGCCGGCACGCCGATGCCGTTCCGGAAATGGCGGGGGTTATGCTAAATCACATCGTTTACGATGATGAAGGAAATGTAATCCCTTGGCCAGGCACTTCGACGGCAGAGGACACGCTCGAGATCGTTGACCAGCATGCCTGCGAATTGGCAGAGAGCAATGAACTGGGGAACGTCACCCTTCCCCGTGTCAGCAGGTTAGTCAATCGCATCCTGGCCGACGCAGTTCGTAAGCGCGCTTCAACCATTCATTTCGAGCCGCAGGAAAACCGTTTCGTCATTCGCCATCGTATCGACGGTGTACTGCGTGACGCCCTGGAACTACCCATTAGCATCAGCGCAAGCATCGCTGCACGTTTAAAGATCATGGCGTCGATGGATATCGCAGAGCGACGGCTGCCCCAGAATGGTTATCTCACGTTCAAATTCTGCCGCAGGGAAGTGGCCTTGAGGATTTCTTCGATGTCCACGAGCTTCGGAGAGAAGCTCGTCGTGTGGCTCCTCGACAGGCCGAGCGCCGCGCTGGAATTGGGGCAGCTCGGGCTTGAGGAGAAGGAGCAGCAATGCTTTGAACAAGCGATTCGGCAATCACAGGGGATGATCGTTGTGACAGGCCCGACCGGCAGCGGAAAGGCCACCACGCTCTATGCCGCTCTCGCCAGGATCGCATCGCGAGAGATTAACGTGGTGACCGTAGAGCCTGTCGTTAAGTACCAACTGGCAACAATTAACCAGATCCTGGTCAGCGAAGCGACGGGGCCCACCTTCTCGGAGGGCTTGCACCTCGCGCAACGTCAGGATGCCGACGTTATTCTCGTTAGCGAGCTGCGCGATGCGGAGACCGCCAGACTGGCTCTGGAGACAGCAAACTCCGCTCTGCTCTTCTCCACCTTGCACGTGAACGATGCCCCGAGCGCAGTGGCCCAGTTCCTGAATATGGGAATACCTGCTTTCCTGGTTGCTTCTTCGCTGAGCATGGTAATTGGGCAGCGCCTGTGCCGTCGGCTGTGTATGGATTGCCGCAGGCCCGTGGATTTATCCCCGCCTGTTTTACTGGATGCCGGCTTTACGCCAACGGAGGCTGAGTCGGTTCGAATTTTCGGGGCCCGCGGGTGCGCGACCTGCGGGAATGCAGGGTACTTGGGCCGCACGGCAATCTACGAGATCCTTTCGATCAACGCGGATCTTCAAGACGCGGTCAACAGGAAGAGATCCGCAAAGGAGCTCAAGGAGATCGCGGTGAGACAAGGGATGCGAACGCTTCGTCGCGCGGGTCTGCGCAAAGTTGCGCTCGGAATCACCACCTTGGATGAGATCCTGCGAGTCACGCCCGGCGATTAATTGGGAGACTGAAGGCAGAACGATGCATAGCCAATGGCGAGCCTTCGGGATAGGTTGTTTTTTCCTGCTTTCCTTTGTAGGTGCCGCCTACGCACAGGATGGACTGAGCAAGGTCTTAGAGCTTCGTGACTCGCCCACTCCGTCCTCAACTACTCAGTACCCTGTCAAGCCCTGGCGTCAAGACGAGAAAGAAGCCGTTCTTAAGCTCTCTGAGCTGATCCAACAGCGAGCTCGTGGTCTCATGGAACGAGCTACTGCGTATAGGCTGATACTGCTTTACCGTACCGAAAAGATTGAGAGTGCGCATGCCGCAGCCGAGGCGAACCCGTACGAGCACTCCATATATTTTGCTGACGCCGCATTTCGTGTTTGGCCGGGTCCGGCGCTTGTGCATGAAGTCGCCCATCTTGCAGATTCGGATTGGAAAATTTCAGCCAGCAAGGCGTGGGTCAATATGGTGGGACCGCTGATGAAACGTGTCCGTGAAATTGTGAAGGAAAAAGGAATGACACTGAGGGAGGCGGGGAAGGCCCGTCTCTATGACATTGCGCTTAAGGAAGGGTTGCCTACCCTTCAGGCGAGCCTAAACGCGGAGGAGGCTTTTGCAGATTACATGGCCGCAATGGTTTTTCCTCTTCCCCAATGGCTCCCGCCCGGTCATATCGCCGCTTTTCTTGAGACAAAGGCGCTTTCTACGCCCTTCAAGCCAGATGAGTCAACCAAGTATTACCACTTGGGTCTAAGTTTGTTCACGTTCAAGGAAGGAAATTTAATAATATCCGAGGGAGGGAAATTAGATGAGGCCATTGACGCATTTACTAGGGCGATCAAGCTGGACCCTGAGTTTGGAAATGCTTACTACTATCGGGCTGCGGCCTGGAGGCTGAAAAAAGACTGGGATAAGGCTATCTCTGACTTAAGCGAGGTCATCAGGATTTTCCCCAACGAGAGGCGTCTGGCCGATCCGGCATACTTCGAACGCGGTCTGGCTTGGATGCGAAAAGAAGAACCAGACAAGGCCATCGCTGACTTTAGCCAGGCGATAAAGATCGATCCGAGCTTTCGGGAGTACTATTACAACCGCGCCCTGGTCTGGCGGGACAAGAAAGAGTTCGACAAGGCCATCGCCGACTTCAGCGAGGTCATAAAGCTCGAACCAGATAATGCGTCAGCCTACTACGAGCGGGGCGAAGCCTGGGTTGCCAAGAAAGAACTGGACCAGGCGATCGCCGACTTCAGCGAGTCCATAAGGCTTGCTCGCCATCCAATGGGATTTCCTTATTATTACAGACGAGGCCAGCTGTTCCAGGATAAAAAAGAATTCGATAAGGCCATCGCTGACTTCAGTGAGGTCATAAAGGTGGCACCCATCTATACGGCTGCCTACTACTACCGCGGCCTCGCTTGGCGGGATAAGAAAGAGTTCGACAAAGCGGTGGCTGACTTTAGCGCAGCGCTAAAGCTTGCTCCCAATCATGCAGAGGCATACCTCCGCCGAGGTTTTATTCTATGGCGGGTAAATAAGGAACCAGAGAAAGGCATCGCTGATTTCAGCGAGGTCATAAAGTTCAAGCCCGGAGAGCCCCTCGCGTTCTACTACCGAGGCTGGATATGGAAGGACAAAAAAGAATTCGATAAGGCCGTCACCGATCTTACCGAGGCGGTAAAACTCTTCCCCGAGAAGGGCCCGCTCTACGGCCATGCGCACTTCCTTCGCGCCATTGTTTATCTCATCCAAGGAAAATGGACAGAGGCGTTGGCGGGTTTGGAAAAAGCGGTGTGGGGTAAAGACCTGCACGCCTACTATTTTGCGTTGATCCCAGGGTTGATGCGGGAGCGCGTTGGGGATCTAGAGGGGGCCCGAAGGATCTGGAAAGAAAGGCGGGAAAGACCGCGCGAGGCTTGGCCGTGGCCTCTCGTGGACGTGTTCCTTGGAGAAAAATCCGAAGCTGAAGTGTTTGCTCTAATCGAGAAAGCTCGCGAGAAGGAACGCAGCGGGCAGCGCTGTGAAGCTTACTTTTACCTGGGTTTTCACGCGCTTTCCCGAGGCAACAAGCAACTTGCCAGGGATTACTATCAGAAATCCTTGAACGAGGCCAATGCTGACCCGACGGTGAAGACATACTTCGAGTTTGAAATGGCTGAAGCAGAGCTAAGGCGAATGAAATAGCCTGCGGAGTCCTCTGGGAGTATTAAAAAAAACTCACGACGAAGGGCGGAACCATGGAATATGTGCTTATAGGCGCTATGCGGACAGTGAGAGCATTTCTTTCGGTTGCGGTAGCCTTGGCGGTCGGCTTCGTCCTGAGTTTGCCGACTCCAGCGATCGGGGCTCATGAAGCCGGCGCCAGAGCATACGAGCAGGGTGACTACACGACCGCGTTTCGCCTCTTGCTTCCGGTAGCAGAGCAGGGTGATGTGTACGCACAGTGGCTGATCGGGAGAATGTATATGGAGGGCCAAAGCGTAGCGAAAAACGACGAGGAGGCGGCGCGCTGGATTCGCAAGTCTGCCGACCAGGGGTATGCGCATGCGCAGGTTCACCTCGGCGTCATGTACTACAACGGCCATGGCGTGCCGCAAAACGACGGGGAGGCGGTCGGCTGGTTTCGCAAGGCTGCTGAGCAGGGTCATGGAGATGCCCAATTTCGCCTCGCGTTCATGTACCGCTACGGCCGTGGCGTGGCGAAAAACGACGAGGAAGCCGTGCGCTGGCTTCGCAAGTCTGCGGAGAAGGGTTATGTAGAAGCGCAGGTTTCACTCGGCGCTAGGTATGCTGAGGGTAGCGGCGTGCCGCAAAACGACGAGGAGGCGGTGCGCTGGTTTCGCAAGGCCGCGGAGCAGGGTCACGCGCACGCACAGAGCCTGCTCGGCTCCATGTATGCTGAGGGTAGCGGCGTGCCGAAAAATGACGAGGAGGCCCTGCGCTGGTATCGCAAGGCCGCCGAACAGGGTTATGTGTTCGCGCAGCACTTCCTCGGCGCTAGGTATGCCGACGGCCGCGGCGTGGCGAAAAACGATGAGGAAGCCGTGCGCTGGTTTCGCAAGTCTGCGGAGCAAGGTCATGCGCCTGCACAGACCCGCGTCGGCATCATGTACTTCAGTGGCCGTGGGGTGGCCGAAGACAAAGAGGAGGCCGTACGCTGGTTCCGCAAGGCTGCCGAACAAGGTAACGCGCCCGCGCAGTACAGGCTTGGCCTTGCCTACAGCATCGGCAGCGGCGTGCCGCAAAACGACGAGGAGGCCGTGCGTTGGTTCCGCACGGCCTCGGAGCAGGGTGACGCGTCGTCGCAGTTCAGGCTCGGCTTGATGTACAACCTCGGCCGCGGTGTCCAGCAAAACGCCGAGGAGGCCGTGCGCTGGTTTCGCAAGGCGGCCGAGCAAGGTGATGTCGATGCGCGGCGCCTCCTCGGTTTGATGTATGTGAGCGGCCGCGGCGTCCCGCAGGACCGAGTGCAAGCATATCTCTGGCTCAGTTTTGCGGTGGAAGGGGGCTCGGAGCCGGCGCGAAAAGAGCTGGATGCCCTGGTCGCCCGGATGAGCCCCGGGGAAATCGCGGAGGGCGAGCGCCTGGCCAAGGAGCGGAAGCGACGGAACTGAGCCGGGCAAAGGAACCAGCCGCCATGAGCCGCTCAACCGAGCCGGCTGCTTTCAGCCTAGCCCACATGCTCTGCTGTGGCTCGATTGGCTCTGGTCGAGCCTTGGCAGTGCCCTGGTCTAATGTCTTGACAATATCAGCGTCGCCGATCGACGCTTAGGAACAATCTATCGAAAAATGACAGCTAGGCTCACGTTCACCGTTTACAGCCGGGCTGGCTGCCATTTCTGTGAGGAAATGATCACGGGCCTGCGTGAGTTGCATGCCCGTTTTCATTTCGGATCGCGCGTCCTCGAGCGCGCGGCCGTTACTGCGCCGCTCCCGGAATTCCGATAAAATACGCGGCTTTAGGTGACGGGAAGGGCACCGGAATCCGTCTGGTGGCGGGTCGAGAGCCTCTTACGCGCCCTTTTCCATGCAGCACATCCGCAATTTTTCCATCATCGCGCACATCGACCACGGCAAGTCCACGCTCGCTGACCGCTTCATCCAGTTGTGCGGGGGCCTCTCGGAGCGCGAGATGGAGGAGCAGGTGCTCGACTCCATGGCGCTCGAGCGCGAGCGCGGCATCACCATCAAGGCCCAGACCGCCGCGCTCGAGTACCGGGCGCGCGACGGCGGCCTCTACCTCCTCAACCTGATTGACACGCCGGGGCACGTTGATTTTTCCTACGAGGTGTCGCGTTCTCTCGCGGCGTGCGAGGGCGCGCTGCTGGTGGTGGACGCATCCCAGGGCGTCGAGGCCCAGACCGTCGCCAACTGCTACACCGCGATCGAGCAGGGCGTGGAAGTGGTCCCCGTCCTCAACAAGATGGACCTGCCGCAGGCGGACCCCGATCGCGTGATCGGCGAAATCGAGGACATCATCGGGATCCCCGCGAAGGGCGCGCTGCGCGTGAGCGCCAAGACCGGGGAGGGTGTCGCCGACATCCTCGAAGCGGTGATTGGCCGGATTCCGGCGCCCAGGGGCGATGCAGCGAGGCCCCTGAAGGCGCTCGTCATCGATTCCTGGTTCGACAACTACGTGGGGGTGGTGATGCTCGTACGGGTGGTGGACGGGGAGCTCAAGCCGAAGGATCGCATCTTCCTCATGTCCACCGGCGCCGCCTACCTGTGCGAGCAGGTCGGCGTGTTCACGCCCAAGGCGAAGACCAAGGAGGCGCTCGCCGCAGGCGAAGTCGGCTACGTCACGGCGGGCATCAAAGAGCTGAAAGCCGCGCGCGTCGGGGACACCATCACGCTGTCGGAGCGTCGCGCCGCCGAGCCACTGCCCGGGTTCAAGGAGATCAAGCCGCCGGTGTTCGCCGGGCTCTATTCCGTGGACCCGGGCGACTACGAGGCGTTGCGGGACGCGCTGGAAAAGCTGCACTTGAACGACGCTTCACTCCGCTACGAGCCGGAGTCCTCGCAGGCCTTGGGCTTCGGTTTCCGCTGCGGGTTCCTGGGACTCCTGCATCTCGACATCGTGCAGGAGCGGCTCGAGCGCGAATACGGCATGAACCTGATCACGACCGCCCCCACCGTCGTCTATCAGGTGCTGCTGCGCGACGGCTCGGTAGCCGAAATAGAGAATCCGTCCAAGCTTCCCGGGCCGGGCAGGATCGCGGAGATCCGCGAGCCGGTCATCAAGGCCTCGATCCTGGTCCCGCACGACTACGTGGGGCCGGTGATCACGCTCTGCAACCAGAAGCGCGGGGTCCAGCGCAACATGCAGTACGCGGGCCGGCAGGTAATGCTCACCTACGAGCTGCCGCTCAACGAAGTGGTGATGGA
>JACPEF010000227.1 GCA_016183675.1 Betaproteobacteria bacterium
ACGGCAGCATCACATCATCGGAAGTGCCATCGATGCCGTCCGGTCCTTTGGAATGGACATAGATCTTGTATTCTTGTCCAAAGGGGGTCTTCTTACCCCATTCCAGCCGGTAAACGAACGTATTTCCCCATTCGTCCGTGATATCGGCCTGCCTGAGAAAACCTTTGTTCACCAATGCCTGTAGCCCTTCTTCGTTGCTTGGCGGTTCACCTCCCTCTACCTCATAAATGTTAAACCTCGTCCTAAGCGATTGCAATTTACTCAGTACTTGAATGCGTTGAACATTCGCAGCCATTTGGGGATTGAACGCCGCAATCTTGTCGATAGATTTCAGTGTCTTCCCCTTTTTCTGCTCATCAGATGTCCTCGCCGCAGTCTTGTCTCCAGCTTCCTTGCTGGATCGCGTCCCTGAAAAAATGAAAAATCCGATGATCGGAACGGCTATCAGTACTATCACACCGACCTTGGCCCATGGACGTTTGCGGGTTTCCGGCACGCTGGATTTTCGATCGGCGCCTCTTTGGGCATCCCACACTTTTGCGACGACTACGCCGCATTTACTACAGACCTCTGCACGCGGTTGAAAGGTTCGACACGATGGACAGATCATGTTTGCTTGTTCGGCCATAGTTATCTCCTCATAACTTGACGTGAGAAGGCAACGGTTTTGGTATCTTCTGTCTTGGAATATGCCATCATATATTCGAATCGTTTTTCTGGGTTGTGTCGCAAATCACATCAGCACAAGCCTTAGGGGCCAGACTCGATTTTTCCCCCAACGAATTCGAGTCTGACGCCTAAGGACAGACTCTTTCCTACCATCGGACCAAATCCTGCTCTGTTCTTGGTATCGCGTTGGTGGACCGCGAGCCGGGCGGCAGTTACGCCACGCGCTGGGCCCGTGGAGCGTGGGTGCAGCCGTAACGCATGCCGCCGTGGTTCTGGTCGGCGAGCTCCATCAAATCCTCAAGCGTCAGGGCGAGGCCGCAATGCTTGCATACGGCGACGTATCCCAACGCCCCCGTGCCCAGGGCCTGCTGCCCTCGCGCGACTTGGGCGGAGGTCGGAGCGGAATGGGTACAGGTGTAATGCATTCCTCCCTGCGTCATCCTTGCTGTCTCCGCGAAGTGGCCGGCACAGACGGCCACCCCGCAGAATCTGCACACGCCCACCATCTCCTTTGGAACGCCCACTTCCATGAAACATATGTAGCACTTCATAGCTTTCTCCTTTCACCGATAGAATTCCTTATCGCTTCCTCAAGCGGCGAGCGCAGCCGCGTGATGCCTGACTGGCGTTTCGGCATCGAGCACGGCAGCAGTGGCGTTCACCACGGCGGCGATGCGCACCGCGGCCTGCACCTGCTCCGCGGTGAGGCCCGCCTCGCGCACCGTCTTCTCGTGCGAGGCAACGCAGGAGCCGCAGGCGTTGATCGCCGACACCGCCAGGCACCACAGCTCGAAATCGGCGCGGGCGATGCCGTGCATTGCGATCGCGTTCATGCGCAGCTTCGCGGGGAGCTTTCCGTATTCCTCGTTGCCCACGAGGTGCAGGAAGCGGTAGTAGACGTTGTTCATGCCCATCACTGCCGCGGCGGCCTGCGCGGCGGCAAGCTCCTTCGCATCGAGCTTAGGGGCGAACTCCGCGATCACCGCGGCGACTACCTCGGCGTTACGCGCGCCGAGCGCCGAGGCGATGAACGTCCCCGCCTTCTGCCGGTCGGTGAGCGTGGCCTCGCCCGCCAGGATCCCGAGGTTCAGCTTCAGGTCCTTCGCGTAGTCCGGCACACGGTCTCTCAGGTTCTGCAATGACATGGTTTCACCATTTGGAGTTCAAGGTTTCAGGTTCCAAGTTCCAGGTTCAGAAGACTCGTCAATCGTCAGTCATCAGTCGTCACCGCAGCCTAGGCTGCCTTGAGAAAGGCGTCGCCCTTCTGCCAGTTGCACGGGCACAGTTCGTCGCTTTGCAGCGCGTCGAGCACCCGCAGCACTTCCTGCGCGTTGCGCCCGACGCTAAGATCGTTGACCGACGCGAATCGGATGACGCCTTCAGGGTCCACGATGAAGGTCGCGCGCAATGCGACGCCTTCCTTGCGGTCGAGGATGCCGAACGCGCCCGACAGCTCGCGCTTGATGTCGGCCAGCATCGGGAACGGCAAGTCCTTGAGATCCGCGTGCGAGCGGCGCCACGCGAGGTGGACGTACTCGTTGTCGGTGGAGGCCCCGTAGATCACGGCATCGCGGTCGTTGAACTCGCGGTTGAGCTTGCCAAAGGCTGCGATCTCCGTCGGGCAAACGAAGGTGAAGTCCTTGGGCCAGAAAAAGACCACCTTCCACTTGCCGGCGTCGGACTGCTCGGTGATGCGGGTGAACGCCTTGTCCTGGTCGGTGGACACCACGGCCTGGAGGTCGAAACTCGGGATGCGGTCGCCTACTGTCAGCATGTCTATGACTCCTTGAACGGATTGAACGAAAGTTGACGCTCGCAGTGTGCCGCAACGGCTCTGATCGCTCCAACGATTAATTTCGTTTAGAATGATCGGAATTCTCGATTATCCGCCGGATCCCCCGTGCCCGCCCTACCCTCGCTGCGCCAGTTCGGCTACCTGGTCGAGCTTGCCGAGCGCCTCAACTTCCGCCAGGCCGCCGAGGCGCAGTTCGTCACCCAATCCACGCTCTCGGCCGGCATCAAGGAGCTGGAGACGCTGCTCGGGGTGCAGCTGGTCGAGCGCGACAAGCGCAACGTCCGCCTCACCGCGGTGGGCGAAGAAGTGGTCGCGCGCGCCCGTGGGCTGCTCGCCGCGGCGAACGACCTCGCAGAAGCCGCGCGCAGCGCCGCCAAGCCGCTCACCGGCACGCTGCGGCTGGGCGCCATACCCACCATCGCGCCCTTCCTCCTGCCCGAGGTGCTGCCGCCGCTGCGCGAGGCCCATCCGTCGCTCAAGCTGTACCTCCGCGAGGACCTGACCGAGCGGCTGATTGAGCGGCTGCGCGCGGGGAGCCTCGACGTAGCGCTGATCGCGCTGCCCTACGACACCAGGGACCTCCACGTGCGCGAGCTGTTCCGCGACGAGTTCTGGTTCGTCGCGCGCGAGGACGATCCCGCCGCCCGCGCCAAGGAGATCGCGATCCGCAGGCTCAATCCCGGCGAAGTGCTGCTGCTGGAGGAAGGTCACTGCCTGCGCGATCACGCCATCGCCGCCTGCGGCCCGCGGCGCGGCGCGTGGCAGTCCACGGTGGAAGCGACCAGCCTCCATACCCTGATCCAGATGGTCGAGGGAGGCCTGGGTGTCACGCTGCTGCCGGAGCTCACGCTGAAGGCGGGCATACTCAAGGGCACGCGGCTGGTTGCGCGACCGTTCGCCGCGCCCGCGCCCGCGCGCACGCTCGTACTGGTTGCTCGGCGCACGTCCCCCAGGCTGCGCGAGGTGGAACTGCTCGCCGAGTTCATCCTCGAGCAGCGGCGTCGTGGCGCGCGGCCCGGCATTCCGGCGCTGCGCCGCTCAGCCACAAAAGTGTGACCCGTGACCGGTGACCAGTAACTGGTTGCTGAACCCGGAACTTTGAACCTTGAACACGGAACGCGCGTGAGCGGCAAGCGCATCGTTTTCGCCACCTTCGGCTCGCTCGGTGATCTGCACCCCTACCTCGCCCTCGCGCAAGAACTCAAGCGGCGGAGTCACCGGCCCCTGATCGCAACCTTCGAGGAGTACCGCGAGCCGGTCGCGGCGGCGGGCATCGCGTTCGCCGCGATGCGCCCGGCGATGGCGGGGTTCGGTGACCCGCGCGCCATCATGGAACGGCTCGTCGATCCGTGGCGCGGCCCTGAGCACATGGTGCGGAAGATTTTCATGCCGCATCTGCGCGAGAGCTACGAGGACCTCGCGCGCGCGTGCGAGGGCGCCGATCTGCTGGTCACCCACCCGCTCGCGTTCACCGGTCCGCTGCTCGCGGAGCAGCGCGGCCTGCGCTGGGTTTCGACCGTGCTCTCGCCGATGAGCCTGTTCTCGGCGATCGATCCGCCGCTCTTTCCCGCCGCCGCCTGGCTCCGGCACGTGCGCAAGCTCGGCGTCGCTCCGTACCGCCTGGTGTTTTCCTACGTGCGCCGGGTGGTACGTCGCTGGGAGGAGCCGCTCCACCGGCTCCGCGCCGAACTGGGACTGCCCTCGCCCGGCCCGATTGCGCAGTTCGAGGGGCAATATTCACCGCGGGTCAACCTCGCGCTGTTCTCGCGCCTGCTCGCCGCGCCGCAGACCGACTGGCCCGTCAACACCGTGGTGTGCGGCTTTCCCCGCTATGACGGCACACCGCCCGATTCCGCCACGCGGGACGAGCTCGAAGCCTTTCTCGCCGCGGGCGAGCCACCCATCGCGTTCGGCCTTGGCTCCTCGGCGGTGATGGTCGCGGGCAAGTTCTGGCGGGACGCGATTGCTGCGGCGCGGGCGCTCGGGCACCGCGCGGTGCTCCTCACCGGCGCGCCGCCGGAAGAGCTCGGCGCGCTGCCGGCTTCGGTAAAGGCGTTCCAGTATCTGCCGTACTCGGCCGTGTTCCCGCGCGCTGCGGCCGTCGTTCACCCGGGCGGTATCGGGACCCTCGCCCAGGCGCTCGCCAGCGGACGCCCGCAGCTCGTCGTTCCCGTCGCTTTCGATCAGCCCGACAACGCGCGGCGCACGGTGAAGCTCGGCATCGCGCGTGCCGTGCCGTTCCGCAAGGCAAACGCTGCCGCGATGGCGGCGGCGCTGCAGGCGCTTCTGGCGTCAGCCGGCTGCGCGGCCCGCGCCGAAACCATAGGCGAGAAAGTCCGCCGGGACGACGGCGCGCGCGCCGCCTGCGACGAACTCGAGCGCGCGGCAGCCAATACCTGATTCAGCCGCCGATGAACGCAGATAGGATCAGACCCGAAGAGCGTCACCAGTCTTGCTCTTTGTTGCCGTCTTGGCGGTTCAATCTCGCTCTTCGCGCCTCACGTGGGCGGAATGACGGGCAAGAGCACATGCGCCGGACGGTCCGGCCCGAAGTGCAGCGTGACCTTGAGCGGCTTCGGGGTCAGACCCGGTTTTCTGCGGCGTCTTCCCGGCTTTCCCAGCCGTGGCTTTGACTCAGAGGGGAAATTCACTCCGGACTTGAGGTTTTGACGTGGCGGATCATGGCGTCGATCAAGGGACTCTCGTTCTCGGCGAAGATCACGATCCCCGGATGGCGGCGGGCAAAGACGCGGAATACCTCGTCCGCGAAGCCCTGCCCCACCGATTTCACGTCCCGGAAGTCGAGCACGACCTCCCTGAACTTCTCCAGATTCGCCACCAGTCGCCGCGCTTCGGAGCGGGAAACGTACTCGCGCTGCAGCAACTTCACGAGCACTCTGGTCTTCTGGAACTGGAAGTCGTAGTCCTCGGGCGCGAATTCGCCGAAAACAGCCTCCAGTCGGCGCCGGCTGCTGCGGTGGACCGCGAAGGACACGTCGGTGCCCTTCAGAAAACGCTGCGTCGAAACGAATACGTCGTCCCTCGCCCGGTTCCACTCCACCTGAATCCGGTGGGACCGCAAAATGAAGCGATCCGCCGCCTTCGACGTGAAGAAGATGCCTTCGCCCGTGTGGGCCTCGCGCATCGTGGTCGTCCGGCCCTTCATCAGTTCGATCAACGCCGTCTCCTCGTCGGGCAGGTTGAGCTTCGAGGCGATCGAGCCGAACACGCCGATCCCGGGATCACGGGTCTCGAAGGAAACGGTTCCCGCCCCCAGAACGAAGCGCACCGTGCAGCGGTCCGATTCCGAGTGCTCGATCGCATTGTTGAGCATCTCGGTGAAAGCGTAGCGGACGATCGCCTCCACGTTCGGCCGCAGCGCGCGCCGCAGGTTGAGGGCTGCCGCGAGGTCGTCCCAGACGCGGCCCTCGTCGAGGCCCCGCGTGCGCAGCGAGCGCGAGACGACCGCCGGCGCCGGCGCCCGGCGCGCGAGGGCGTAGCGGGCGCCCCGGGTCGTGCCCGTCCGGACGATCCTCCCGTCCTCGACCAGGCTCCGGACATGCAGGCTCATGGCCTGCCGGCTGAGCCCGAGATGTGCGCGCAGCTCGCCGCCGCTCGCGGACTTGCGCCGCGCGAGCCAGGCGAGGATCTTGCGCTTCGGGTCCACGCGGGGAGCCTGTCATATTGTCAACGTATTGTCAACATTCGTAGATTTATATTGTCAATCTTCCCGGGCGCCGTCCCGGCATTGCCCGGCAATTGTCAAGGCGGCGTCCTGACGATCGTCAATGATCGGAAATACGCAGGGTCGAAGAACGAACACCGCCCGCAGTGACACCGACATTTTTACGTCACGGCGTCACTTCTTCCCGTCAGTCGTCACTTTTCCGGTGGAATGACCGGCAGCAGCACGGGCGCCGGCCGGGCCGGCCCCATGTGCAGCGTCACTTTTCCGCCGAAGATTTCAGGAGGCCGGTCGGTGGGATCGTCGTGCACGAACGGCCCGCAGCCGCGCATGGGATTTTTCATGTTCGACAGCGTCGCGCCCGGGCCGTCGTACTCGTAGTCCTTGCCGCGGATCGTGAGCGCGATGCGGTAGCCCGCCGGCACCACGATGCAGGTCGGCCAGATCTCGACGTCCAGCTCGACCACCTCGCCGGGCTTGAGCACCTGTTTCTCGTCGTGCCTGTGATACGGGCGATACGGCAGGGAGAGCTTCGGGTCGAGCTTCCTCTGGGAGGCGCGCAGCCATCCCTGCCCGACCGGCGTGTGCGGATCGAGCGCGCCCTGGAACACCACTTCCTTGCCGTCCGGCGCGAACACGCGCAGCACCGCGAAGATGTCGGCGTCGGTGGTGGATGACGATACCCACAGCTTCAGCGCCGACGGGCCGGTGACCTCGGTTGCCTCCTCGAGCGGGGGCGTGGAGAAGGTGACGCCCTCGCCCATCGCGTCATAGGTAATCGAGCCCGCGGCGGTGACCGGCGTGGGCGAGAGACGCATCGCGCTTGAATCAAGGTAAAACTTCGTCCATCTCGTCCGCGCGAGCGGCCACTCGTTTTCGTGCCGCTCGACGAAACGGTTGACATGACGCACCCGAAGCAGCACGCGCGGCTGCCTGTCCCAGCCGTTGCTCTTCCCCTTCAGAAAAAAATCGAAGAAGCGCTTCTGGAGCGCGACGCCGTAATCGGTGTAGAACGGCGCCCAGTGCGAGCCGCCATGCACTTCGAGCCATTTCTGCTTGGACGCGGCGCGCGCGAAACCCTCGAAGTTGCCGCGCGGGTGCAGCCCCTGCCCGCCCCAGTTGGCGGCGGAGAGCAGCGGCACGACGACCTTCGACCAGTCCGCCGACCGGTCGCGGTAATAATCGTCCACGAGCGGGTGCTCGAGCACTCCCGCCCACATGTCCGTGCGGTTGCGCGCAAGCTCTTCCTCGGAGAGCGTCCCGGGCCCGCACACGAGCTCGCCGGTCAGGCGGCTCTTCGGGCCGCGCTCGCCCCGCCCGTGCTGCACGGTCTTCACCTGCATTTCCTGCCAGTTCTTGCGGAAGGTGCAGGCGATGCCCCCATGGCGGACCGAGTCGCGATAGTAGTCCCCCCATCCTTCCCAGACGCAGATCGCCGTAAGATGCGGCGGCTGCAGCGCCGCAGCGCGCCACTGGCTGCTCGCGTAATAGGAGATGCCGTTCAGCCCCACCCTTCCGCTGCACCACGGCCGCCCCGCGGCCCACTCGATACAGTCGTAGAAGTCGCGGTTCTCGCGCGCGTTGTTGTGATCGAGACAGCCGGGCGAGCGGCCGGCACCGCGCGAGTCCACGCGCACGCAGGCATAGCCGTCGGGCACCCATTTCTCGGGATCGACGACTTCCCAGTTCTGGTATTTGTTGGTCGTCCCCGAGACCGCGTCGGGGTTATCCCGCGCCATGATCTCCCACGCGGTCTTGTAGCCGTCCTGAAACGCGAGGCCCTTGCCGTACGGGCCATAGCTCACGATCGCCGGGTAGCGGCCTTCGGCGACCGGGCGGTACACGTCCGCGCGCAGCACGAGGCCGTCGTCCATCGCGATCGGCACGTCCCAGTCGATCCGCATGCCGTCGCGGATTTCGCTCTTCTGCCGGCTCATCTCTCTGCCTTTTTGGTCCGGAACGGCCGGTTCGCCGGCCGCGGCGCGAAACATCGAATTGCGGACGTTCAGGTCCGCATTCTACGACAGCGCCGCGACGGGCCATATCGCTCACCGCGCGCGAAAAGTGGTCCACGCCGTGGATGCCGGCTTGACCGTGCATTTCGGCCGAGACTATGCTTGCCCCACTCCCGCATCCCGGAAGGAAGCCCGATGTCCGCCGCCGATTCCAGCAGGACAGACCGTTTCGGCAACCCGATTGACCCCATCGTCAGCTACGCGCGCGGCTCGATCCTGAAGGGCACCGACGAGGAGGTGACGCGCATGCTGCGCGCGCGGCACATGGTCGGCGAGCGCGTGCGCGCCAAAGGCAAGGACAGCGTCTACGACCTTTCCGGCATGAACCGCGGCGGCGGATTGACGGCGGACGACACTCCGCACCTCACCAGCCACGTGCCGTTCTTCGAGCGCTTCGAAGGCAAGACCGAGCCGCTCGCGTTGAAGCACATGGGCGCCGATCCCGCCAGGCACAACGCATTGATATTGAACCGCGTATCGGCCGCGAACTTCATCGCGCTCACCACCCTGCTCGCGCGCGGCGACCGCGTATACAGTTTCGCGCCGGCGGGCGGCGTGACCCATCCTTCCTGCGTACGCCCGATCGCAATGGCGGGCGCGGTGCTCAAGGAATTTCACTCGATCGACGATCTCGAGCAAGCCTGGCACGAGGAAGGCGCGCCGCGGCTGCTCCTCGTCACGCCGATCAGCGCGTCCAAGCGCCACATCGAGTTCGAGCACTTCCAGCGCGCGCTCGCGCTCCCGCGCGGCCCGAACACGCTCGTTTTCGTGGACGACGCGCACTTGGCCTCGCGGATCGCGTTTTTCGACGAGCCGCGCACCTTCGAGGTGGGCGATATCGACCTCGCGGTGTGCTCCGCGGACAAGCACGTCGCCGGCCCGCGCGCCGGTGTCTTCGTCGGCCGCGCCGACCTCATCACAAAAATCGGTTCGCGCGCCTACGAACTGGGACTCGAAGCGCAGGCCGGGCAGTACGTGGGCGTCGCCAACGCGCTCCGCAACTTCGATCCGGGGGTGATCAAGCGCGCCGGCGAGCTCGCCAGGCAGTTGATCGAGGTGCTGCAGTCGCAGTACGGACCCCAACGCGCCTACCTCGGCGGACCCGGCGTCTCGATTTCCGGCGACGACGCGCTCGACATCGCGCGCGAGAGCCGCGGCAACGGCGACCGGCCCAGGCTGGTGCCGGTCGAGGCCGCCGGGCTGGTGGCGATGGAAATGCTGGAGCAGGACGGCATCCTTACCATCGGCGCGGTTGCGATGCCGGGGAGCGCGCCCGCGGTGCGGCTCATGATGTATCCCGACGGGCACAAGCTCGGCATCGAGCGCATCGCCGCTTCGCTCGAGCACGGCATCTCGCGGCTCGCCGAGGTGATCGACGACACCGACGCGGCAAGAGAGCAACTGCTGGGACTCGGCCGGGCTTAGCCCCGACAAACCTCTAATGCAAAACCGGCGCCGGAAAAATTGCAAGAGAGGATGACAGATATGCGAATTCACCCTCGCTTTTCTTCACATTCGACGGCTTCGGCCGGGTTTTTTTCTGAATGGTCAGCTGGTTTTGCTGTTAGCCGCCGGTTCGGACCGTTAAGTCCGACAGGCTGCCAGCGAATGACAGCGCAGGCGGCGTGCGCCCGCCGCGGCCGGCATTCCGGTGAGCGTTCGAGGAGGAACATCATGACATCGTGGTTCCGGGCGACCTTGCTGGCGCTGCTTGCGGCCGTGGGCGCGGGCGGCACGCACGCGCAGGGCTATCCCGCCAAGCCGGTGCGGCTCATCATCGCGTTCCCGGCGGGCGGCGGTTCCGACGTGATGGGCCGCATCGTCGCGCAGAAGCTCTCCGAGCGCTTCGGTCACCAGGTCATCGTGGACAACCGTCCCGGCGCGGGCGGCTCGATCGGCACCGAGGCCGCCGTGAGATCCGCGCCCGACGGCTACACGCTGCAACTCGCCTCGACCTCCGAGGTTTCGATCAATCGCAGCCTCTACACCAAGCTCTCATACGATCCGCTGAAAGACCTCGCGCCCATTACAGGGGTCGCCTCGACGCCCATGGTGCTGATCGTGCACCCCTCGATGCCGGTGAAAACCATCAAGGAGCTGGTCGCGCTCGCGAAAGCGCGCCCGGGGCAGATCAATTATAGTTCCGCGGGCTCGGGGACGACGACCCATCTCTCGGCGGAGCTCTTTCGCGCGATGACCCATATCAACATCGTCCACGTGCCGTACAAAGGTGCGCCGCCGGCGCTCGCCGACCTCGCGGGAGGTCACGTGCAGATGATGTTCTCGACGCTGCCCGCCGTGCTGCCGCTCATCACGGGTAACAGGCTCCGCCCGGTCGCGGTGTCCTCGACCACGCGAGCCAGGGCGCTCCCCGCTGTGCCGACCATGGTGGAAGCAGGCGTCGCGGGCTACGAAGTGAACTACTGGTACGGCATGTTCGTGCCGCTGGCCACTTCGAAAGAGATCATCGGCGTGCTCTACAACCATCTCGCCCAGGCACTGCGCTCGCCCGAGATGATCGCGAACATCAACAAGCAGGGCGCGGAGCCGGTGAGCATGACGACCGGCGAGTTCGCCCAGTTTCTCAAGGCCGACGCCGAGCGCTGGGCCAGGGCGGTCAAGTTCTCCGGCGCCAAGGCCGATTGACCGAGCGCTTCGACGCAGCGCCAGGAAATTCTCTCTCGCCTCCCGGCAAAGGGTTAGGGAGGGAGCCGCGGACGTGCGATAATTTCGCCGGCGAACACCCGATTCGTTCACGAACATGGCACAAAGACCCGAAGACCGAACCGCCGACCCCAAGATGGACCCCGCGACGCTCTACCGCGAGGAGATCTACACCGACCGCAAGGTAGGAACCATCCGCACCCTCACCCCCGTGAAGAGCGACGGCTCGCCGGACGCGGGCCGCAAGGTGGTCTATGTCGGCGAAGCGCAGCTCCTGACAAGTGTTGGCGCGCTGCCCATTACCTTCGAGATCGAGGCCAAATCGCTGGACGAGGCCGTAGCGAAGTTCGCCGGCGTCGCGAAGGACGCGGTGGAGCGCACGGTGCGCGACCTGCAGGAGCTGCGCCGGCAGGCGGCCTCCTCCATCGTCGTGCCGCAGGGGGGCATGGGGGGGCTAGGTGGCCCCGGTGGTCTGCCGGGTGCCGGCGGGAAGATCCAGATTCCCTGAAAGTAAGTAACCCTTCGCCGCCAAGACGCCAAGGACGCCAAGCAAACCAAAATCCTTAACCACAAAGGACGCAAAGGAAACAAGAACTCAGACCAGGTTCATGCTCGATGAAACCTTCGTGTCCTTTGTGTCCTTTGTGGTTCAAGAACTTGGGTCTTTTCGATACGGTTAAGGCCTTCTGCGTCGCGCTCGCCTGCGCGGCGCTGCTCGCCGCGCCCGCCGCAGCCCAGGCGGTCGAACACGGCCAGCACAGCTTCTCCCGCGCGGAAAAGTGGGCGCAGGTCTTCGATGATCCGGCGCGCGACGAATGGCAAAAGCCGGACGAAGTGATCCGCGCGTTGAAGCTTGCCCCGGAAGCCCTGGTCGCCGACATCGGCGCGGGCACCGGCTACTTCGCGGTGAGGTTTGCACGCGCGGTGCCGAAGGGCCGCGTCTACGGCGCGGACACCGAGCCCGACATGGTGCGCTACCTCGCCGAGCGCGCGCAGCGCGAGAAGCTCGGCAACCTCACCGCAGTCCCCGCCAAACCGGACGACCCGGGCATTCCGGCGGCGGTGGATCTCGCGATCCTGGTGGACACGTACCACCACGTGTCCGACCGCGAGCGCTACTTCACGAACCTGCAGAAATCGCTCAAGCCGAAAGGCCGGCTTGCGATCATCGACTTTACGCTCGACTCACCCGTCGGCCCGCCGAAGCGCGCCCGCATTCCGGCCGACAAGGTGAAGCAGGAGCTCGCGCGCGCGGGCTACAAGCTCGTGCAGGAGCACGCCTTCCTGCCCAACCAGTACTTCCTCGTCTTCCGGCCTCAGAAGCAGTGACGCAGTGACGTGGTGATGCAGTGAAGAAATGACGCAGTGACAAAGTGAAGGGTTAGAGCGTCCCGGCGCTTCGGATTAAACGCGCGTAACTAGAAAGTAAAGCCCTCACGACCCCCCCCGCCCTGGCTGCGACTGCTCGGCGGCGAAGAGGGGCCCCGCAAGCAATAGTCGAGATCATTTTTGGATATCGAAAACGGGCGGAGATATTTCGACTCCGACCCCCTTGCGTGCGCAAGAAATGACCATCATCCTGATTGAAAACTTCCGCGCAGTGTTCTACGCGCCTTTCTACGCGGCCGCCGCGCTCGGCGCTTACGAGGCGGAGGGCGTGGAGGTGGACATGAAGATGTCGGCGGCGGCGGACCGGACCCTGCAAACGCTCACCGCCGGGGCGGGGCAGGTATCGTGGGGCGGGCCGTTGCGGATCATGGCCGCCCTCGACCAGGATCCGAAAGGCGGATACGTCGCGTTCTGCGAGGTGGTGGGGCGCGATCCGTTCTTCCTTGTCGGGCGCGCCCCGAACCCCGGGTTTGCGCTCGAGAATCTCCCGGGATGGACACTCGCGACGGTCACCGAGGTGCCGACACCGTGGATCTGCCTTCAGCACGATCTGCGCCGGGCCGGGATCGACCCGTCGGCGGTCAGGCGGGCAACCGGGCGCACCATGGCGGAGAATGCCGCCGCCCTGCGCGCAGGCGAGGTGGACTTGATCCAGGTGTTCCAGCCCTACGCGAGGTTCCTGATCGACGAAGGTGCCGGGCACGTTTGGTACGCCGCCGCGAGTCGCGGACCGACGTCGTACACCACGTTCAACACGACGCGCAGTTTCATCGAGCGGAACCCCGACGCCGTGCTACGCATGACGCGGGCCATGTACCGGACGCTCAAGTGGATCGCGGCGCGCGACGCACGCGACTTGGCGGAGGCCATCGCCCGCTATTTTCCCGACCTGCCGGTTCCGGTGCTCACCGCCTGTTGCAACGATTACCAGTCGCTCGGGCTCTGGAACCGCACGCCCGTTGTGCACCGCGAGGGCCTCGAGTGGCTGCGCGACGCCATGCTCGCAGCGGGGGCGATCCGGACCCGGTTCGCCTATGAGGACTGCGTGGATATGCGCTTCGCCGGGCAGGTCGTGCGCGAAGGCCCGCCCGCGATTTGACGCTCCGCGACCCGGCGTCGGGCGATGAGCAGGGAAAACCGGGTCAGCTCAGTCTGTCCCTATTTTTCTTTGCCCAACTCCGAAAGGAAACTCTCGAGCGGGCGGGGCCGGACGCCCAGCGCGGCGGGGGCGCTCTGGGGATCACGGATCACCTTGTCCGTCTTCAGCAGTCGCACCTGATCGACGGTCAGGGGCGCATGCGGCAGCCACTGCGTCGAATATGCCCCCGCTTCCGCGAGCGGGAACGGGATCGACACGAGCCACGGCCGGCGTCCGATGGCCCGGCACAGCCGCTCGATCAACTCGCGAAAGCTGAAAATTTCGCTCCCGCCGAGCTCGAACGCCCGGCCGGCGGTGCCCGGTTCCTCGAGCACCCTTGCCATGGCCTCGGCAACGTCCTCGACATGCATCGGCTGGAACCGGGTGCGTCCGCCGCCGATCAGGGGAATCGCGGGCGCACTGCGGGCGAGCTGGGTGAATCGCGTGAAGAAGTGATCGCCCGTCCCGTACACCAGCGCAGGGCGGACGAGGTTGGCGCCAGGGAAAGCCTCTCGGACGGCGTTCTCCCCGGCGGCCTTCGAGCGATCAGCCAGCGACGGCGCGTCAAGGCCGATGCCCATCGCCGAAACGTGAACCAAGCGCTCGACGCCTGCAAGCCGCGCCGCTTCCGCAAGCCGGCCGGGGATATCGCGATGCAATGAGTAGAACTGCTGCTCGCTCTTCGCGGCTGTGGTGCCGACCAGGTTGACGACCGCCGAGGCGCCGTCAACCGCGCGCTCGAGAGTGGATGGGTCCTCGATGCTGCCGACGACGCGTTCTATCTGCGGCGCCCGACCACCATCGTCTTCCGCGTGCCGCGAGACGATTCGCACCGGTACGCCGCGACCCGCGAGCCGCTCCACCAGCCGGCGGCCGATGAAGCCGGTGCCTCCGACCACGGTGACCCGTAAGTCCATGTCTCCAAACTAACTCAAACACGGTCCAATGTCGCGCAGAGCTTAGGACCGTTCACTGACCCTTCTCACAGACTCACCAAGAGCGACGCGGTGAAGCGCGCGCTCGAGCGCCTGTTCGAGCAAACCAGGGCCTCGACCAGCGTCTACCGGGCAAGCGCGAAGTTCCGCAGCAGCGACAAGACGCCGGGTGACGTCGCGCGCCACTCGAAACGCCTGCTCGAATGGGCGCACGAGGGAAGCCTCGCCGTGGTGGACGTGCCAGTATAGTACCGGAAAAAAAACCCCGCCGAAGCGGGGTTTCGCGGTGATGCGGGCGGACTTCACGCGGCTTTCAGATTGGTCGCGGAGATCTTGCCGTTGTTGCCCTTCTCCAGGTCGAACGAGACTTTCTGCTTCTCGCTCAGCGTGCCAAGACCCGCGCGCTCGACCGCGGAGATGTGCACGAACACGTCCTTCGAGCCGTCATCGGGTTGAATGAAGCCGAAGCCTTTGGTGCTGTTGAAAAACTTTACGGTGCCGGTAGACATAATGTCCTCCAGATGTGGCGTGGCCGCGCGCGAAAATGCGCGGGGCATCAAATTTACCTGTGGGAAAGGACCGAAAGTGCCAGCCGGAAATGAACTACAAACAGACCCAAAGCGCATTCGACCCCGCCATTATGCGCCCAAAGCGCCGGCACGTATATGATTCCTTTCTCGGGGTGCAACTCATCACTCATCACCGGGTTTCAAGCCGGTCACCAGTAATCGTCACCATTATCTCGTCACCCATCACTGTTTCCTGGTAATTCTCCTTGCCAACGGTGCCCGCAGCGCCCAAACTCGCGCGTCACAACGGCTGCCGGGCGGTCATTCGCAGTCTTTCCGGACGGCTTTGCAGTCTCCCTGCTCGATGCCGTGCCCATCCCGGGCGCGGGTCCCGGGAAACTCACACGCAGCACATCACCGCGGGAAGGCGGCAGCGCCGCTGGGTCCCGCCAGGGGAAATCGCACATGGCAAAAGAAGAAATGATCGAATTGACAGGCGTCGTCGACGAGGTACTGCCCAGCACGGTGTTCCGCGTGACGCTCGACAACGGGCACGCGGTGACCGCTTACGCGTGCGGAAAGATGCGCCAGCGCCGCATACGCATCCTTGCCGGCGACCGCGTCACCGTCGAAATCTCGCCTTACGACCTCACGAAGGGCCGCATCAACTTTCGCCACAAGGACGCCAGCGTCCCGCCGCCAATGGCGCCGCGGCAGGCGTACCTGCGGCGTCGATAGCTGCGGGCGGTCGTCGCCGCGCTGGATGGGCAGCCGTCAGTTCGCACCTGGCCGAAGACTGCCAACTCCAAACCGACCAGGGCCTACTGGAAACTTTCTTTGTTTGTCATCACTCATCACCCATCACGCTATTTGAGATCGACGCCGGAGGCCTTGACCAGTTCGGTGATCCGCTTCCTTTCCCCGCGCCGGAACGCATCGAGTTCCTCGCGCCCGCCCGCGACGATATCAATTCCCACCACCTTGAGTTTTTCGCCGAATGCCGGCTCCCTGGACGCTTTCACCACTTCGGCACTCACCTTGGCGAGCACCGCATTCGGCGTGCCCACGGGGGCCACCAGGCTGTACCAACCGAACATCGCGTAGCCGGGCACCACTTCCGAGATTGCCGGCACGTTGGGAAGCGCCGACGAGCGCTTCGGTGTGGTCACGCCGAGCGCCCTCAACCTGCCCGACTCGACGTGCGGCCGCGCGGCCGGATAGACCGCGTACGTCAGTTGCACCTCGTTTGCCAGCGTGTCGACGATAGCCTGGGGAATGCCCTTGTAGGGCACGTGCAGCATGTCGGTCCCTGTCAGGCGCGTGAACATGACGCCTGAAAGATGCTCCGAGGCTCCGGCACCGGCCGAACCGTAGCGCAGCTTCCCCGGCGACTTCTTGGCGAGCGCGATCAGCTCGGGTATCGATTTCGCCGGCACTTGCGGGTTGACCATCTGCACGAACGGCACCGTTCCGATCAGGCTGATCGAGGCGAACTCCTTGTCCAGGTTGAACTTGAGATCGGGATAGACCGAGGTCGCGACGAACAGCTGCGAGGTCAGCATCATCCACGTGTACCCATCCGGGTTCGCGCGCAGCGCGAGTTCCGCGCTGATGATGCCGGCAACCCCGGGGCGGGAATCGACAACGATCCGCTGGCCCCATGTGCCGTACAAGCGGTCGGCCACGAGCCGCGCGATGATGTCGGGACCCGAGCCCGGCGCGCTGCCGATGATGAGCCGGATCGGTTTTTCGGGGTAGGCCGGCTGCGCGGCGTGCGCCGCCGACACCGCCAACACCACCGGGACCGCGATTGCGGCTAACAGTTTCTCAGTACGCATCTCGATTCTCCTCTAGTCGCTTAGGGGACAGACCACCAAGAACTCCTCCACCAGCGTCTTAGAACACCTTAGTGGTCTCTGCCCTAATGATAATTGAATTTTGCTTGATCTAGCTCAAAATCGAGGTCCGCCTCTAACCTGACTTAGGGGACAGACCACTAAGAAGTTGTTGGGGTGAAGCAGTCCTTAGTGGTTTGTCCCCTATAAGGGTTCGCTGGTCACGCAGCCTTGAAGACCGGCGCGAGCCAATCCGCAATGTAATCGATCCCCATCTGGCGGTTGTCCACCTGGCAGTGCTCGGCAGCGCCCCCCTCGGCGGTGAAGATCTTGATCGTCTTCTTTCTCGAGCCGACCGCCGCATAAAGCTTGTGCGCGGAATCCACGGGACACACCCGGTCGTCCTGCCCGTGCACGACGAGGAACGGGCAAGCGATCCTTCCGGCAACGTCCACCAGCGAGAACTTCTTCGCCTTCTCGATCGCAGCGTCGGCGTCGTCGAGATGGCCCATGATCCAGCGGAAATGGAACGCGGACTGCGCGGTGTTCGCGGGATTGGCCTGCTGTTTGCGCTGGACCTCGAGCTGCCACCCGGCCAGGTCCCAGTGCAGCGCGCCGAGGCAGACGCACGCCGCATAGCGCTCCTCGAAGGCGGCGACGCGCGGGGCATAGTAGCCGCCGAAGCTGTAGCCCATCACCGCCACCCGCTTCGGGTCCACCTCCGGCCGTTTCGCGACGTATTCGTAGGCGGCGGCGCCGGGCACCTCGTAATCGTGGCGGCTGTACAGGCCGCGCAGCCGGAGCGACTCGCCCTGCCCCGGCCCGTCGATCGCGAGCGTGTGCCAGCCGCGCGCGGCGAACTCGAGACCGGCGAAGAGCACGCTCATCTCCTTGCAGTTGTCCATGCCGTCGAACAGCACCACCGCGGGCGCGCGACCGGATGCGCCGGGCGCCTTCAGGAACAGCGCCGGCAGCGTGGCGCCCTCGTACGGCACCTCCACTTTCTCGATGTTCGGGTAGCGCCGCAGCAACCCTTTGGTCTGCAGGTCGAGCGCTCTTCGCCCGATCTCGCGCTTCTGCTCGCCGGGATAGACGAAGCGCTCCGCCGTGAAGTAGTACATCCCGGCGCGGAGATAATAATTGCCGGCGGTGAACCGGCGTCCCTCCGCCTCCGCCGCCTCCGCCGCCTTTTCCAGGCGGGCTCCCATCGCGCCCCACTCTTCCCACCACGCGTGCGGTTCGCCCTGGCGCTGCCTCAGCCGCTCGCAGACCTGGTCAATCTCCCCCAGCGCGACCGCGCCGTAGGGCGCCATGCCTTTCGTGACGAGGGTCGCGTTCGACCACATGAAGTTGCCGGGGAAATGGTCTATCCAGGTGCCCTGCGAAGTCATCGTCTATCCTCTACGGTAAGCGGTGATGGGCATCCGCAGCTCACTCTTGCCTTTCGGAACGGGTCCCAGACCCGCGTGTTGAACGGCGATCATCCCGTCCGTTCCAACGCGCGGGGCTCTGCTTCCGGTTTAACCCTATTTGGGCGGGATCACGGGAAGCAGCAGGTACGACGCCTTGTCCCCGCCGGAGTGGATCGTGTTCTCCGCCCCCGCGTTGTAGTCCGCGTGGTAGTGCGTGTAGGGCGCGCTCCCCACGCCGTCGCGCGGCTGGATGTCGAGGCGCAGCTTGTGCCCCTTCTTGAACACCATGCAGGTGGGCCAGATCTCCACCTGGCACTCAACCGGCTCGTTCGGCGCGAGCCACCAGCGTTCGTTGTGCGCGTGATACGGGCGGTACGGCAGCGAGCGCTCGGAATCGAGCTTGCGGTGCGATGCGCGCAGCGTTCCCTTCGTCACCGGTATCGGCTGGCCGTGCTGGCCCACTTCCCAGACGTCGCTCCCGTCGGGACCGATGTTGCGCAGCGTGACGAAGATGTCCATGTCCTCGGAGGTGCTCGACACCCACAGGTTGAGCATGAGCGGTCCCGTGATCTCGGTCGCCTCCGCCATCGGCGCGCTTTCGAAGGAGACGCCGGTGCGGCCGCTCCCGCCGTGGGTCGTCGCGAGGGACGAAGCCGAAGCCACGCCGGCCCGGGTTGCGCCGCCGGCGGAATAGGTGAGCTTGCCCGCGGCGGTCGGCAGCGCGCTCACGAGCCGCCCCTCGACCGCATGCTCGTCGCTCGAGGGCTCGCGCTCGATCTTGAGATACATCCGGGTCCACTGCGTGCGCGCGAGCGGCCATTCGTTCTCGAAGCGGAAAGGGTACGGCTTCTGGCTTCCGCCGGTGCGGATCTCGAGCTTCACCGGCGGCTCGTCCAGGATGCCGGTGCCGATGCCCTTCAACCAGTAGTCGAACCACCGCAACTGGTCCATGCGCCCCTCCTCCGAATGGAAGGGGTGGAAATGCGTTCCGGTGTGGACGCGCAGCTTCTTGTGCTTCGCGGCCGCGTTCAGGTAGCCCTCGGTGTTGCCGCGCAGGTGCAGCGAGAAACCGCCCCAGTTGCCGACGCTCCACGTCGGCACCGTGATTTTGTCCCAGCGCGCGCTGCACTGGCGCCAGAACTCGGAGTCGAGGTCGTTGCGCATATAGTGCCACAGCAGGTTGTTGTTGAACGCGTCGGGATTGTAGCTGCGGGTCCTCCCGAGCAGGTGGTGCGCGGTCGCCGTGGTGTGCCAGTTGGAAATAAAGCCCGCCGCGAAGATCCCGCCGTGATAGGCCTGGTCGCGGTACTGGTCCGCCCGCCCTTCCCACGGCATGATCGCTTTCAACGACGGCGGCTGCAGACCGGCGACGCGCCACTGCGAGCTCGCGTGGTAGGAGATGCCGAGCGTCCCGATGCTGCCGGAGCACCAGGGCCGCTTCGCGATCCACTCGATCGCGTCGTAGAAATCCACCGCTTCCTGGTACGAGCTCGGCTCCGACTGGCCGGGCGACTTCCCGGCGCCGCGGGCGTCCACCCGCACGCACGCGTAGCCGCGCGGGCACCACCACATCGGGTTGACCGTCTCCCACGCCATGTACGGGTTGGGCTTCTCCTCCAGGTCGTCCGGCGGTATCCACAGCTTGTCCTTCTGGTAGACGCTGATGTTCATGATGGCGGGGAAGCGCTCGGCCCCGCCGTCGGGACGGAAGACGTCGGCGTAGAGGATGGTGCCGTCCCGCATCGGGATTCTCACGTCCTTCTCGACGATCAGCTTGTAGTCGCGGGGCTTCGATACGTTGGCGGACTTGTCGGCCATTCTCGTGCTCTCGTGTCGGGTTGTAGGTGGCGCGTTATGGGCAATGCGGGGATCGGGACTAGGGGCTAGCGACTGACAAACGCAAAATCCGGATTCCGAGCCCCGAGTCCCGTTTTACTTCGCCCTCGCCCTTTCACGCTAATCCAGCTTGACGTTGTTTTCCTTGATGATGCGCCCCCAGCGCTTCATCTCGTTGCGCACGAACGCATCGAAGTCCTCCGGCGACTGGCTGACGGTCACCCGCGCGAGTCTCTTGGCGAACGCCTCCTCGATGTCCTTGCGCTGGATGACCTCGACCGCGGCCTGGTAGAGCTTGCCGACGATGCCGCGCGGGGTCCTCGACGGCACGAAGAAGCCGTTCCAGTTGTCGCTGCCGATGCCTGGAAAGCCCAATTCCACGAGCGTCGGAATGTCCGGCATGTCGGTGATGCGCTGCTGCGCGGTGGTCGCGTATGCCTTCATGCGCCCCGCCCGTACCTGCACGATGGCGGAGGCGGCGTTCATGATCGAGAAGTGGATCTCCCCGCTGATGAGGGCCGGCACCGTGGCGCCCGCCCCCTTGGAAGGCACGTTCACCATCTGGATGCCCGCGCGCTTGGTGAAATCCAGCATGTCGAGGTGCGAATACGCGCCCAGGGGATTGGAGTAGTTGAGCTGGCCCGGGCGCGCTTTCGCGTACTCGACCAGCTCCTTGAAATTTCTCGGCGCGAAACCCGCCCCCGAAACGATCAGGTTCGGGACCGAAACGAGCAGCGTCACCCCCGCCAGGTCCTTCTCGGGTTTCACCTGCAGCTTCGAGGCGAACAGGAGGGGGTTGATGGAGCTCGTGGATACGTTGCCGAGCAGCACCGTGTAGCCGTCGGGCTGCGCCCGCGCCACCAGCTCAACGCCGATGTTGCCCGCCGCGCCCGGGCGGTTGTCCACGACGAGCTGCTGCCCCAGCCGCTCGCCCAGCGCGGGCCCGATCTGGCGCGCAACGATGTCGGTCGCCCCGCCCGGGGCGAAGGGTATGACAACCCGTATCGGCCGCCGCGGGAAATCCTGCGCCTCCTTCTGCGCGGCGTAACCCGCGCTCATCGTCGCGGCGCACAGCAGGACAAGAAGGGAAAACACCTTTCCGAATCTCTTCATGGCCCGTCCTCGCGCGTTGTGCCGCTAGATTAGCATTTTGCCTGCGCGGCCGCGGAGACCGCGCATGGCGATTCACGCAATGTGGACTTCCGCGCTCGTGCAGCAGAACCGATCGAGCCCCCGTCACGGCAGGAAGAGTCCGCCGTTCACGTGGATCGTCTGTCCGGTGATGAAGCCCGAGCCGGGCAGGCAGAGGAAGTGCACGACCCGCGCGATGTCATCGGGCGCGCCGGCGCGTCCCACCGGCGGGGTGAGGTCGGCGTGGGGCATTTCGCCGGCGGTGGCGGAGCGCTCGCCCCCGATCCGGCCCGGAGAGACACAGTTCACCGTGACGCCCTGCTTCGCGTACTCCACGGCGAGCGCGCGCGTGAGCCCTTCCAGCCCCGCCTTGGCGGCGGACACATGCGCGCGCCCCATATGGGTCGGCATGTGGTGGCCGTCGCCGCTCACGTTGACGATGCGTCCCCAGCCGTCGCGCACCATGTGCGGCAGCGCCGCGCGCGAGCAGAAGAACGCGCCGTCGAGGATGATGCCGACGATGTGGCGCCATTGCGCGGCGGTCATCTCGATGAATGGCACCTGCTGGCGGTCGGCGGCGTTGTTCACCAGGATGTCGAGCCGCCCAAAGCGCGCGGCGACCGCATCGAACATGCGGCCCACCGCGTTTTCCTCGGTCACGTCGGCGACGCAAACCATCGCCCGCCGTCCCTGGCTCTCGATTTCCGCCCCCGCCCGCTCCGCCTCCTCGCGGGACCGGCGCGTGTTGATGACCACCGCCGCCCCCTCGCGCGCCAGCGCGAGCGCGACGGCGCGCCCGTTGCGCCGCACCGCGCCGGTGATCAGCGCGACCCTGCCTTCGAGTTGCCCGCTCATCGATCGACTCCTGGAGTTGGTTGACGTTGAAAACCACGGATGCTAGCTTGGGCCACTCCGGCCATCAAGCGATGCGCGATCCCCGAACGAGGAGGATCTGAAAATGAAGCTTCGGAACGCAGCACGCCTGCTTTGCGCCGCGCTCGTTGCGGCAAGCGCCGGTGACGGCCTCGCGCAGGCCGGCTATCCCAACCGGCCGGTGCGGGTGGTGGTGCCGTCTTCGCCCGGCGGCGGCACCGACATCCTCACGCGGCAGCTGACGTCCGGTCTCTCCCAGCGCCTGGGCCAGCAGGTGATCGTGGACAATCGCCCGGGCGCGGGCTCCATCATTGGCAACGAACTCGTCGCCAGGGCGACCCCCGACGGCTACACGCTGCTGATGGGAATATCGACGCTCGCGATTCTCCCGGCGACCAAGAAGAAGCTGCCGTACGATGCGCTGAAGGATCTCGCGCCCGTCACGCAGGTCATTTCGGCGCCCAACATCCTGGTGGTGCACCCGTCGCTGCCTCCGAAGTCGGTGAAGGAGCTGATCGCGTTCGCCCGCAAGCGCCCGAACGAGATCAATTACGCCTCGGCCGGCGCCGGGACGAACCCGCATCTCACGATGGAGCTGTTTCTCACCATGACCAACGTCAAGATGGTCCACATCCCGTACAAGGGGCTGGGGCCCGCGCTGGTGGACCTGCTTGCCGGCCATGTCGTCGCGGCGACCGCGACCATGCTCTCCGGGTTGCCCCACGTGAGAAGCGGACGCCTGCGCGGACTGGCCACGACCGGCGCCAAGCGCTCGAGCGCGCTGCCCGATCTGCCGACGATCGCGGAAGCGGGGGTACCGGGCTACGAGGCCACGCAGTGGTACGGCATGTTCGCGCCCGCCGGCACTCCCCCGGAGATCATCGCGAAACTGCACGAGGCCATGACGGCGGTGCTGCGCTCGCCTGCGGTCAGCCAGAAGCTCGCGGCCGACGGCGCGGACGCCGTCGCCAACACGCCGGAGGAGTTCGCGCGTGTCATGCGCGCCGAAACCGAGAAGTGGGCGAAGGTCGCGCGCGCGGCGGGCATCAAGCCCGAGTGACCAGGCGCTAGGGGCTGGGCACTCGTCGCGACCGAACGCGTGACTCGTGACGGGTGGGCCGTGACGGGTAAGGCGTTCTAGTGCCGTTCCAACTTGTTTCTCCAAACTTGGGCGGCTAGCCCCGTTCCAACTTGATTGGCCTAATGACCACGAGAACTCTTCTGCTGAATATCGTGCCTCGATCACGCATCACAGATAGCTCGAAATAGTTGGAACGGCACTTGCCTGCCTCGACGCCGCTCACCAGCACGCCGAGCAGGCCGTACAGCGACAGCTGGAAGCCGCCGCCGCTCGGCGCCGTGGCGAGAAGCCTGTCACCGAGGTAGTCCTTGCCGATCGCGGTCGGCGGCAGGTCCACCTCGAGCTCGGGGATCGCGCGGGCGACCCAGGCGGTGAAGGTGTTGGAATTCGGTCCCGGCCAGATGGAGTATTCCCCAGCATAGGGGTATTCGCGGGCGGCTTTGTCGATGCGCCCGATCAGCGCGTCCACCCCGTCTCCGCGCTTCTCGGCCAGGAGCTCCGGCGCGTTTCCGTACCAGCGCGCATCGGGCTCGCGCTCGTGGATCGCCAACGCGGTATCGTTCCAGCGCAGGCGCCAGCCGATCACCTCGTAGATCGTGTAGCGCTTCGCGCCGGCCGGCTTGACCGCGATCCAGGAGTGGACGCTGAAATAGCCGCGCCAGCCCCAGGTGCGCGCGGCGTAGACCTGGACGACGGCCTCCGGCGTTGCCGCCGGGTGGGGCGCGAGGCCGACCGGCTCGCTGCTCGCAGTGCGCCAATCCCCCGGCCCCGCGCCGCCGCCCGGGAGGACCACGAGCGCCACGAGGCTCGCGAGGACCAAGATGGAGAGAAGTAGCATGGAGCCTCGCATTTTCATTTTAAAAGCGTGACTGGTGAATCGTGCCCAGTGACTCGAAAAGCCGTCAGATCGGGAGGTCGGGAGGGCGGGAGATCGTGAGACCGAAAAGACGGGAGATCGTGAGATCGGGAAGTCGTGAAAGGGAACTTCCATCTCCCGCGCTCACGCACTCACGCCCTCACGGATTTTGTGGCTCTCACGCCCTCACGGATTTTGTCGCCCTCACGCGCTCACGCTCTAACGCTCTAACGGAACTTGTCGCTCTCACGCTCTCACGCTCTCCCGCACTCACCTCTTGTGTTTGCCGATGCGCCAGCCGTGGCGAGCGAGATGCTGCTCGCCGAACGCCACCGGCTCCGCCTCGAGCGCGGGAGCGACGGTGTCGTTCCAGCGGTTTAGGAAACCGTTGATCGCCACCGCGCCCATGATCTCCACGATCTGCGCGTCGGTCCAGTGCCGCTTCATCCGCTCGAACAGCTCGTCGGTGACGGCGTTCGGCTGTGAGGCCGCGGCGACCGCGAAGTCGAGCGCGACGCGTTCGGCTTCGCTGTAGAGCGGGCTCGTTCGGTACTCGATCACCGCCTCGAGCTTCGCATCGTTCACGCCGGCGCGGTGCGCCGCCTCGGCGGCGTGCGCCATGGAATAATTGCACCCGTGCGTGCGGCTCGCCATGTACGCCACGAGCCGCTTGAAGCCGATGTTCACCTCGCTCGCCGGGTCCCACACCGCGGAAGCGAGCTGGGCGAGCGCCTTCACGAGCTTCGGCTTGCGGCTCATGACGAGCGCGCTGTTGGGCACATAGCCCAGCAACCGCTTGAAGTTCTGGAAAGCTTCCTGCAGGTCGGGGTTCGCATCCGCCGGCAGCGGGTCCAGGCGTGCCATGCTCACTCCGCCACCGCGCCGACGCTCTTCACGATCTTCGCCCAGAACTCGTTCTGCGTCTTCAGGAAGGCGGCGAATTCCTCGGGCGACTTGTTGGTGACGATTTCCGCGCCGCCCGTCTCCAGGCGCTTGACCACTTCCGGGTCCTCCATCGTCTTGATCATCACGGAATAGAGCCTGTTCACGATCGGCCGCGGCGTGTCCTTGGGCACGTACATCGCCTGCCAGGAGCCAAGCTTCAGCTCGGGGAACCCCGACTCCGCCATGGTCGGCACCTGCGGCAGGGCAGGTGAGCGCTTCGGCGCCATGACCGCGAGCACCTTGGCCCTGCCGGTCTTCACGTGCGGGATGAACGACGCGACGGTGACCATGGTCGCGGTGACCTCGCCGGCGAGCACCGCGGTGGTCGCCGCCCCGGCACCGCCCTTGTAGGGGATGTGCACGAGCTGGATGCCGGCCTTGTTCATGAAGAACTCGAACGCGAGGCGCTGAGCGCTACCGGCGCCCGCGGATCCGTAGTTGAGCTGCCCCGGACGCGCCTTGGCGTAGTCGATGAACTCCTTCACCGTGTTGGCCGGCACCGACGGATGCGTCGCGAAGGCCCCCGGCACGTCCACGAGGAGCGTCAGCCCGAAGAAGTCACGCACCGGCTTCACGGGAAACTTCGGGAAGACGCTCGGGTTGATCGCCGTCGTGCCGACGTTGCCGAGGAAGAGGGTGTAGCCGTCCGGGGCGGCGCGCGCGGCGATCTCGACACCGATGTTACCGGAGGCGCCCGCGCGGTTGTCCACCACGACCTGCTGTCCCAGCAGCTCGCTCATCCTGGGCTGGATGATGCGTGCAACGAAGTCCGAGGAGCCGCCGGGGTTGAACGGCACGATCATGCGCACCGGCCGCGCCGGGTAGCTTTGCGCGTGCGCCGCGCCCGCGGCGAGCAGGCAGACGAGGACGGTCAGGATGCGTTGCGACAGGGGCTTCATGGTTTCCTCCTGGTGCGGTCGGGTTCCGGCCCAATCAGCTGGTTCAGCGGCAGCCGAACTTGTCCGTCTGGAACCGGCGGACTTAATCGGGCGCTTCTCGCCCGAGCACCCGCCGGTTGAGCGGCGGTCCGCCGCCCGTCTCGAACCGGCGGACTTAATCGGGCGCTTCGCGTCCCGATTAAGATGGAATTATGCGACAGGATCACTTATTTTTCCTCGCGTCCCTGGCGGTGAGAGGTCACGGTCACTCGCGTATCCGCTGGACCACGGCCTCGGCGAACGCGCGCGTGCCGAGCGGGCCGCCGAGGTCGCGCGTGCGCGTCTCCGGTCTTTCGAGCATCGCATCCACGGATTCCTGCAAGCAGCGCGCCGCCTGCGCGAGCTTCTCGTCACCGGTCTTGGTGCCCGCGTGCTCGAACAGCATCGCCGTGGAGAGCATGAGCGAGGTCGGATTGGCGACGTCCTTGCCGGCGATGTCGGGCGCGGAACCGTGCCCGGCCTGCGCCACCGCGCAGTCATCGCCGTGGTTGAGCGAGGCCGCAAGCCCGAGGCTGCCCGCGAGCTCCGAGGCCTCGTCGGTCAGGATGTCGCCGAACATGTTGGGGATGAGCAGGACATCAAAGCGCTCGGGGGTGCGCACGAGCAGCGCCGCCACCGCGTCCACGAGCAGATCGTCCACCTGGATTTCCGGATACTCCCTCGCCACCTCCTTCGCGCTGTCGAGGAAGAGCCCGTTGTAGAGCTTGAGCACCGGCGCCTTGTGCACGACGGTGAGCCGCTTCCGCGGGCGCCGGCGCGCGAGCTCGCAGGCGACGCGCGCGGCGCGGCGCGTGCCTTCCGCGGTGATCTTCCCCACCGCGAGCACGATGCCGGGCGTCGGCATGAACTCGCCCACTCCCGCGTGCATGTTGCGGTCCACGTAGAAATCCTCGACGTTCTCGCGCACGAACACGAGGTCCATCTTCTTCGCCATCGAGGGCACGCCGGCGCGCGTGTAGCAGGGACGAACGTTGGCGTAGAGATTGAGCGCGGTGCGGTAGCGCGCCGAAACGTTGATCCCGCCCTGGGCGACCGGCGGATACTGGGCGACCGACATCGGCCCGAGGATCACGCCGTCGGCGCGCCGCGCGGCCTCGACGTCCTCGTCGCGCATGGTGACGCCGTTCTTCTTCAGGCTCACCAGGCCGCTGTCGAGGTTCCGTATGCTCAACTTCAGCCCGAAGCGCTTCTCGAGCGCCCGCACCGTCACCATCGTGGCGTCGGTGATCTCGGGCCCGATGCCGTCGCCGGGGACTACGATCAGGTTCATTGCCAGCTTTTCCTTCCGCTCATATTCAGTGGTTGAGTGACCGTGTGATAAGGCTGGCCCCCCGCTCGTTACCGGTCGCTCGCCACCGGTCACCGTTCTTAATACATCTGCTCCGCCTTGATCCCCGCGTCCCGGATGAGCTTGGACCACTTCTCCATCTCGGAGCGGATGAACGCGGCGAATTCCGGCGGCGTGCTGCCGACCGGCTCGAAGCCGAAGTTTGCGAGCCGCGCCTTGGTCTCGGGCAGGTGCAGAATTTTCGCGAGTTCCGCCTGGAGCTTCGCGACGATGCGGGGCGGGGTCTTGCCCGGCGCGAGCATGGCGCCCCACGCGTCCACCGCGTAGCCCGTGAGCCCGCTCTCCGAAAGCGTCGGCACGTCCGGCAGCTCGGTCGAGCGCGCGAGGCTCGTCGTCGCGAGCGCGCGGAGCCGGCCCGCGCGCACGTGCGGTATCGCGGGCGCGACCTGCGTGAAGAGCATCTGCACTTCCCCGCTCAGCACCGCCGCGGTCGAGGCGCCCGCCCCCTTGTAGGCCACGCCGACCATGTTCAAGCCCGCCATCTTCTTGAACAGCTCGACCGACAGGTGCCCGCCGGTGCCGACGCCGGAGTGGGCGTAGGTGAGGCTCCCCGGCTTCGATTTCGCGAGCGCGAGCAGCTCCTTGATCGTTTTCGAGGCGAGCGACGGGTGGGAGACGAGAACGTGCGTGGTCTTGCCGAGCACCGTGACCGGCGCAAAGTCCTTCACCGTGTCGTAGGGGAGCTTCCGGTAGAGGAACGGGTTGACCGTGTAGCCGGTCGCGACGATCAGCAGCGTGTGCCCGTCCGGCGCCGCGCGCGCGACGATCTCGGAGCCGATGATGCCGCCGGCTCCGGGACGGTTGTCCACCACGACCTGCTGGCGCCACGACTCGGTGAGCTTCGGCGCGATCAGCCGCCCGAGGAAATCATTGCCCCCGCCGGGGGTGGAGGGAATGACGATCCGGATCGGTCGCGCAGGATAAGCCGCCGCCGGGTCCGCGCCCTTCGGTTGCGCCGCCTGGCCGGCGCCCACCCCGGTGCCGCACAGGGCGACGGCAAAGGAAACAACCTTCCAGAATGTGGGCATCACTCTTCCTCCTCGCGTTGTGCCTCTACCTTATCACCGTTTCCCTCGTCCCTCACGGCCAGTGACGTGACCAGTGGCGGGCGACGGGAAATCGCTGCGAACCGTGAGTCGGGAGATCGTGAGATCCGGGAGCCGTGAGATCGTCAAATCGGGAGATCGTGAGGAGGTATTCCCTTCTCTCGCGCTCACGCTCTTACGCCCTCACGGAATTTGTCGCTCTCCCGCTCTGACGCTCTCGCGGCCTCACGTCGGACTTCCGGCGCCCCTCATTCCCCCTCATCCCTCCGCGGTCCGCGCGTTGAACGGCGCCCTGCGTCCGTTCGAACGCGCGGAAATAAAGCGGCGGGTTGGTCCGTCCGCTTTATTCGGGAATAGAATGGCGACCCGGCCTGTTTATCGTGAGGCCTGCAAGGGCCCAAGGGCCGACCGGCTCGATCGAACATCCTGGAAGAGACACATGAATAAGCTCCGTTTTGCATGGCTTTTCAGCGCGCTTGCCCTGGTGGCCACCGCCGCCGACGCCCAGACCGCGATGCGGGTGCGCGGCGCCATCACCGCCGTCGACGACAACGTGCTTTCGGTGAAATCCGCAGACGGCAGGAACGTGGCCATCCACCTCGCGGAAAAAACCGTCATCGTCTTCACCCAGCCGATTGCGCTCGGCGACATCAAGCCGGGCGACTTCCTCGGCGTCACCTCGTTGAGGCGCGACGACGGCACCCTCACGGCGGTCGAGGTGCGCCGGTTTCCCAAGCCCCTCAACCCGGGCCACCGGCCCTTCGATGGCCGGAGCGATCAGACCATGACCAACGCCACGGTGTCCGCGATGGTCCAGTCCGGCAGCGGCCGCGAGCTGACCCTCGTCTACCCGGACGGGTCGCAGAAGATCGTCGTGCCGGAAAACGCGTCGATCTCGATGCTCGTCCCGGGGGAGCGCTCGCAGCTCGTGCCCGGCGCGGCCGTGAACCTGACCGCCGCGCCCGGTGACGACGGCACAATGATCGCGCGGCGCATCCAGGTAAGCCCGGTCCGGTAGCCGCGGCAGCTCTGGTAAGGCGTGACGGGTGACCAAGGTCTTGTTCAAAGTTCAAAGTTCAAAGTTGCACGATGAACCCTGAACCTTGAACGTTGAACCTGGAACCTGGAACAGCTCCTTCCCTCCGCCCTCAAAAACAGAACGCCGGCGAACCCGAAGGCTCCCGGCGTCCGGCCGACTCTTGCCGTGCCATGCCGTTTACACCCCTATTGGGTACCGGATGCCATGGCGGCACCGGCCGGCGAGCACGGCAGCTGCCAAAAAGCAGCTTCGTTTGACCGGCTCGAGGGAGGGGGCCCTCACCGGCCATCGTCCCCGCGCCAGAGTATTACCCGGGGTCGGCACCCGGTTCTCCGGGGCAGCGCGAGGCAATTCCCTTTCTACGCCTGTCCCGCCGGCGAGTTTTTGATCTGCGTCAAATTCCCGTCAATCAGCGCGGATGTTGTTCTCGCGCACCACTTTCCCCCAGCGCTCGATCTCGCTGATGAGGAATTTCTGCAGCGCCGCGGGGCTGCTGAGGGCGAGGTCCATGCCGAGCGTCTCGGTCATCTGCTTGCGCACGTCCGGCGCGTTGAACGCCTTGACCACCTCGGCGTGGAACTTGTCGAGGATCGGCTTGGGTATGCCGGCGGCCGTGAAGATCGCCCACCACGCGAGCGCCGAGAAGCCCGGGAAGCCCTGCTCCGCGAGCGCCGGCACGTCGGGCAACGCGTGCGATCGCTTGTCGCCGGTGACGGCGATGGCGCGCAGCTTGCCGCCCTTCACGTGCGGCGTGAGCAGCGCCACCGTGCCGATGGCGATCTCGACGTGGCCGCCGAGCGCGTCCACGGTCATCGGCCCGCCGCCCTTGTAGGGCACGTGCACGATCTTGAAGCCGCCCGCCTGCTGCACGAGCGTCACCGTCAGGTGCCCGAGGCTGCCGCTGCCGATCGAGCCGTAGGTGACCGTATCCGGCCTCGCTTTCGCCGCCTTGATCACGTCGCCGAAACCCCTGTACGGCTTCGCGGGATTGGTGACGATGGCCATCGGCGCGGTCCCGACCAGCATCACCGGCGCCAGGTCCTTCACGGTGTCGAATGGCAACGGGATCAGCGACGGGTTGACCGCGTGCGTGTCGAAGACAAAGAGCCACGTGTAGCCGTCCGGCGACGCCTTGGCGGTGATCGCCGCCCCCATCGAGCCGGAGGCGCCCGGCCGGTTGTCCACGACGAACTGCTGGCCGAGCGACGCGTTGAGCTTGGCGCCCACCATGCGTGCCATCGGATCGGTCGTGCCGCCCGGCGGGAACGGGACGATGAACCGCACCGGTCTCGTCGGCCAGTCGGTTTTCTGCGCAACGGCCGGAAGCGATGCAAGCGCGGCGAGTGCCGCGATCGCGACGCGAAACAAAATGGAACGCATCATGATTCTCTCCTGACGGGTGATGGGTGATGGGTGATGAGTGATCAGTGACGAGTGACGAACGCCATCTCCTTCTGCCTTCTGCCTTCCTTGCTCATTCCTGCGGCAGCGGCATCGCCTTGCCATCCGCCAGCCTCCACCACCCCCGCACGATGCGGTAGATCACCCAGATTCCCGCGATGACCGCCAACAGCCACGCGACCAGGATGCCGACGACTGTCACCCACAGGATCAATGCGATCACGAACCACAGCGCGGCGAACCAGAAGGTGCGAATCTGCCAGCTGAAGTGCGAGTCGAGATACGTGCCGCGCACGTCGGGGCGCTTGATGTAGTTGATGATCACCGCGATGATGGACGGCCAGCCGGTGAGGAACGCCGTCACGATGAACGCCGCGGTCACGATCCCGGTGATCGCGCTGAAGGCGTGCAGACCGTAGATCACGTGCGTGAGACGGACGTTGCCCTCGGACGACGTCACGTTTCCAGTATGGGTGTCAGTGTCGGCCATGACGCATAGAATGATGAACCAGTCGCGTCGAATTCACAATTTCTGCCTCGCCAACCACGATCGGAGCCCCAAGTGAACAAGGCACCCAAACTTCCCGCCACCACGCACCACCGGATCGTCACCCGCCGCTGGACCGAACAGCGCTGGCTCCTCGACAACGTCATCCGTTCGGTGGGGGTGGACTGGGACCAGCCGCGCACCATCAGCTACAACGCGCCCTGCGGCCCCGAGGCGAACGCCGATTTCGCCGCGATCCGCGAGCGCGTGAAGAAGTACGCCGATATCGGACCTGCTTTCGAGGCGACCGCGCGGCGGCGCGAAGCGAAGGCGCGCGCCGCGGAAGAAGCCGAAGAGCTCGTCACCGCGCGCCAGAACTACTTCATGGCGGCGATCCACTACGCCGCCGCGCAGTGGCCGCACGACGAGAACAGCGAGCAGAACCTCGCGCTCAACCAGCGCAAGCGCGAGTGCTACGCAAGCTTCGCCCGGCTCGCAGACCACAAGGTGGAGGCGGCGTGGGTCCCGTTCCAGGGCAAGGCGCTGCCCGGCTGGTGGCACTTGCCGCCCGGCTACGGCAGCGGGCGCATCCCGGCGGTGGTGTCGATCCCGGGGATGGACGGCTTCAAGGAAGCGAGCGTGGCGATGTACGGCGACCGCTGGCTCTCGCGGGGCGTCGCCGTGCTCACCGTCGAAGGACCGGGCCAGTACGAGAGCGCGGTGCTGGGCATCCCCGTCAGCATGGATAACTGGATCGCCGCCGGCCGAGCGATGATGGAATGGATGCGGGCGCGCCCTGAGGTGGACGCGCAACGCATCGGCGTCGTCGGGCAGAGCTTCGGCTCATTCTTCGCCACGATCGCCGCCGCCGGCGAGCCGCGCTTTCGCGCGTGCGCGGTGACCGCGGCCTGCCTCGAGCCGGGCTTCCGCACGATCTTCGAGGAGGCGTCGCCCACCTTCAAGCGGCGCTTCATGTACATGGCGGGTTACGCCGATGAGGACGCCTTCGACGAGTTCCGCAGGACGCTCACCTGGGAGGGGCACGCCGGGAAGATCCGCATGCCCTATCTCTGCGTCGCGGGCGAAGCGGACGAGCTCTCGCCTCCCGAGCACACCGAGCGCTTCATCAGGACGCTCACGTGCCCGAAGCGGCTGGTGGTGTACCAGGACTGCCGCCACTCCGTCGGCAACGTTCCTTCCACGAACCTCGGGCCGACGCCTCAGGTGCTCGTCGCCGACTGGATGGCCGCGCTGCTCGCCGGGAAGTCCTTTCCCAGCGAGCGCTGGCTGGTCGAGTCGAACGGCCGCGTCGTCAAGACGCCGCTCTAGCCCCCTAAGAAGTGACGAATGCTGGTGACGATTACTGGTGACGGGTGCTGGTGACGGGTAAACAACGTTTTTCGTCACTATCTTTCGTCAGTTCCTTTCGTCACCATTTTTCATCACCATCATTCGTCACCATTAATCGTCACTTCTTTACTAATCGGTCACTCGGGCTTGATGCCCGCCGCCTTGATCACCTTCGCCCACTTCGCCATGTCGGATCGAATGACGGCCGCGAATGCTTCCGGGGTATTCCCCACCGGCTCGGCGCCGCTGCTGAGAAAGCGTTTCCTGGTATCGGGAACCTTGAGCGCGTAGACCACGCCCTCGTGGAGTCTTGCGATGATGTCGCGCGGCGTGCCGGGGATGAGGCATGAGGGCCTGTTCCAGGTTCAACGTTCAAGGTTCTAGGTTCAAGGGTCAAGGTTTAGAGTTCAGGGTTCGTCGCGCAACTTTGAACTTTGAACTCAGAACTTTGAACAAGACTCCCGTCACCCCGTAGGGATGCAGTCTCCCGGCATGGTCCCGTTACGCGCTGCGGAACTGGGTGATCCGCGCAAAAAGGATGGCCGCGAACGGGAGCGCGAGCCCGATCACCGTCGTCGCGATGAGAAGCAGGCCGAGCTCGCTGTAGTCCGCCGGCACCTGGATCGCGCCGCTCGCGGGGTCCTTGACCTCGCGCGTGACCGTGAAACCCTGGTTCAGGTACTTGGTGCCGAGCTGGGAGAGCGAGAGCGCGAGATTGGTGAAGGAAGCCATGACCGCGAAGAAGGTCGCCTTGAGGTTCGCGGGCGCGGAGCGCGCGATCCAGGCGAGCATCGGGATCATCGCGATCTGCCCGAGCGGGGACTCGAGGGCGGTGTTCACCAGCGCGATAAAGCGCGCGTTCACCATGCCGCCCGTCACGGAGGCAGTCCACTCGTGAAGCCCGTAGTACATGCCGATGTACGGGGCTCCCAGCACGAAGCCGCAAACCGTGAGGAAGCCTATGACGTAGGCGATGGAGCGCTCGGCCATGAAGCGGCGGAAGATGAACATGCCGAAGAGCGTCAGCACGCTCCCGATCAGCGAGAGCACCGAGATGAACTGCTGGTCGAACTTCAACTCGTCGATCAACCACCAGGTGACGCCGGCGCCCGCGCCGGGAACGGCACGGAAAATGAAGATCACGATCGCGGTGCCCACCAGCGTCGCGCGCGCCTCCGGGTCGAGCTCGCGCGTGAGCTTCGCCACGAGGAAGGCGATGATCGCGAAGGAACCGAGGAAGATCACCTCCTGGTTGTAGCGGAAGTCGCCCAGGCCCATGGTGAGCGTGAAGACGACGAAGAAGAGGCTTCCGCCGAGGATCCACCAGTTGGGGGCGGGGGGCTCCCCGGGCTCGGAAACGAGCGCGCGCACCTGCTCCGCGCTCAGGCCCTGCGCGAGGAGCCGCCGCTTCTCGCGCGCCTTCAGTATCGCCGCGACGACCACCCCCAGCACCGAGATCGCGGGGATCGCGAGCGCCATGAGGTAGATGTCGCGGTAGAGGCGCGCCTTCCCGGCTTCGGGCCACTCCTGCGTACCGGCGAATAGATAGACGTTGGCGAGCGCGACCAGCACCGTGCCGCCGATGATCGCGACGCGCCCGAGCGTCTGCATCGTGGTGTGCATGAGCTTGCGGTTCTCGGGGTCTATCGGGCGGCCCTCAACGTCCGCCTTCGGCACGGCCTCGACGGTCATCGCGTCCGCCACCACGTCCTGAAGCACGTAGCCGACCGGCGCGAGGAGCTCCGCCACTACGAACCACGCCTCGACCGGCATCACCGCGGCCATCGCCGAGCGCTCGCCGATCAGCCCCGCCATGATCAGCAGGCTCGCGGCGACGAGGAATGCGCCGAGGTAGACGAGAGAGCTCTTCCAGCGCCAGATGAGGTCCACGAGGTGCCCGAGCGGCATCTTCAGCGCCCACGGGATCCCGGCCCAGAAGCCGAGCGCGGCGAGGAACGCGGCGGAAAGGCCGAGGTAGTCCTTGACAAAGAAGACACCGACGATGCCCGTGAGCCCCGAGATGCCGGCCGCCATGTAGACCATGAGCGGCGGGAGATAGGAGAGGCGCAGCTCGCGCCCCAGCTCGAGGATGTTGCGGTCTATCCAGCGCAGCGCGGCGGCCAGCATGGGACGCTCAGGGATGAGTGACGAAACTAACGTGAGGGCGTGAGAGCGTCAGGGCGATAAGTTCCGTGAGGGCGTAAGAGCGTGAGCGCGACAGAACCCGTGAGGGCGTTAGGGCGAGAGAGCGTGAGAGGGACAAGATCCGTGAGGGCGTAAGAGCGGGAGCGCGGGAGAGCGACAGCGACCCTCTGAACGTTCCATCTCACCATTTCACGATCTCACGATCTCCCGGTTTCTCTCGATCTCACGACCTCTCGATCTCAGAGTCTTTCGATCTCCCGATCTCACGGTTGTTCCGGTCACTGGTCACCGGTCACCGGTCACTGGTCACCGGTTTAGTTGGGCGGGAAGGGCTTCCCGGCGCGGTAGAGCTGCAGCCGCTCCTGCGCGCCCCTGTTCTTGGCGAACTCCTTGTCCTCGAGCGCCTTCATCTGCCACTTCACGGCGGCTGCGAAGTCGCCGGCGCGGGCGTAGGCCGCCGCGAGCGTATCGATGTGGCCGGGCTCCTTCCAATGGGTGAGCTCGCACGCCTGCAACGCGAGCTCCACCGCCCGTTTGCCGTCGCGCAGCGCCGGGTTCTTCCCGGTGGCGAGCAGCCACGCGAGCGAGTCGAGCGCATCGTCATCGCGCGGATCGAGCTTGATCGCCTCGTTGTAGTCCTGGATCGCCTCTTGGTAGCGCCCGAGCTTGTCGTAGGAGCTTGCGCGGTTGGCGTAGTTGTTCGCTTCGTGAGGAGCCAGCCTGATCGCCTCGCCATAGTCCTTGATCGCCTGCTCGTATCGCTTGAGGTTCTCGTAGGCCGTTCCGCGGCCCGCGTAGGCGTCGGAGAACCCGGGGTCGAGCCGGATCGCCTCGCTGTAATCCTTGATCGCGCGCTCGTTCTGCCCGAGCTCCTGGTAGGAGACGCCGCGGTTGTAATACGCGCGCGTGAATTTCGGATCGAGGCGGATCGCCTCGTCGAAGAAACCGACCGCCTTCTGATAGAGACCGGTCTTGCCCTCGATGAGGCCCTGGGTAAAGGCGTCCCTCGCCGCCTCCGGCTGCGCCGCGCACACTCCCGCCGCGATCATCGCGAGCGAGAATAGCGCCGCCCGCGCACCGGCCATCGCCTGCCCGGAACCCGTGAGTCGTGATTCGACTCCTTTTGCCTTCATCCTTCTGCCTTCTGCCTTAGCTGCTCATCCCTTATCCCTCGGCTATCAGGGATACAGTCCCCTGCCGGGGCCTGGTGACTTTCTCTTGCTCGCCCAAGAGAAAGGTCACCAAAGAGAAGGGCGCCCCGGTTCGCCGCCGCTACCTCGTGAACTCGTAGCGGTCCCCTGCGCTGCTCGACCAGGCAGGGCGGCTGCGCAACTCGCGCACTCACTTCGCTATTGCTCGCGACATTGGGCGGGCGTCCTCAGCGATAAGGAGAGGCACACGAAACTCGCCCAGTGCTCGCCGACGACCCCCTACCTGGTCTGCGACTGCTCGGCAGCGAACAGGGGCCCCAAGAACAAGACCCGTCAGTCATCACTCGTCAGTCGTCACCGGGGTTAAGGCGCTCATCCCTCTCCTTCATCCTTCTACCTTCTGCCTTCTGCCTTCTTCCATCCGCCTTCCGCCGTGGGCAGCGTGAAGTATAGTCGAAGCGCGCCCGGGCCGGCCCCCCACCGCGCATTGACCCGTCCCGGCGCGTGCGTTAACGTCGCGGGCTCGATCATCAATCGCCTGAACCAGGCGGTGCACGACGCGCTCGCCGCCCCCGACATCAGGCAACGCTTCCCGGAGCTCGGCGTGGAGGCGCGTCCCGCGACCCCCGAGGCCTTCCGCGAGCTGCTCATCTCCGAGATCGCCAAGTGGAAAGCCGTGATCGAGAAAGCGAAGATACCGCGCCAGTGACCGGGGCGCCGTGAGATCGTGAAGTCGGGAAATCGGGAGATTGAAAAGCCGGGAGATCGGGAGTTCGGGAGATCGGGAGATCGTGAACTCGAAGAATATCGTCCCTCTCACGCTCTCACGCCCTCACGGAACTTGTCGCCCTCCCGCGCTCACGCTCTCACCCTCTAACACCCTGACGCTCTCACGGATTCTGTCGCTCTCCCGCCCTCACGCTCTCCCGCTCTCACGTCTTCCAAATGATCTTCCCTCATCCTTCATGAAGACCATCGCGGCTCCTGACCCGAACCCGGTGAAGCCCAAGTACGTGCCGCCGCCCGGAGCGTGCGACGCGCACTGCCACATCTTCGGGCCGGGCAGCCGCTTCCCGTACGCGCCGGAGCGCCGCTACACGCCGCCCGACGTGCCCAGGGAAAAGGTCGCCGCGCTGCACCGGCACCTCGGATTCCCGCGCGCGGTGCTGGTGCAGGCGAGCTGCCACGGGCGCGACAACAGCGCCATGCTCGACGCGATGGCGTGGTCAAAGGGCGCCTGGCGCGGCGTCGCGATGGTCGGGGCCGAGGTCACGGACCGCGAGCTCGAGCGGCTGCACGCGGGAGGCGCGCGCGGCGCGCGGTTCAACTTCGTCGCGCACCTGGGCGGCGCGCCCGATCCCGCGATGGTCGAGCGCGTCGCACAGCGCATCGCGCCGCTCGGCTGGCACCTGCAGCTCCATCTCGACGCCGGGGACATCGGGACCTACCGCGAGTTCCTCAATCGCCTGCGCGTGCCGTTCATCATCGATCACATGGGCCGCGTCGAGGCAGGACACGGCCTCGGGCAGAAGCCGTTCCGCGAGCTGCTCGATCTCATGAAGAACGAGCTCGCATGGGTGAAGGTGAGCGGGCCGGAGCGCATCTCCTCCGCCGGCAAGCCCTTCCACGACGCGATCCCGTTCGCCAGAGCACTGATCGAGGCCGCGCCCGACCGCGTGCTGTGGGGCAGCGATTTCCCCCACCCCAACGTTAAGTGGATGCCGAACGACGGGGAGCTCGTGGACCTCTTCGCAACGATGTGCGACGACGAGGCCCTGCGCCGCAGGGTCCTCGTGGATAACCCGACCCGGCTTTACTGGCCCGGGCCCGCCTGAGGTTGTGCTGCGGCTTGCCCGCGGCTATTCTATAAGATCAAACCCCAAGAGCTTCAGCCACAGAGAGCACAGAGAACACAGAGTTAGGGAGGAGCACCCCCTCCCTACCCCTCCTCCTCAGGCGGAGGGAAGGGCGGGGGTTGTTGACCGAGTTTATTTCTACGTGAACTCTCTGTCCTCTGTGGCTATGTATTTTTGTTTTTGGCAATGTCCTAGTAATTGGGTAAAGCTGGTCGAAGCGTGAACAAGAAGTGCGGCACTAACGATACACAATCAATGCTTTATCGTAATCAGCGCCTCGAGTCAGCGAGTAGAGATATCTCTGCAGATATATTCGAGAGAATCTCGTTCAATTTCCCTCTGGGAACTCGGCTTTCACAATGAATTCTTTACCCACTAAATAGGACATTGCCTTTGTTTTTTCTATCGGCGTTTATCCGCGGCTAGTGCCGTTCCAACTATTTGTGCCAAGCCAACTATTTCTCCAGTGGCCGACTGTCCCCGGTGGGCGGGCCACCGGTATTTGGAGAAACAAGTTGGAACGGCACTAGTATGCCTGCGCCAAACGAGGAGGATTACCATGGACTACACTCTGAAACCAGCAGTCCTGTTCGCGCTCGCCGCATCGTGTTTTCTGCACCAGGGATTGGCAACGGCGGCCGAGGCCGGGAAAGAGTATCCCAGCAAGCCGATTCGCTTCGTCATCGCTCAAACACCCGGGTCGTCGATCGACACCATGAGCCGGGTGATCGCCACCAAGATGAGCGAACTGCTGGGTCAGCAGCTGGTGGTGGACAACCGCACCGGGGCGGGCGGCACCATCGCAGGCGAGATCGTCGCGCATTCGACGCCTGACGGGCACACGCTGTTTGCCTCCGCCACCGCATCTCAGGTCATCGGACCCCAGCTCTACAAGAAACTCGTCAAATACGATCCGCACAAGGATTTCACGCCGATCTCGCTGTTCGCGATCACGCAGAATGTGCTGGTGGTCAACCCCGGCGCTCCGATCAAGAACGTGAAGGACCTGATCGCCTATGCCAAGGCGAATCCCGGAAAGCTCAATTGGGCGAACGCCGGCACCGGGTTCCAGAGCCATCTCGCGGGCGTGCTGTTCACGCACCTGGCGAAGATCGACGTGCTGCATGTGCCCTACAAGGGCGCCGGCGCGTCGGTGGGTGCGGTGATTTCCAACGAGTCGCAGCTCATGATCGCGCCCGCCCCCGCGTTGATGGTGCACGTGCAGGCGGGGCGGCTGCGCGCGCTGGCCATGGGGGGCGAGAAGCGCTCGCCGCTTACGCCCGAGCTTCCCACCATCATCGAATCCGGGGTGCCAGGTTATGTATCCGCCGGGTGGGCCGGTCTGGCGGCCCCCGCGGGCGTGCCCAAATCCATACTCGCGAAGCTGCACGCCACGCTCGTCAAGACAGTGAACGATCCAGCGACCAGCGATGCGTTGAAGCGCGTAGGCGCGGAGCCGCTCACGAGCACGCCCGCAGAGTTCGCCAAGCTCATCAAGGAGGAATGGGTGCGTTTCGGCGACGCGATCCGCATCGCCAACCTCAAGGTGGATTGACGAGTTCACGAAGGTCATCAGGAGCGAGCTCGTGAAATTGGGCAAGGTCATCAAGGAATCGGGGCGCGGGCCGAGCAGCAGGCCCGCGCTTGCGTTCCGCAGCGCCATGGGTCAAACTCGTTTTCAGAACAACGGGGCGCCCAGGCGGAGCCCCCGGATCCCGCAACGACCAAGAAGGAGACAATCATGAGACAGTTCGCAGCCGGCCTTGCGCTGGCACTCGCAGTCGTCCCGGCCGCAGTCCTGGGACAGGCGTATCCCACCAAAGCGATCCGCGTGGTTGTGCCGTTCTCGCCCGGGGGGACCTCCGACATCATCGGGCGCACGCTCGGGCAAAAGCTCAGCGAGGCGTGGGGCCAGCCGGTAATCATGGACAACCGCGCGGGCGTCGCCGGCAGCCTCGGCGCGGCGATTGCGGCGAAATCACCCCCCGACGGCTACACTCTGCTGGTCGGCAACGTCGGCCCGATAGCCGTCAACAATCAGATCTACAAGTCGGTCGGCTACGACTCGCTCAAGGATTTCACGCCGATCACGCTGGCCGTGACAGCGCCGCAGATCGTCGTGGTCCACCCGTCCGTGCCGGTGAAAACGTTCAGGGAATTCAACGCGCTGGTGAAAAAGCACTCGGGCAAGATTAACTACGGCTCCAGCGGGCCGGGAAGCATTTCGATGCTCTCGGCCGAACTCTACAAGCGCACGACCAAGACGGACATGTTGCACGTGCCGTTCAAGGCCTCGGCGCTGATCACGATCGCGCTGCTGGCGGGCGAGATAGACGTCGTGTTCTCCGACATGGCGGTGGTGCTGCCGCACGTCCAGGCCGGCAGGCTGCGGGCGCTTGCGGTCACCGGGCCCAAGCCGACCCCGCTGGTTCCCGGCCTGCCTACCGTTGCCGAATCGGGGGTACCGGGCTTCGTGATGACCAGCTGGTGGGGCATGTTCGGGCCGGCCGGCCTGCCCCAGCCGATCGTCACGAGGCTCAACACGGAGCTGACGCGCATCCTGCGGCTTGCCGACGTTCAGAAGACCTTCGCCACCCTCGGCGTGGACGCCACGACCAGCACGCCGGAGGAGCTGGGAGCCTTCGTCAAGTCCGAAGTCCCCAGATACGCCAAGCTCATCGAGCAGATCGGCATCCCGAAGCAGTAAGGCGCGGCTGAAATTAGCCGCCAAGGCGCCAAGCACGCCAAGAAAAACTGATCTCAATAACAACAGGAAAAACAAAACGGCGCTGCGGAGTCCGCAGCGCCGTTTTTTTTGGAAGTGCCAGCGACTCGTCACCTGTTACTTATCACGCTTTCTCCTCATCCCTGGTCTACGACCCCGGCCCGCCGCGCTGCATCGCGTCGGGCGTTCGCCGGCTCGAACGTGCGCAGGCACGTTCTTCGAAACCCCGGCTTACCCCTCCGCCCTCATCCCTCGGCAGCTCCCGTCACTGAGGTTGTATTCCCGCCTCCTTGATGAGCTTCGCGTAGCGCACGTTCTCCGATCGGAGCAGCTTCATGAAGGCCTCGGGCGACGAGGTCTCGATCGGGTCCGCGCCCTGGGTGAGGAAACGCTGCTTCGTCAGCGGATCGCGCAAGACGGAGTTGATATCCCTGGCGAGCCTGTTGACCAGCGGCTTCGGCGTGCCCGCAGGCACGAACATGCCGAACCAGGCGACGTGCTCCGCGGCGGGCAGCCCGGCTTCCGCGACTGTCGGCACCTCGGGTAGCGCGGGGATGCGCCTGGGCGGCGTCACGGCGAGCGCGCGCACGCGCCCGTCCTTCACCATCGGCACCGCCGCCGGCGCGGCGAACACGAAGAAGTGCGTGCGCCCGGAGAAGAGGTCGGACCAGCCGTCGGCCAGGATCTTGTACGGGACGTGCACCGTTTGCAGGTTCGCGGCGCGGGCGACGATCTCTCCGCCAAAGTGGGCGATCGAGCCGACGCCCACCGAAGCGTAGTTGAGCTGGCCCGGACGCGCTCTCGCGTAGGCGATGAATTCCTGCAAGGTCTTCGGGGGGAGTTGGTTCGACACGCCGACGATATTGGGGATGCTGGCGATTTGCAGGAGCGGGGCGCCGTCCCTGAACGGGTCGTACGGCGGCTTTTTTTGCAGCATCGGGGAGGTGAGATAGGGCTGGGCGAACAGCCCGATGGTGTGGCCGTCCGGTGTCGCCTGCAGCACGATCGGCGTGCCCACCAGCCCGCCCGCGCCGGGGCGGTTGTCCACCACCACCTGCACTTTGTAGAGGTCGGTGAGCGCGGCGCCAATGGTGCGCCCGAGGAAGTCGCTCGCGGTGCCCGGGGGGAACGGCACCACCAGGCGGATCGGCTTGTTCGGGAAAGCCTGTCCCGAGCTTGTCGAAGGAGCAAGCCCTGCGGCGGTCGCCGCGGCCAGCAGGACCGCAAGGCCTGCTGCTTTCAACGCGCGCTGGAAGTGCATGGTCCCTCCTCCTCTTGGCTAGAATCCCTGAGTCGTGAGCCGTTAACCAGTCACTGGTCACTGGTCGCAGCGCCCAATGTGCCGCATAGGGTAGACCGCCTCCCCCTCCCGCGCAAACTCTGATGAGGCGTGGCCCGTGACGACGTAAAGCCTTTCACCCATTCAATCGTTCACCCGTTCATCGTTCCGCGTTCATCGTTCATCGTTGCCCGTCAGGGCGTGGCGTCGCCCGATTCCACGATCACCTGCTCGACCTCGCTCACGCCAGGCGCCCGGCGGAACGCGGCGGCTTCCTGGTACTCGGGCGAGGCGTGGCACGTCACCGCCTGCTCGAGCGAGGAAAACTCCACCACGGCGTAGCGGTTGAACCGGTCGGTGCCTTCCATGACCTGGTAGCGCCCGCCGCGCGCGAGCGGCTTGCCGCCGTATTTCTTGAGGATATCCGGGACGCGGTCGGTGTATTTCTTGTACTCGACGGGGTCGTTGATCCTGGCGCGGGCGATCCAGTATGCGGGCACTTTTCTCTCCTTGAAAAGCGTGATTCGTGAATCGTGATTCGTGATTCGACGCCGGGTCAGGCTCCCCTTGCCGGCGCGGCGACCAGGAGACCATGCAGGAACCGACTCATGACTCACCCCCCACGACTCACGCCTTCAGAACATCAGTTTTGGCAGGAAGGTGGCGATTGCGGGGAAGAACGCGACCAGGACGACGGCGAGCAGCAGCACCACCCAGTACGGCGTCGAGCTCCAGAAGATGCTCCAGATGGAAATGTCCTTGTCGTCGATCGCCGATTTGACCGTGAAGACCAGGAGTCCAAAAGGCGGGGTCAGCAGGCCCGCCTCGATCGCGAGGACGCCGATCACGGCGAAGGCAATCGAATCGAAGCCGACCGCGACCGCGATGGGCTCGAAGATGATGACCGTCAGCAGCATGATCGAGATGGAATCGATAAACATGCCGAGCACGAACCAGATCCCGACCATGATCGCCAGGATCACCGCGGGCGTGAGACCGGCGCCCAGGAACGCGTCCTGGATCGCGTTGGTCACGCCCGTCATCGCCAGGGTGCGCGCGTAAAGCGACGCCATGACGAGCAGGATCAGGATCGGCGCCGAGGTCCGTCCCACCGACAGGACGCACTGGATGATCTCGCGAAAGCGCATGCCCTTGACGATGCCGAGGATGAGGGCGATAAAGGCGCCCGCCCCGGCGCCCTCGGTCGGCGTGAAGAAGCCGAACCAGATTCCGCCCAGCACCGTCACGACGACGAGCACGATGCCGAGCGTGCTGGTCCACAGCGAGAACCGGTCCACCGCCTCGAGAAGGTCCGCTGGCGACGGCACGGCCGGTGCAGGGTTTTCAGCGACCGCTGGCGCCACGGCCGCGGAGGCCCGGCCGGCGCCGACGACTTCGGGACGCAGGATCGCCACTGCGAGAATGTAGAGGCAGAACAGGCCCGCCACCATGAGCCCGGGGATCACGCCGGCGAGAAACAGCGCGCCGATGGATTTCTCCGTCAGGATGCCCCACACGATCATCAGCACGCTGGGCGGGATCAGCATCCCGAGACAGGAAGAGCCGGCGATGGTGCCGAGAGCGAATGTGCGGCGGTAGCCGTGGCGCTTCATCTCCGGATAGGAGATGCGCGAGAACGCCGCGGCGGACGCGATGCTCACCCCCGTCACCAGCGAAAATAGCGCGTTGCCGAGCACGGTTGCGAGCGCAAGACGCCCGGGGATCCGCCTCAGTCCCCGGTTGATGCCCTTGTAGACGTCCGTCACCGCCCCCGACCGGGCGATGAACTCGCCCATCAGCATGAACAGCGGAATGACCGCGAATACGTAATCGCGCAGGGCTTCATAGGCCGTGCTCGCCAGCATGCGCTCGACGACGCCGAAGTTGCCGGTGATGAGATAGACGCCGAGCGCGCTCGCCATGCCGAGGGCGACGGCGATGTGCACGCCCATCACCACCATGACGATGAGGCTGGCGAACAGCACCACCGCGATATTGACTTCGAACACGGCTCCGGCCCCTTACGGCTCTCAGCTCTTCTTCGGCGTCTCGTCCGCGTCGGCGAAGCCTTGCCCGCCGTCGTCGAACCCGAGGACGTCGATCAGGGCCGCGACGACGTAGTTCACGATGGCGAGCGCGCAGCCGATGAGGATCATGAAACGGGTGGGCCACACGGGCACGCGCAGAGCGCCCTCTCCCCAGAACTCGGACGAGGTCCAGGAATAGACGGCCGGGCTGATGGTCCCCCGCAGGATCATGAGAAAAAGCACGAGGCCCAGCGCATAGCCGACGGCCAGTGCGACCCGCCGCATCGTGACCGGCATTGCGTACAGCAGCGTGTCGGAGCGCAGCATCGAATGGCTGCGGATGGCGTAGCCGAGCTGCAGGTAGACGATCATGACGATCGAGCTGATGACGATTTCCCGCACGCCGGGGATGGCATGTCCGTACAGGTTGTTGCCGAAGATGTCGGCCACGATCAGCACGGAGAGGCCCATGGCCCAGACGGCAGCGAGAATCATCAGGAATTTCGACAACTGGTCGCTGAACCGGATGATGTAGCGAACCACGGGCATGGGCTGCTCCGGAAGACGAGGGTGGCGGGTCTCGAAGGGCTGCGCCCGCCGGTCAGCTGGCAGACGGCGTCGACCGGCGGCGGAGCGGCTCCGGCGCAAAGCCCGCGCGAGCGGCCGACACGGCCCGCCTCAACCGCACCGGCCGCAACCGCGGGAGAAACCGATCAATCCGGGCGCTACTTGATCTCGTAGCGATAGGGCCACTTGTGGCCGTGCTTCTCCGCCGCGTCCAGCGTCAGCCTCAGAATCCGGGTCGCCGGCAGGCCCTTGCCGTCGAGCTCCTTGGCGTACGCGGGCGGCCAGTCCTTGAGCGCCTTGGCCCAGTCCGCGCGCACTGCGGAATCGATCGCGTTCACCTTGATCAAGCCGCGCAGCGTGCTGATGTCCTTCTCGTAGCGCGCGCGGTTGACCTTGCCCACCTGCTCCTCGAAGTCCTTCGCGGTCTCGAGCATGATGGCTTGCACTTCCTTGGGCAGGCGCTTCCAGGTGTTCAGGTTGATCGTGAGACCGTGCCAGGTGATCGTGCCGAAGCCGATCAGCGTGTAAAAGGGTCCCACCTCGTGGAGCTTGAGATTGACCCAGGCGCTGGGGAACATGATCCAGCCGTCATACACCCGGGTCTGCATGCTCGTGTAGGCCTCCGGCAGTGAGCTCTGAACCGGAGTCACGCCAGCATACTTCAGCCAGTTGAGATTGAGGCCCGCTCCGGCAACCTTGCGGCCCTTCAGGTCGGTGAGCGACTTCCATTCGAAGTTGGTGCCGAGGTTGTAGCTCGAGTCGGTAATCCGGGCGAGGAGCCTCTGGTTGAACTTCTCCTCGAAGACTTTCGTCAGATAAGGAACCTTCGCATAGACGTCCTGCGCAACTCTCAGGCTGTCGATCGGATCGACGGGGCCGAAGGGCAGCATGACCTG
>JACPEF010000039.1 GCA_016183675.1 Betaproteobacteria bacterium
CCGCGCGCCTGCGCAGGTTCCAGGTTCCAGGTTCCAGGTTCCAGGTTCCAGGTTCCAGGTTCAAGGTTCAAGGTTCAAGATTTGGCCTGGAACTTTAAACTTGGAACTTGGAACAAGACTCTGGTCACCGGTCACTGGTCTAATGGACGCGCGTCACCCGCCAGCCGCGGCGCTCGAGGGCGGCGAGCACGCCGCGCTCGCCGTAGAGGTGCAAGGCACCGATCGCGATGAACGCCCGCCCCTCCTCCAATCGGGCTTGCATGCGCTCGACCATGCGCGTGTTGCGCTCATCGAGCAGGCGGCGGGCGAACGCCTCGTTCAGCCGCTTCGCTTCGACGCTGCCTTCGCCGGATTCCTCGCCGATGCGCCACATCGCGGCGAGGTCACGCGCAAGATAGGCCTCGATCACCCGGCCGATCGTCCGCGGCATGCGCTCGTGCTGATCGACCGCGCGTCTGAGCAGCGCCACCTGGTCGCTCTCCGGCAGGCCCTCGAACGTCGCCACCTGCTCGTCCACGCTCTCCAGCTCGTGGACCGGCTTCCCCTGGGCGGTGGCGGCGCGGACGAGCACGTGATCGAGCACTTCCGACGGTTCCTGCTGCGGTACGCTCAGCAACAGGGCCACCGCCCACGGCTTGAACAGCCGCAGCGCCGGCTCGGGGATGCCCCGCTTCTCGGCGAGCACGGCGGTTTTCCCGTAGAGTTCCGGCCCCACCGTGCCCGGCAGATCGCGCCCGTCCAGGAACACCATGCGATTGGCGAGCGTGAGGATATTGGTTGTCCCCAACCCCACCTCGACCGTCAGGCTGCGCGCCTCGTTGAGCTCCCGCGTCACCGCCGCCGGCAACTGCGTGACGCGCGGGTCGCTGACGTGGATGGTGCCGAACACGTGGCCCGGTTGCGCACCGCCGCCCTCGACCCGCCACAGGAGGCCGCGATCGAAGCGCTGCGCGGCGGCGGGCAGCGTCCACGCGAGGACCAGCGCCGCGAGCGCCGCCGCCGCAAAGCGCACGCAAACCGGCGCAACGGCCTGCACTGCGGCGGCGAACGCCGGTGGTTGCAATCTTTCCATAATTTCCGTTAAATCCGGACGCAGAGCGCCGGTTTGACTCCGCGCAATGTTAAGACTTCTTCAGCGGGACGGGAATGAACAAAGTTGGCAGCCGTCGGTTCGCAGCTGACTGCCTGCTACGTGCCGCAAACTGCAAACCGATCACTGAACGTCGATCATGAAACCGAGCCGATCGGAGTTTCATCAAATCCGCGGGCTGCGCTACCACGTGCGCACCTGGGGCGACCCGCGTGCGCCCGGGCTTTTTCTGCTGCACGGCTGGATGGACGTGTCGGCGTCGTTCCAGTTCCTGGTGGATGCGCTGGCAGGCGAGTGGCGCGTGATCGCACCCGACTGGCGCGGCTTCGGCCTGACTTCCTGGGCGCCCGAAGGGTACTGGTTCCCGGAGTACTACGCCGACCTCGAGGCGCTGCTTGAGATCTACCAGCCCGCGGAGCCCGCCAACCTGATCGGCCACAGCATGGGTGGGGTCATCGCCTGCACTTACGCCGGCCTCCGTCCGGAGCGCGTGGCGAAGGTCGTCTCGCTCGAAGGTTTCGGATTGGCGCGCGCGACGCCCGACCAGGCGCTCGGCCGCTACCGGAAATGGCTCGACGGGCTGCGCGACCCTCCGCGCTTCCGGCCGTACCGCTCGTTCGAAAAGGTGGCGGCGCGCCTGAAACGCAACAACCCGCGCCTCGACGATGCAAAAGCGCAGTTCCTGGCGCGCCACTGGGCAATGGAAAAAGAGGACGGCACCGTGGCGCTGCGCAGTGATCCGCGCCACAAGCTCGCCAACCCCTATCTCTTCCGCATCGAGGAGGTGATCGCCTGCTGGCGGCATGCTACCGCGCCGGTGTTATGGGTATTCGCGCGCGACTCGCACGGAACCGGCTATCTCAAGGACACTCCGGAGCAGCTAGCCGAGCGCAAGGGCGCGTTCCGGGATTATCGCGAGGTGTGGCTCGACGATTGCGGACACATGATGCACCACGACCAGCCGCAGCGGCTGGCTCGCCTCATCGAGGATTTTCTCGCGCAGTTCTGAAAGAAACGGCGGCGCACCTGCGCCGCCGCTTGCGGAATGCGTCGCCTGGCTGCGTTACTCGGAGAAGATGTGCGGGTAGACGAAGCCGAAGGTCAGCAAGCAAACGATGACCTTGGCCACGTACTTGACCTGTTCCGGGAACGTCTTCTGAGTGAAACGCTTGGGGGTGGCGGCGTTCGCTTGGTCCGGTTGCTTGACCTCGGTCTTGCTCATGCGGGCTCCTCTGAGTAAACGGGCATAAACAGTCCGCATGATGATACGTGAGCCGCCTTACGTCAACCTTACTAAGAGCCCCTAACATAATGAAACGCGCGTGCGGTGCGAGCCAGAATCGTCGATAGCGCGAAGCGCGGTGCAGCCCATATTCGCTATATGGGCAAGCCGCGCGACAAAGCTAGCGGCGATTCTGGCCGCAACCCTTGAGG
>JACPEF010000231.1 GCA_016183675.1 Betaproteobacteria bacterium
AGGACGTGGAGAACATCATCGTCAGCCTGCTCCAGAACGCCGACGGAAGCGACGGCCAGGGCGGCCATCTGTCTGAACTCGTCGCGCACCACGTCAAGAAGCCGCGGGCGTGCGGCCCCGGGTGACGTTCCTTGTGTAACGTGGTCAACCATGCGATCCCCCGCCCCCGGAAGCGAAATTGCCTTGGGGCCTTGTCCGGGGTAACGTATTGAGCCGAGGATAGGATGACAGGAGGATATGGGCTGGTTGGCGAGACGGCGGGGTGTGTCAACTAAATCGTCAACTAATTTGTCAACTAATTTGTCACCTATCTTTTCAACCAATTCACGTTCGGCGTCATAGGAATCGTCGCAGTCGTCGAGTCTTTGATGAACCTCAGGAGGAGTCGCCATGATTACCGCGGTAGTTCAATTTAAGCTTCCCCAGCCGGTCACTCGTGAGAAGGCGCAGGAGATCTTCGTTAGCACTGCTCCGAAGTACCGTGAAACACCCGGGCTCATTCGCAAGTACTACCTCCTCTCCGAGGACGGCGGAACGGCGGGCGGCGTCTATCTTTGGAAATCGAAGAAAGACGCTGAGGGCCTCTACACTGAGGAATGGGGAAACTACATCCGTGAGAAGTACGGCGCATTACCATCAGTAACTTACTTCGAGAGTCCAGTTGTCGTCGATAACCTCACGAAAGAGATCGTTTCTGATTCGTGACGCCGTGCACACGCTGATCGTTAAGCGCGACTATGCCGCCGAACCCTGCGTTGGAGCGGACGCGTATCAGCGTGGTCGGTATGCGAGTAACGGCCCGGTATGCAGGCGCCTTCGCGCGCGCCGCTCAACGCCACGTTAGAACGCAAGATGAGCATTCCTCAAACCGATTGCCTAGTATTCTCCGCGGTCCATTTGGCCTTCTTCGGCTTTATTGCATATGCGGTCGTTCGCGACTGGCGTTGGGACCGGCCAGGAAAGATCGTTCGTGGTGAGGTGTCGCAGCAATATTTCTACGTTACTTATGGCTTCGTCTCAGTCATCCTGATGCAGTTCATTCAAGTGTCCGAGGCTTTTCAGGGGCACAAGGTTCTTTTCAGCGTGGCTGATCTAGGAGCACTTTTCTATCTTATTTTCTTCAACGGCTGGTTCCGTAACTGGCTTATAGGCAAACTCAGCGGTTGGAAGCAGAGGCCCGAGTAAATGCGTTCTAACCACGCGCTCCAGAGGGACGCTCGCGGCGATGCCGCTCGCGCCCCTGAGCTTCAGCGTTGGGCGTCATACCTATTATGGGAGTGAGCACAAATGTCACCTGTAGAGTTCGGGCAAGACTCGGCAGCGGAGGCGCAAATTCGCTCCATCGTGGCAGCACAAGTCACGGCGTGGGATGCCGGCGACGCGAAGGCCTTTGCAAATGATCTCGCACCCGATGCGTCGTTCACGAATAGGTTCGGGACGGTGATGTACGGGCCCGCTTTGTTTACCGAACGCCATCGGGAAATCTTCGCAACATTCTATAAAGGCACTACCAGACACGACTCCATCCGCCGAATCCGGTTTGTGACTCCAGATGTAGCCATCGTAGACATCGACAGCGAGGTACGGGGAGTGAAGGCAATGCCTGCTGGGATTGCGACGCCACCGGATGGAATCAATAGGACTCAGCTCATGGAGGTATTCGTGCGGCGAGGTGACCGGTGGTGGATCGAGGCGTACCACAACGTGCCTCTAGCCCAAGGCACGCGTAGAGGTTAGATGACGCCCAACCCCACATTGCAACCGACGCCCGCAAGCGGGCGCGGCTGAATGTGAACGTTAGACGGCTTCCTGGATGACTGTCGCCTCACAGTTGTTTGAAGGGCGGTGCCACTGCGGCGCTATAGGTTTCACCTTCCGTACGTCGCAGCCCCCTGTCCAATGGACTGTGCGAGCGTGTCAATGCAGCTTTTGCCGCGCACATGGTGCTCGTACCTTCTCGGATCCGCAAGGTTCGGTGACATTTCGGTTCGCTGACCCTTCGAAGCTGAGGCGTTATCGCTTCGGGACGCGATCGTCGGACTTTCTCGTTTGCGGCGAATGTGGTGTCTACGTCGCCGCCTTGTTTACGTCGAGCAAAAGGCAATTCGCTACACTGAACATCAATGCGATTGGTGCCCCGCTAGTTGTGCCAGAGGCTACACCGGTCTCATATGAGGGAGAATCTGTTGAGCAAAGACAGTCCAGGCGCCAGCAACGATGGACGCCGGTCGCTGAAGCCGTCTAACCCCCGGTTCGTGCGCGACGCGTTTCGCATGGCGCTACGCTCCTCGCACCGCGCGCCACAACCGGAACGTTAGGCTGTTCGATCTTTGAATCTCTCGGCGTCTTGGCGGTTCAATTCCCGTTCTCGCTTTCATCCGCGTTTATCTGCGTTTATCTGCGGTTTCATTGCCCTGCTTTCGGGTTGCGCGGTAGCTGCCGCGCAGCCTGTTGTTATTACTGACGACCGGGGAAAGACGCTCGCGCTTCCCCGCCCCGCGCAGCGTATCGTCACCCTCGCGCCGCACCTCGCGGAGCTTGCTTTTGCCGCCGGGGCCGGCGCGCGCCTCGTCGGCGTTGCGCGCTTCAGCGACTTTCCGCGGGAAGCGCTCGCCGTCACGCAGATCGGTGACGCCGCCCGCGTGGACGTCGAGCGCGTTCTCGCGCTCAGGCCCGATCTTGTGCTCGCCTGGAAAAGCGGCAACCAGGCGGGTGACGTCGGGCGCCTCGAGCGTCTGGGCCTTGCGGTTTTCGTCACCGAGCCGGCGCGGCTCGCCGATATCCCGCGCGTGCTGCGCGCGATCGGGTTGCTCGCGGGCACCGCGCCCGCCGCCGAGCGCACGGCGGTGGATTTCGAGCGCGGTTTGCAGGCACTTCGCGTGCGCCACGGAACGCTGCCCAAGGTAGGCGTGTTCTACGAGGTGTGGCACCGCCCGCTCATCACGGTTAACGGCGCACACGTCATCAGCGACGTGATTGCGCTGTGCGGCGGGGAGAATGTCTTTGCCGCAGCTCCAACCCTCACGCCGGCGGTGTCTCTGGAAGCGGTGCTGGCGGCCCGGCCCGAGGTGATCCTGGGCGGCACCCGGCCGGGAGGCGACGAGAGGTTCGCGCGCGAGTGGCGCGAAGGGCCGATAGCGGCGCTGCGGGCGCTGCCCGTGTTCTACGTGGACCCGGACCTGATCCAGCGGCAGACGCCGCGGGTGCTGGAAGGGGCGAGGGCGGTTTGCTCCGCGCTAGAGCAAGTTCGAATTAGCCGCCAAGACGCCAAGGCCGCCAAGAAGATCAAATGAAACCGCAGATAAACGCGGATAAAAATTGAACCGCCAAGACGCCAAGTAGCGTTAAAACCGGATGCGCAGCGCCGGTTTGGCTAGCGCGCCGAAGGGCGGAGCAGGTGCCTGCGTGCGGGTGCGACCCAAGGAGGGCGCGCCGGACTCGGACTGCCGCAGGCTGGAGCGGGGAGGCGCGCAAGGCAGCCGACACCACGGAATCCAATGCTTGCCTCAATCGTTTCGGAGGCTGCGCGCAGGAGGCCGACGCGATATCGTCAATTGCTTGCCAATGCCCGTTCCGAGGCCTCCGCGCGTTGGAACGGACGAGTTGATCGCCGCTCAACGCGCGGGCGAGTTGGGGGAGAAGATCAATGTTTGCGGTGAAAAAACAAAACCGGGCTACGTCCCCATTTCTTCCGGTTTAAGGGCTATTTCATGGAGGCGGCTTTGCTCCGCGCGTAAGTGATCTTCTTCGTGCCGCCGTCGCAGCTCCCCACGACCTTCCCGTCCTTGACGTCCGCATTGGGCACGATGGTCAAGGTATAGGCCTTCACGCCGTTCGCCTTGAGCTTGGCCTCGATCTCGGACTTGAGCTCCTCGCACGATTTTTTCTGCGCCATGGCCGGAGCAGCGACCAGCGTCAACACCACGATTGCGATCAGACCTCTCATGCCGACCTCCTTCGCCTTGTCTGAAGATAAGCGCTCTTCCGGACCCGGTTGGTGACAGCCAGCCGGGTCGGTCCTTCAGCCAATAATATCCTACTGCTCGCGCGTGGCCCCTGAAAGCAAAACGGGCACGTTCCCGTGCCCGTTTCATCGGCGTTCACCCCGTTAGAGGCTGGGCCTCTAACGGGGTTCATCGGCGGCAAAATTGGTTCTTGATCTTATCTGCGTTTATCTGCGTTTATCTGCGGCTAGAGTATTTTCACGCATCGCCCCTTGAAGATCACCGGCCCGGTCGGCGCCCCGGTGGGCGAGCCGCCCTTGGGCTCGACGCTCATCGCGATGCCACACGCGCCATCCATCTTGCCCGCCATTGCCGGCTTGATCTTCATCACCTGGTCCGCGTCGGTTGTGATGAGCCCGAGCGATACGGGAGCGCCCTTGCCCGGGGGCAGCATCCACAGCTCCCACTCGGTGCCGGGCGCCATGGTGGGGTGCTCCTGGAGGACCTTGATCCGGATGTGAGGCTCTCGCATCGCCTTCATCGGCGGCCACGATACCACCATCGCGGGCAGCCCCTTGTCGTCCGACATGACGGCAATCATCCCCATCGGCGGCTCGGGCTGCGGCGCCATGCCGATGAAGGTGGCGAGGACCAGCGTGAAGGCCGTCGCGGTGACGGCGAGCCCGCGCCAGAAAGCGAGGCCGGCCCACCAAGCGGCTCCGCGCGCGGCGCCGGCGATGCGCTGCGACACCGCCCGCCACACGCGCTCCGGCGGCGCGATTTCCTGTGCCGCCACCGCGAGCGGCGTGAGCCGCGTTTCCCACTCCGCCACCACCCGCCTCAGGTGCGGGTCATAACGCAGGAGCGACTGGAAACGCGCGCGCGCGCGACCGTGCAGCGTGCCGAGCACGTATTCGGCGGCGAGCTTGTCGCGCAGTTGCGGGTCCTTGTAAGAAGCCATCTAAAACCTATGAGCCGCAGATAAACGCAGATGAACGCAGATAAGATCAGCCCCAATAACATCAGCCATAGAGGTCACAGAGAACACAGAGGTATCCATCAAGAACCCGCTTTCCTGCGATCTATATGGGATGTGTCGGTCGTAATTCCTGATTTCCATCAGCGTTTATCTGCGTTTATCTGCGGCAAATCTTCTTCACGCGGTTGAAAGGCAGCCTTTCAGCCGTTCCAGGCCGCGCCGCACCCAGGTCTTGACCGTGCCGAGTGGCTGCTTCATGTGGCCCGCCACCTCCGAGTGGCTGAGCCCGTGGAAAAACGCCAGCATGATGCTCTGGCGCTGCTTCGCCTCGAGCTGCTCGAGGCAGCGCGCCAACGCCGCCGCTTCGCTGGCAGCCATCAACTGTTCCATCGGGCCCGGGTTCTCGTCCCGCCAGGCCTCGGCCGCGATCTCGTACTCCTCGCCGGTCGCCTCGTGCCGGGGCCGGCGCAGCCAGTCCAAGCAGCGGTTCCTCACGATGCTGGTCATCCAAGTGAGCGGGGCGCTCTTCTGGACGGCATAGTCGCCGGCGTGGTTCCAGATGTTCACGTAGCATTCCTGGAGCACCTCTTCGGCCCAGTCCTGTCTACGCAATATACGTAGCGCGACCCCGTACAGTTTCGCCGAGGTGAGCCGGTACAAGTCCGCGAAAGCACGCTGGTTTTTGAGGGCGCACTGGGCGACCAGCCCGGCAAGCCGGACCGCGAGCGCGTCCGGAGCGCGTGAGGGCGGGAGGGCGTCAGGGCGTGAGTTCGACATATTCCGCGAGGGCGTCAGGGCGTTAGAGCGTGAGAGCGACAGATTCCGTGAGGTCGTGGAAGCGCGAGAGTGGGGGATGGAAATCCCTCTCACGAGTTCCCGATCTGACGATCTCCCGGCTTCTCGGAGTTGCGATCTCCCGATTTCCCGAGCTCACGGGTTTTTCGGTCATCGGTTCTTGCCTTGCTGCCAGAGGACGTCATCGCGCCCGGCATGACGGTTTAGCACGCGGGCGATCACGAACAGCAGGTCGGAGAGGCGGTTGAGGTAGCGCACCGCGAACGGCGGGGCCGCTTTCTGGTTAGCGAGCGGCACCACGCGGCGCTCGGCGCGCCGGCACACCGCGCGCGCGACGTGCGCAAGGCTCGCCGCGCGCGAGCCGCCGGGCAGCACGAAATCCTTGAGCGGCGCAAGCTCCGCGTTGAAGCGGTCGAGCAGCTGCTCGAGCCGCGTCACGTACGCTTTGGTCATGATGCGATGGCCGGGCTTGCTGAGCTCCCCGCCGAGATCGAAGAGATCGTGCTGCACATCCGTGAGGCACGCGCGCACGTCGTCGGGCAGCTCCTCGGCGAGCAGCACACCGATTGTGCTGTTCAGTTCGTCCACGGCGCCGATCTCCTCGATGCTCGGCGCGTCCTTGGCGACGCGCGAGCCGTCGGAAAGGCCCGTCGTGCCGCCGTCGCCGGTGCGTGTGTAGATTTTCGTGAGGCGGTGGCCCATGAGGTGATATGCCCGTGCAGGCGCGTCAGATTACAGGCAGCGGTGGATGGGTGCAATAACCGCGCATTTGCTATGATTCTCGGGGAGAAATTGAGGGAAGAGGGCGTGGAAAGGCCGAAACCTTACCGCCAGTTGGTCGTGTCGGGCATCGTTTCCGGCGCGCTCTACCTGCTGCTGTACCTCTACAGCGCGGAGATCATGACATCCTTCACCCGCACCGACGGCTGGTATCCGGCGCTTCCGGTCATCGCGGCGTTCGCATTCTCGTTCGCGCATGGCGCGTTCACGGCGTACTTCTGGGACGTGCTGGGCGTCACGGGCAAACACAAGAAGTGATTGCAGTGGAACACGCCGCACTCCAGTTCATCGATTTACAAACCGGCGACGTGCTCGCGCTGCTCGCGATCGGGTTCGTCGGCGGGCTGGTGAGCGGCTTCATCGGCTCGGGAGGCGCGTTCGTGCTCACGCCTGCCATGATGAGCCTGGGCGTGGCGGGGGTGGTCGCGGTGGCGAGCAACATGTGCCACAAGTTTCCCAAGGCGATGGTCGGCGCCTACCGGCGCTACAAGTTCGGCCACGTTGACATCAAGCTCGGGCTCGTGATGGCGGCCTCGGCGACGGTAGGCGTGTGGGTGGGAGCCGACATCCAGCAGGAGATCAAGGCGAATTTTGGCGAGGCGGGCTCGAACCTCTACGTGAGCCTTGCCTTCGTTATCGTGCTCGCCATCGTGGGTGGATTCGTGCTGCGCGACGCGATCAAGGTCTACCGGTCGGGCGACACCGACGCGCAGGACAAGACCTCGCGGCTCGCGCGGTGGGTGCAGTCCGTCGAGATCCCCGGGACCATGATGCACTTCAAGACGGCGAACATCCGGGTGTCGGCCCTGTTCACGCTGCCGCTCGGTTTCGCCACCGGCCTGCTCGCGGCCACCATCGCGGTCGGCGGGTTCATCGGTGTGCCGGGCATGATGTACGTGCTGGGCGCGCCGGGCCTGATCGCGAGCGCGACCGAGCTGGTAATCGCGTTCGTGATGGGCTTCGGCGGCACGATCAAATATGCGCTGCACGGGCTGGTGGATATCCGGCTCGCGCTGATACTGCTCGCTGGATCGCTCTTCGGCATCCAGCTTGGCGCGATCGGCACGACCTTCGTCAAGCCGTTCATGATCAAGGTCGTGATGGCCGCCATCATGCTGATTGTGGCGCTGAGCCGGGGGCTGGTGGTGCCGGTTTACCTGGCGCAGCTTGGCCAGATGGACCTCGCGCCGCAGACGATGGCGTGGCTGCAAACGGCGAGCCTCGCGACGCTGGTGCTTGCGCTGTGTACGGGCGGCTTCATCATCATCGGCGCGATGCTGCGCGGCTATCGCGCGCAAGGGACGCCGGCGGCGCGGGAAGCGGTTACCGAGTGAGCCGATGGCACGCGGGGATGGGGCTCGTCACAAAGTACTAGCGATGCGAGATATGAGATACGAGATACGAGATACGTGATGCGCGCAGCAATGCCGCGCATCGTTTTTCAACCCTCGAATCCCGCATCCCGCATCCCGAATCCCGCATCAGGTTGCCTTGTGCTTGAATTCGCAAAAGTCGCGAATCAGGCACTTGGGACAATCGGGCTTCCGTGCCTTGCAGACGTAGCGGCCGTGTGGAATCATCCGCGCCGCGCCGCGAGCAGCGCGGCTTCGACGCGGCTGCGCACCTGAAGCTTCTGCAGGATGTTGGTGATGTAGTGCTTGATCGTCTTTTCCGAGAGGTGGACGCGGTCACCGATCTCGCGGTTGGTGAGTCCTTGCCCCACGAGCTTGAGGATTTCGAGCTCCCGTTCGGTCAGTTCCTCGAGCGGGTCAGGCGGGCGGCCGCGCGTGTGCGCGAGCAGGATGCCGGCTGCGAGTGAAGGAGACACATAGACTTCGCCGTGCGCGGCGGCACGGACCACGTTGGCCAGTTCGCGTGCCGACACCCCTTTCAGCACGTAGCCGCGCGCGCCGGCCTTGAACGCCGCGAGCAGCTTGTCCTCGTCTTCGATGACGGTCAGCATCACGATCCGGGTTGCCGGACAGGCGGTCGCGATCTTCTCCGCCGCCACCAGTCCTCCCCAGCCGGGCATCCCGATATCGAGCAGCACCACGTCCGGCAGGAGATCGCGCGCCAGGCGCAGCGCCTCCTCACCGCTCGCGGCCTGGCCGACGATGGCGAGATCCGGTTCCGAGGCGAGGGAGTGCACGACGCCCTCCCGGAACAGGGGGTGATCGTCCGCGACCAGGATGCGGATCGGCTCACTCACGCTCCGTCTCCAGTGGCGCCACAGGCAGCGATGCCCGGATCACGGCCCCCCGGCCGGGTGCGCTCTGCACGCTGAACGTCCCGCCGAGAATTTCCACCCGTTCGCGCATGCCGGCGAGGCCGAGGTGGCCTTCCGCGACCGCGGTCCGCGGATCGAAGCCCGTTCCGCCATCGGCGACCTCGACCAGCAGCTGCCCGTCACGCGTTTTCAGGCTGACCCTCTGATCGGTTCCTCCGCCGTGGCGGAAGCCGTTCGCCAGTGACTCCTGTAGCAGGCGAAACAAGGTGATCTTCACCGGCAGCGGCGCCTCCCGCGGCAGGTCGTCCATACTCAACGCGACCGCTAGGCCCGCTTTGCGCTCGTAGTCGCCCACTGCGCGCCGCGCGGTGTCGGCGAGCGAGAGCTGCCCGATCTCCGGCAGGTGCAGCCCTCCGGAGACGGCGCGCAGGTCATCGAGCGCGGCCTGGAGCGCGGAATGAAGGGTGCGGAACTCGTCTCCCACGGTGCGCTCCCTGGCGATGGTCGCGGGGCAGGTGCTGCAGACGTCGGCCAGCGTTTCCATGCGCATCAGCGCGAGCGCCAGGCCCTGGCCCGGCCCGTCGTGAAGATCGGCCGCGATGCGGTGGAGAAACCGCTCGTTGAGCGCCGTGGTGCGCGCGGCCGCGCGCCGGACCCGCTCGTGCAACTGCTCGTTCTGGGCGAGCAGCGCGGTGAGTTGCGCCACCTTCTCGCTCAGCTCGCTTTGCTGCGCGGAGATGGTGTTGCTCGCCCGCCTCACCAGCCCGGCGAGCAGCACAAACATCACCAGCGTCGCCGTGCTCACCATGAGCCAGCTGCGCAGCCGCGCGGCGCGCACCTCCTGCGCCAGGTCGTCGGTCGTCTGGTAGAACTCCGAGACCGCCACGATCGTCCCCGTGTTCGCGGTGCGCACGGGCGCATAGGTCTCGATCAGTCGCGACCACTGCGGGCGCTCGAACTCGTTTTCCGGCTCGGTAAGATCGGCAATGTGGGAGCGCACCTCGCCGGCGAACGCGGCGGCAAGCGCCGGCTTTACCTCAAACCGTCGTCCGATGAGGGCCGGGTTGGTGCTGTAGAGGATGCGGCCATCGGGCGCCCAGATCTTGAATGCCACGATGTGCTGGCCCAACGGCGTGCCGGACAGCAGGCGGTCCAGCGCCGGGCGGTCCGACTCGCGTAACTCCCCATTACCGGCCAGCGACTGAAGGTGGGGAGAGACGAGGCTGTCCACGTAGAGGCTGGTCACCATGCCCGCGCGGCTGATGACTCCGCTTTCGATCTCGCTCCCCACCCAAGTGCCGACCACCATCATCCCGGCCAGCAAGATCACGGCCCCGCCCGCGAGGAGCAGGCGGACGAGACCGAACCGGGCAAGGAGATTCATGGCGGCGAATTCATTGTAGCAGGCAGGGTCGGATGCACCCATGGACCAATGGCGCACGTCCAAGGGCCGAAGGTCCCGACGCATTGCGCCCATCGGCCGTTGTTCCGCCGCCTTGTTTTTTGCACCATGGACCGAGGTCAGGCGACTGACTTTTCTGAAAGGAGGGCAACATGTTCAGGCAGACGTTGTTGTTCGCAGTACTCGGGGCCGCCGTTGCGGCGGCATACACGCCGGCTGCAGCGCAGGCTCCGGCGAAGAAACCCGGTGCGGGACTGGTTCCTACCTGTTCGGCCAACGCGCCGGTGAGAGAGTTCCTGGTCGTCGCGGGCGAATGGGACACCGTGCCCAAGGGCAAGGACGGAAAGCCGGTGGCCTACAACGATCGGGGACACGCGCGCGAGGCGAATTCCAAGCTCGAGCGTTACAACTTCGATCCGTCGATGTTCATCGTCAAGAGAGGCGATTGCGTGACGCTGCACATCCATGATCTCAAGGGGGATCGCCACAACGTGACGATCGAGGGCACGGAGGTCGGCACCGAGGGTGCCCCGCTCATCGATGATGCCGGCAAGGTCCTCGGCAAGGCGGTCGCGCGCCCCAGTCCGAACACGTTTGAAGGACCTGACAAACTCAAAGCCGGCGAGTTCGTGCGCGGCGAGCAGATCACGCTCAAGTTCCAGGCGAACCAGCCCGGCACCTACCGCATGATCTGCGAGGTGCACACCTTCATCGGGCCGAAAGGGGAGCTGAGGGGCTACGACGACAAGGGCAAGCCGGTGCAGGGGCCGATGGTCGCCTACATCACCGTGCTGCCCTGATTGCCGCAGCCACGCGTCGCGCGCAGGGAACGGCGGCCGCCCCCTCTAGCGGCCGCTTCCCCTTGCGTCGAATGGAGCGACCCAGGTGAGGAGCATTGCTGCGTACTCCGCAACGCTCGCGATCCTGGGTCTCACCGCTGTCCTCCTCGGCTGGATGCTCGCCCGGGTCGCCGAGCATCCGGGCGCGCCACGCGAGGTCGGCGCACTGCCCGCGTGGTTCACCGGCGCCGAACTGAAGGCCGCGCCGAAACCAGGGCCGGCCGAAGGGGCGCCCGTGACCACGGCGCCTGCCGCGCCAGCGGCAGCCGAGAAAGCCGCTGCTGACGAGGGCTTCGTCGAGGCCAGCGGCGGGACGGTGCCGATCGGGCTCAAGGAATACGAGCTCGAACCGGGCAAGATCAAGGTCGCGCCGGGGAAAATCACGTTCGTGCTGCGCAACGAAGGGCGCTTCGCGCACAACTTTAACGTCGAGGGGCCGGGGATCGACACCACCGCCGAAAAGTTCAGCCCGGGCCGCACCGTTCGCCTCGAAGTCGCTTTGCAGGAAGGCGAGTACAAGATCAGCTGTCCCCTTTCCAATCACGACCAGCGCGGCATGCACGGCACGCTGGTCGTGACCTCGAAGCTCGCCGGGAAGTGACATGCCTCTGGATTTTCCGCTGATCGGCGCGCGCTCGGCGGTGTGGCTGGTGGCGCAACTGCATCTGTTTTTCGCGGCGTTCGTGCTCGGCGCGCCGATCTTCATCGTGGTGAGCGAATGGCTCGGGCTGCGCACCGGGGACCAACGGTACGAGCGGTTGGCGAAGGAAACGATGAAGGTCGTGGCGATCGCCTACTCGCTCACCGCGATCTTCGGGGTGCTGTTCGCGTTCGTGCTGATGGGCCCGTACCAGCCGGTCACGAACTACCTGTTCAGGGCGCTCTATCCGGTATGGGTCGCGTACGGGGCGCTGATCCTGCTCGAGACGATGTGCATGTACCTCTACTGGTACACCTGGAAGCCGCTCAGCCGCACCGCGACCGGGAAGTGGACGCATCTCGGCAT
>JACPEF010000042.1:0-3193 GCA_016183675.1 Betaproteobacteria bacterium
GTCGTGATGTCCTGCAGGTAGAGCGTGTAACCATCGGGTGAAGACTTGGCCACGAGCTCGGAGGCGATCGTCGTGCCCGCGCCCGTCCGGTTTTCGACCACGATCTGCTGGCCCAGGGCGGGGCCCAGTTTGGTGCTGAGGGAACGCGCGAGCACATCTGAAATGCCGCCGGGCGGGAAGGGCACGATCAGGCGGATCGATTTCGCCGGATAGGTTTGCGCGGGAGCCTGACCGGCGGGCAACGCGAGCGCGGCGAGGGAGAGAACCGAGAAAGCGAGTTTGCGGACCATGGAGTCGCTCCCTGTGAGTATCTGCGGCCATAGTAACATAGCCTTGTCGCCGGCCGGGATGCCTGCTCCATGAGCAAGAGACCAAAGGTCAAACCCATCGTGCCGGTAACCGGATTCCTTCCCGGACAGGAGAAATGCGGGCCAGGCAGGAAGGATTGTCGATAGTAAAAAACGGCCACGCATATGGCGTGGCCGTTTTTTGTGGCTCCCCGAGCTGGGCTCGAACCAGCGACCTTCGGATTACAACGCTTGCGCGTTGGACTATCTCATCACCCTCGGCATGGCCCGGTAGGGTGTCGGGCGCTGGTGGGGGCTTATTGCCTGGGCTGCTCACCCCCTAGTCTCTGCACCTTCCCGCCTACTGCTTGCCCTTCGGCGGGCTTGGCTCAGGATTCTTCCAAGAAGGACATTCCCTGAGTTCACCCGATTTTCATTCACAGGTTTCCCTGTGATGCTGCCATCTGACAGTCCGTCGCTCTACCAACTGAGCTATCGGGGATCAAATTTCATATTTTGCGGCCCATCGGATGCCCTTGACTTGCGAATTCCTGGGCGCCGTCAGCCGCAGCTTCGCCTCCCGCACCAACGGAAGGTCATCTATCGGAATTATATAGACCAGTAGTATCCATTGCGGTATCGGGGAATACCCGGTGTGAAAAACTGCTTGGTGCGGCCCTGAAAAGGCGCATATATTAATAGCTGGAGCTTTTCCCGTCAACGCTTTTTGCAGATTTTCTCATATTTATGAAGTGGTTAAAGCTCAGCGGCCTGCTCCTGCTCCTGCTCGTCCTGTTGCTCGCGGCGGTCCCGTTCCTCGTTTCTCTCGACGACTACATCCCGCAGATCGAGAAGGAGGTCTCGGCCAGGCTCAAGGAGCCGGTGAAGATCGCCAGCATCCGCGCGGCGGGGCTGCCGCTGCCGCACGTGATGGTGGACGGCATCACGGTCGGCAAGACCGAGGACATCAGGGTCGGCACGGTGACGGTCACGCCCGACCTCTGGTCGCTGCTCGACCCGACGGTGGTCATCAAAAGCATCGAGATCGACGGGCTGGTTCTTACGCAGAAAGCGATCGACAAGATCCCGGCGTGGACCAGGACGGAGGCGAAACGCGGCGCGCCGGCGCAAGCCCCGGCGGTGAGGGTGGAGAGCATCAGGCTCGCCGATGCGTTGGTGCAGCTCCAGAAGGCGAGCTTCGGACCGTTCGACGCGCGGCTGAACCTCACCAGCGCGGGCGATCTGGAGGACGCCTCCATCGTCACCCGCGACGGCAAGCTCACGGCGTACATCAAGCCGGAGAAAGCGAAGTACCTGATCGAGGCCAGCGCCAAGGCGTGGAAGCTGCCGGTCGGAGCGGCGATCCTCTTCGACGAGCTCAACGTCAAGGGCGTCGCGACGCTGAAGGACGCCGTGCTGAACGACGTGCGCGCGCGGCTCTACGGCGGCACGGTCGTCGGCAGGGCCACGGTCGGCTGGCAGAAGGGCATGCAGCTGAAAGGCAGCGCCCAAGTGTACCAGGTCGAAATCCGGTCACTGCTGGAGGCGCTCGGGAGGCCCCAGAACATGAGCGGCAAGCTCAACGCCAAACCGGTGTTCTCCGCCAGCGCCGCGGATGCCGGCCAGCTCGCGAACGTACTGCGGCTGGAGACGCCGTTCAGCGTCCGGAACGGCGTGCTCTACGGCGTTGACATCGGCAGAGCGGCCACCTCGCTGATCAGCACGGACGGGGCGAAAGGCGGGGAGACGTACTTCGACCAACTGTCGGGGCATCTGGTGGTGGACCGGGGCACCCGCCGCTTCACCCGGCTCAACATCGCCTCCGGCTCGCTGGCGGCCGACGGCAAGGTGACGGTCTCTCCCAAGGACGAGCTATCCGGGCGCATTAATGCGAACGTGAAGGCATCGAAGCTCGCCTCCGCCACGGTGCCACTGAACGTCTCGGGCACCGTGGAGTCGCCCGTGCTATTGCCGACTGGCGCCACCATGGCGGGCGCGGCCGTCGGCACGGCGATCCTCGGCCCCGGCGTCGGAACCGCGATCGGCACCACGATCGGATCGGGAATCAGCCGGCTGTTCGGCGGCGGGGACGACGCCAAGAAAGCGGAAAAGCAGTGAAGGGCGAAGCATGAACGGTGAGGGGCAGAGCGATCGCGTTTCTGCGGCATGGCTTCTGATTCCGGCCGCAGCGGCATTGTTCGCGGCCGGGAGCGCGCCCGCGCAGCCGTATCCGGCGCGGGCGATTCGCATGATCGTGCCGTTCTCGCCGGGCGGCGCATCCGACGTGTCGGCGCGCATCGTCGGGCAGAAGCTTGCCGAGCGCTGGGGGCAGCAGGTCGTGGTCGAGAACCGGTCGGGGGCCGGCGGCACCATCGGCGCCGATCTCGCCGCGAAAGCGGCCCCGGACGGCTACACGCTGCTGATGGGCTCGTCCACCGAGATCGCAATCAATCCGCACCTCTACACCAGGCTCGCCTACAACACGGTGCGGGACTTCGCTCCGGTGACGCGGGTCGCATAGATCCCGCTGATACTCGTGATCCATCCATCGCTGCCGGTGAAGTCGGTGAAGGAGCTCGTGGCGCTTGCGAAGGCACGCCCGGGCGAGCTCAACTACGCGTCCTCCGGCAACGGCTCGACCCTGCACCTCGCCGGCGAAATGTTCAAGAAGACGGCCGGGGTGGAGATGCTGCACGTGCCGCACACGGGCAGCGCGCCGGCGGTGGTGAGCGTGATGAGCGGTGAGACCCAGGTCTTGCTGGCGGCCATGCCGGCGGCGCTGCCGCAAGCGCGCGCCGGCAGGCTGCGCGTGCTCGCCGTCACCAGCGCCAGGCGCGTGGCCGCGGCGAGCGAGGTTCCGACGATGATCGAAGCGGGCGTGCCCGGCTACGAGATCCTCATCTGGA
>JACPEF010000042.1:3211-7258 GCA_016183675.1 Betaproteobacteria bacterium
CCGCCGACATCCTGAACCGGCTCAACGCGGAGGTGATCAGGATCCTCGCGCTCTCCGACGTGAGACAGGGTTTTGCCAACCAGGGAGCGGAAATCCAGACGAGTTCCCGCGAGGAGTTCGCGGGCTATATCAAGTCCGAGCTGGCCAAGTTCGCCAGGGTCGTGAAAGAGGCGGGGGTCAAGATCGACTGATTAAGAGTCCCTAACACAATGAACACGCGCTGCGCTGTCACGATTTTGGCAGCGTAGATGAAACGGGGTGGGGTTGCATTATGATTACGTGTGCGACCGTTGATCGTGCGCCAAGCCAAAATCGCGCCAGCCCGCAAGGGGTTGCGGCCAGAATCGCCGCTAGCTTTGTCGCTCGGCTTGCCAATATGGCCAATATTGGCCGCACCTCGCTTCGCGCTATCGCCAATTCTGGCTCGCAACGCAGGCGCGCGTCATTATGTTAGGGGCTCTAAGGAACCGCCATGAAGCTCTACTACCACCCGGTCTCCACCACCAGCCGGCCGATCATGCTGTTCGTGGCCGACAGCGGCATCGCCCTCGATTTCCAAGTGGTGGATCTCATGAGCGGCGAGCACATGAAGGAGCCCTACGCCTCGATCAACCCCAACCGGCTGGTGCCGGTGCTGGAGGACGGTGAGTTCCGGTTGACCGAAAGTTCGGCCATCCTCAAGTACCTGGCCGACAAGACCGGCTCGCCCGCCTATCCCAGGGACCTGAAAAAACGCGCCCGCGTGAACGAGATGATGGACTGGTTCAACACCAACCTTTACCGGGACTTCGGTTACGGGTTGATCTATCCCCAGATATTTCCGTCCTACCGCCGCCCGAGCGACGAGCAGCAGGCCGGCACGATCCAGTGGGGGAAGGCGAAGGCGAAGCTCTGGTTGCAGATACTCGACGAGCGGCTGATCGGCCCCGGGAGAACCTATCTGTGCGGAAGCGAAATCACGATCGCGGACTACTTCGGCGCGCCGATCCTGACCCTCGGCGAGGCGATCCGCTGTGACTTCGCAAGATATCCCAATATCGCGCGTTGGCTAAAGGGCATGAAGGCGCGGCCCAGCTGGTCGAAGGTGAACGAGGCCTTCTACGGCATGGTCGGCGCGTTCAAGAACCAGGCGTACGAGACGATCTGACATGATCAAGGGATTGCATCATAACGCCTATCGTTGCCGGGATTCCGAGGAGACCCGGAAGTTCTACGAGGATTTCCTCGGACTGCGCCTGGCGGGCACGCTGGAGATCCGCGAAACCAAGACCGGCCGCCAGACCAACGTGCTCCACACGTTCTACGAGATGGGCGACGGCTCCTACCTCGCGTTCTTCGAAGCGCCTGACCGGCCCTTCGAATTCAAGAAGCAGCACGATTATGACCTGCACATCGCGCTAGAAGTGGACCGGCGTACGCTCCAGGAAATGTTCGAGAAGGGAAGGGCGCAACGCATCGAAACGCGCGGCATCGTCGACCATGGCTTCGTCCATTCGATCTATTTCCGCGATCCCAATGGCTACGTCGTCGAGCTGGCCGCCAAGACCGGCTCGCACTCAGGGGAAATGGATCCAGCGAAAAACGAAGCCCGCGCCAAGCTCGACCGGTGGCAGGCGGCGAAAGGCTGAATTCACACTAGAACGCCGGCGATGGCGCGCGCGATGTAGTCCACGTTCCGCGAGTTGAGCGCCGGCACGCAGATGCGGCCGCTGTCGATGGCGTAAAGCGAATATTGCTCGCGCAGCCGCTTCACTTGCTCCTTGGAAAGGCCGGAGTAGGAGAACAACCCGCGCTGCTTCACGACGAAGCTGAAGTCGAAATCCGAGCGGATGGCGCGGATTTTCCCGACCAGCTCGCGCCGCATCGCCTTGATGCGCTCGCGCATCTGCCCGAGCTCCTGCTCCCACAGCGCGCGCAGCTCCGGCGTCGTCAGCACGATCGCCGTAGTCTGCCCGCCGTGGGTCGGGGGATTGGAGTAGTTGGTCCGGATCACGCGCTTCAGCTGGCTCAGCGCCCGAGCCGCTTCATCCGGCGTCCCCGTGACCACGCTCAGCGCGCCCACCCGCTCGCCGTAGAGCGAGAGCGACTTCGAGAACGAGCTCGACACGAAGACGATCGGGCACGCCTCGGCGAAACGCCGCACCGCGGCGGCGTCGGCATCCAGCCCGTCGGCGAAACCCTGGTAGGCGATGTCGAGAAACGGCACCAGCCCACGGGCGTTGACGACCTCGATCACCTTTTCCCACTGCGCGGGCGCGAGGTCCACCCCCGTCGGGTTGTGGCAGCAGGCGTGCAGGACGGTGACCGATCCCGCAGGGAGCTTCTGCAGCACGCCGATCATGCCGTCGAAATCGACGCCGTGAGTAGGGGCGTTGTAATAGGGATAGCTGTTGACCCGGAAGCCGGCGTACTCGAAGAGTGCCTGGTGGTTCTCCCAGCTCGGGTCGCTGATCCAGACCTGCGCCCCGACATCGATCCGGTGCAGCAGGTCCGCCCCGACTTTGAGCCCTCCGGTTCCGCCCAGCGTCTGCACGGTCACCACCCGCCGGGCGCGCAGGGCTTCGCTCTGGGCGCCGAAAAGCAGCTCCTGGACCGCGCGGTCGTACGCCTGCAAGCCGTCGATCGGCAGGTAATTCCGCGCCAGCGGGCTCTCCGCGAGTTGTTGCTCGGCGCGACGTACGCACTCTAGAACCGGGACCTTGCCGTCATCATCGTAATAGACGCCGACGCCGAGGTTGACTTTGTCGGGCCTGGGATCCGCGTTGAAGGCGTCCGTGACGCCCAGGATCGGATCGCGCGGCGCCATTTCGACGCCGGTGAGCAGGGAGGAACTCATCTTTGCGGGTGGCTCACGGAGCATGATCCAGGCAGAAAGCTGTTTCGAAAGCAGGTCAAAGGCGCCATTTTACCCGCTCGTCCAGTTCCGGTGCCATGCCAGCACGGCGGCAGGAAGGGAAAGGGTGGCGATGGTGAAGGCCGTTGTGCGAAAATCACCGGTTTAGCCGAGCAAAGTCATTCACCATGGCCAGCGCCACGTCCAGGCCCAGAACCTCCGAGCGCCCGCTACCGGGGCCGCTCGCCTTTCACGGCAGCCCGTACCGGCTGCACCAGGCGTTCGAGCCGGCGGGCGACCAGCCGGAAGCGATCGAGAAACTCACCGCCGGGGTGCGCGACGGTCTCGTGTTCCAGACGCTGCTCGGCGTGACCGGCTCCGGAAAGACCTACACGATGGCGCACGTGATCGCACGGCTCGGCTGCCCCGCGCTCATCCTGGCGCCCAACAAGACGCTCGCCGCGCAGCTCTATTCGGAGATGCGCGAGTTCTTCCCCGACAACGCGGTCGAGTACTTCGTGTCCTACTACGACTACTACCAGCCCGAAGCGTATGTCCCCTCCAAGGACCTCTACATCGAGAAGGACTCCAGCATCAACGAGCACATCGAGCAGATGCGGCTCTCCGCCACCAAAGCGCTGCTCGAGCGCCGCGACACCATCATCGTCGCCACCGTTTCCGCGATCTACGGGATCGGCGACCCGGTGGACTACCACAACATGATCCTGCATCTGCGCGAGAAGGAGCGGCTCGCGCAGCGCGACGCCCTCAAGCGGCTCGTCGAGATACAGTACGAAAGGAATGAGTTCGAATTCCGCCGCGGCGTGTTTCGCGTGCGCGGTGACGTGCTCGACATCTTCCCGGCCGAGAATTCAGAGGATGCCGTGCGCGTGACCCTGTTCGACGACGAGGTCGAATCCATACACCTGTTCGATCCGTTGACCGGCCACGTGCTACAGCGCGTGCCGCGCTACACGGTCTATCCCTCCAGCCACTACGTCACGCCGCGCGCGACCGTCCTGCGCGCGATCGAGGCGATCAAGGAGGAGCTGTGCAGCCGCATCGAGTTCTTCCAGAAGGAGGGCAAGCTGGTGGAGGCGCAGAGGATCGAGCAGCGCACCCGCTTCGACCTCGAGATGCTCTCCGAGATGGGCTTCTGCAAGGGGATCGAGAACTATTCGCGCCATCTGTCGGGCCGCCAGCCGGGCGAGCCG
>JACPEF010000032.1 GCA_016183675.1 Betaproteobacteria bacterium
CAGCGCGAGGAGGATGGAAGACGGGCCGACCAGAGGCACCACGCGAATGCCCGTCTCGTGGGCGCGGCGCACCAGCGCCGCACCGGGGTCAGCCACGGCCGGGCAGCCCGCTTCCGACATCAGGCCGCAGTCCTCGCCCGCAGCGAGCGGCGCGAGCAACGCATCGAGATCGCCTTCACGAGTGTGCTCGTCGAGCAGGTGGAAGCGGACCTGCTGGATCGGATGGGGGTAGCCGGCGGTCTTGAGGAAATGCCGCGCCGATCTTGCGTTTTCCGCGAAAAATGTGCGCAGCCTCCGCGCCACCTCCAGCGTCGCGGGGGGCAGCGCCGAAGGCCCAGCCTCGTCACCCAGTGCGACGGGAATCAGATACAGCGTTCCTTTGCCGGATGGCATCAGGGGGCGCTCAGACGATGGTGACGCCTTCGTTCTTCAGCATCGTAGTGAGCTGCATCAACGGCAGCCCGATCAGCGCGTTCGGGTCGTCGCTCACGACGCGTTCGACGAGCGCGACGCCGAGGCCCTCGATCCTGGCGCTGCCGGCGCAGTCATAAGGTCGTTCCAGGGCGAGATAGCGCTCGATCTCGCGCTCGCCGTAGTGGCGGAGGTAGACCGCGGTCGGCACCTCGGCCTCCTGCAGCGCGCCGCTCGCCGTATTGAGGAGGGCGAGCGCGGTATGGAACAGGACGCATTTTCCGCGCATCGCCTTGAGCTGCGCCACGGCGTTCTCGTGGCTGCCCGGCTTTCCAAGGCTCGCTCCGTCGAGCACGGCCACCTGGTCGCAGCCGATCACCAGCGACGACGGGCACGACGGCGCGACCGCGCGCGCCTTGGCTTGTGCCAGCCGCATCGCGGTTGCGCGGGCGTTTTCACCGGGCAGGGCGGTCTCGTCGACGGCGGGCGCCTTGACTTCGAACGGCAGCCGCAGACGGGCGAGCAGGTCGCGCCGGTACGGCGATGCGGATGCCAGCACGATGCGCGGGGAATCCACGGACCAGGGGCGTTCCTAAGTCTCTGCCAAATTTGGGGTTTTTGGTCAATTCTTTTTGACAGAGCAGCGCAAAAATACTATCATGCGCGCCCTGGAGCCTCTAACATGACGAAACGCGTGATGCGCTGGCACGATTTTGGCTCAGGGCGCGAAGCGAGGCACGCCGCTTAGCTTACCTAAGCAAGTGACTCGCGACAAAGCCATGGGCCAAAATTCGCGCCAGCCCTTAAGGGTTGCGGCCAAAATCGGCGCTGGCTTTGTCGGACGACTTGCCCATATTCCCGATATGGCCTGCGTCGCCCTTCGCGCCATCACCAATTTTGGCTCGCAACGCACACGTGTTTCGTCATGTTAGAGACTCCTATGGCTGTCATCGATAGCCTGGAGTTTGCACGGACTGAACAGACCCTGCGCGGGAGTCTGCCGATACCCGGATTGGCGCGCTTGCAGGACAGCCTGCACGACCATCTCGGACAGGTCGAATTTGCGGTGAAGGGCGGAGCCGACGCCCGGCGGCGGCCGGTCCTGACGCTCGACATCGGCGGCACGCTGCACCTTCGATGTCAGCGCTGCCTTGGACTGCTCGAATATCCGCTGCGGCTGACCAACACCCTGCTGCTGGTAAGCCGGGCGGAGGTCGAGTCGGGAGCGCTCGATGACGGGGACGTCGAGTGGATCATCGCGAGCGCGGAACTCGACGTGGCGAGCCTGATCGAAGACGAGATCATTTTGAGCCTGCCGTATGCGCCGCGGCACGGCCAGGGCCGCTGCACGCAGGACTCGGGTGCGGTGCCGGAAAACACCAGGGTGTCGGCGTTCGCCGAGCTCGCTGCGCTGAAGAAGGATTTGAAGTGACACGCAAGGAGCATTGACATGGCAGTTCAGAAGGACAAGAAATCGCCGTCAAAGCGCGGCATGCGCCGCTCGCACGACTCGCTTTCCAACCCGCCGCTTGCGCTCGAGCCGACCACCGGCGAAGTGCATCTGCGTCACCACATCAGCCCGAACGGCTATTACCGCGGCAAGAAGGTCGTCAAGATCAAAGGCGAATAGGCCCTTGCCCGGCGGCATTGAATGAGGGCCGGCGCGCCGCACGACAACCTAATGCGCGCCGAGAAGGAGGGTAGCGGATGGATGTGACGGTTGCCATCGACTGCATGGGTGGCGATCACGGCGCGCAGGTCACCGTGCCGGCGGCGCTGAACGTCATGCGCCGTGATCCGGACGTTTCTTGCATCCTGGTCGGACGGCGCGAGGCGATCGAGCGGGAGCTGGCGCGGCTCGGCGCCGCGCCGGGCGCGCGGCTTCGGGTCCAGCATGCAGCCGAGGTCGTCGAGATGGACGAGGCGCCCGCGCCCGCGCTGCGCAACAAGAAGGACTCCTCGATACGCGTGGCGGTCAACCTGGTCGAACAGGGCGAAGCCGCGGCGTGCGTCAGCGCTGGCAATACCGGTGCCCTCATGGCCATCTCGCGCTTCGTGCTGAAGACGCTGCCCGGCATCGACCGTCCTGCGATCGCCACCATGCTGCCGACGCTCAAGGGTCATACCTACCTCCTCGACCTCGGCGCCAACGTCAACTGCGCGCCGGAGCACCTGGTGCAGTTCGGCGTCATGTGCTCGGAGCTGGTGAGCTCGGTCGAGCACAAGGAACGCCCCACGGTCGGCCTGCTCAACATCGGCGTGGAGGACATCAAGGGCAACGAGCTCGTGAAGCGCGCCGCCGAGCTGATGCGCGCGAGCGGCCTCAACTTCCACGGCTACGTCGAGGGCGACGACATCTACAAGGGTACCACCGACGTGGTGGTGTGCGACGGCTTCGTCGGCAACGTCGCGCTCAAGACCTCGGAAGGGCTGGCCCAGATGCTGGCGACCTACCTGCGCGAGGAATTCAGCCACAGCCTGTTCAGCAGGCTTGCCGGACTGGTGGCGCTGCCGGTGATCAATGCGTTCAAAGACCGGGTGGACCCCCGCCGCTACAACGGCGCGAGCCTCCTCGGATTGAGGGGCATCGTCGTCAAGAGCCATGGCTCGGCCGACGCGTTCGGCTTCGAGTTCGCCATCCAGCGCGCGGTGGACGAAGCGCGCAGCAGCGTGCTCGCGCACATCACGGTGCGCATGGCGGCGATACACAAGAGCGCGGCGTGAACGGCAACTTCTCCAGGATCGTCGGCACCGGCAGCTATCTCCCGGCAAAGGTGCTCACCAACCACGACCTGGGGCGCATGGTGGACACTTCGGACGAGTGGATCTACACCCGCACCGGAATCCGCCAGCGGCACATCGCCGCCGATCACGAGGCGACGAGCGACCTCGCACTGGCCGCGAGCCGCAACGCGATCGCGGCGGCGGGCGTAAGGCCGCAGGACCTCGACCTCATCGTGGTGGCGACTACCACGCCCGACATGGTGTTCCCGAGCACGGCGTGCATACTGCAATCCAAGCTCGGCGTCCGGAGATGTCCGGCGTTCGACGTGCAGGCCGTGTGCAGCGGCTTCATCTACGGCCTGGCGACCGCCGACCAGTTCATTCGCTCCGGACAGTACCGGCACGCGCTGGTGGTGGGCGCCGAGGTCTACTCGCGCATCCTCGACTGGAAAGACCGCTCGACCTGCGTGCTTTTTGGCGACGGCGCCGGCGCGATCGTGCTCCGGCGCGGCGATGCTCCGGGCGTTCTCTCGAGCCACCTGCACGCCGACGGGTCGTACGCCGGCATGCTGTCGGTGCCGGGAACGGTGTGCGGCGGGAAGGTGAGCGGCCGGCCGTTGCTGCATATGGACGGGAGCGGGGTGTTCAAGTTCGCGGTCAGGGTGCTCGACGAGATCGTCGAGGAAACGCTCGCCGCGAATCGGCTGAAGAAGACCGACATAGACTGGCTGATCCCGCATCAGGCCAACATCCGCATCATCCACGCGACCGCGAAGAAGCTCGGGCTGAGCATGGAAAGGGTGGTGGTGACGGTGGAGCACCACGCCAACACCTCCGCCGCTTCGATTCCTCTCGCGCTCGATGAGGCGGTGCGCGACGGGCGGATCCGCTCGGGCCAGCACGTCCTGCTCGAAGCGGTAGGGGGTGGATTGACCTGGGGCGCGGTGCTGGTCAAATGGTAGTCGCCGGTCACGAGTCACGAGTCACGGGTCACGAGTTATGAAGTTCGCGTTCGTCTTCCCGGGACAGGGCTCGCAGTCGGTGGGCATGATGCAGCCTTTCGCCGGGTCGAAAGTGGTGCGCGAAGTCTTCACGGAGTCTTCCGAGGTGTTGCGGCAGGACCTCTGGAAACTGGTGGCGGAAGGCCCGGAGGCGGAACTCAATTCCACCGTCAACACCCAACCGGTGATGCTCACCGCAGGTTACGCGGTATACCGTGCGTGGCGCGAGGCGGGCGGCACGGAGCCCGCGCTCGTCGCCGGCCACAGCCTCGGTGAATACACCGCGCTGGTGGTCGCCGGCGCAGTTGCGTTCCGCGATGCGCTGCCGCTGGTGCGCTTTCGTGCACAAGCGATGCAGGAGGCAGTGCCGATGGGCGAGGGAGCGATGGCGGCGATCCTGGGCCTGGAGGATGATGCAGTCCGCGCGGCGTGTAACGAAGCATCGCAGGGGCAGGTGGTGGAGCCGGTCAATTTCAATGCGCCGAGCCAGGTCGTGATCGCAGGCCACAAGACGGCGGTGGAGCGAGGGGTCGCGGTGGCGAAAGCGAAGGGCGCTAAGCGCGCCATGATGCTGCCGGTAAGCGCCTCGTTTCACTCATCGCTGCTGAAGCCCGCCGCCGAGCGCCTCGCGGCCTACCTCGGCAGGGTCGGTTTCAACGCGCCGCGCATTGCGGTGCTGAACAACGTGGACGTAGCGACCGAGAACGATCCGCAGCGCATCCGGGACGCGCTGGCGCGGCAGGCGTGCAATCCGGTACGCTGGGTGGAGGTCGTTCGCCGCATCGCCGCGTTGGGAATCACGCACGTCGCGGAGTGCGGGCCGGGCAAAGTGCTGGCGGGACTGACCAGACGCATCGAAAGCGGTCTTCAGGGCTACGCGCTCAGCGATCCGTCCTCGCTGACGCAAACGCTGCAGGCGCTCAAGTCATGATGCTCGAGGGGAAAGTCGCCCTCGTCACCGGTGCCTCGCGCGGCATCGGCAGGGGGATCGCGCTCGAGCTGGGCAGGCACGGCGCGACGGTGATCGGCACTTCGACCAGCGGGACGGGCGCGGAGGGCGTCACCCGCGAGCTCGCCGCCGCCGGCATCAAGGGGGCGGGCGTGGTCATGAACGTCAACGACGCGGCACAGGTCGAATCGGTGGTGGATCAGGCGCAAGGGCGGTTCGGCGGCATCGCGATCCTCGTGAACAACGCGGGCATCACGCGCGACAACCTGCTGTTGCGCATGAAGGACGAGGAGTGGGACGAGATCATGACGACCGACCTGAAATCGGTCTACCGGCTGTCCAAGCTGGTGCTGCGCCCGATGATCAAGGCGCGCTTCGGCCGCATCATCAACATCACTTCCGTCGTCGGCGTGACCGGCAACGCCGGCCAGACCAATTACGCCGCCGCCAAGGCCGGCATCATCGGTTTTTCCCGGTCGCTCGCGCGCGAGGTGGGCAGCCGCAACATCACGGTCAATTGCGTCGCGCCGGGGTTTATCGATACCGACATGACGCGGGCGCTCAACCCGGAACAGCGCGAGGGGCTGATCAAGCAAATACCGCTCGGGCGCCTGGGCGAGCCGGCGGACGTGGCCGCCGCGGTCCTGTTCCTCGCTTCTCCGGGGGCGTCCTATGTCACCGGCTGCACGCTGCACGTCAACGGCGGCATGCACATGGAATAACGCGTGTGGGCCGTTGAATTTCTGCCACTTTTTTGGGCGAGTGAATCTGGTAAAATAGCGCCCTGAATTCGAACACCAAAGCCCCCGGTAATAAGGCCGGGTTTTGGGTCATCTCCGGGCACGATCGATCCGAGGAAAGGGGACGTGAATGGAAAACATCGAGCAACGCGTCAAGAAAATTGTTGCCGAGCAGCTGGGCGTCAACGAGGCGGACGTCAAGAATGAATCCTCGTTCGTGAACGATCTCGGCGCGGATTCGCTCGACACCGTGGAGCTGGTGATGGCGCTCGAGGAGGAGTTCGAAACCGAGATACCGGACGAGGAAGCGGAAAAGATCGCCACCGTCCAGCAGGCAGTCGACTACATCAAGGCCCATCAGAAATCCTGAGCCGCGTCCGCCGGAGCCAATTTGTCCAGGCGCAGAGTAGTCGTCACCGGGCTCGGTATCGTTTCCCCCGTCGGCATCGGGGTCCCGGAAGCTTGGCAGAACATCGTCGGCGGCAAGTCCGGGATCGCCCGCATCACCCGGTTTGACCCGTCCCCCTACAGCTCGCATATCGCGGGCGAGGTGAAAGGGTTCGATCCGGCGCAGTACATCTCTCCCAAGGAAGTCCGCCGCTTCGACACCTTCATTCATTACGGGCTCGCCTCCGCCATCGAGGCGATCAAGGACGCGGGCCTTGATTTCGATCGCGAGCAGCGCGAAATGGTCGGCGTGTGCATCGGCTCCGGCATCGGCGGGCTGCCGCTGATCGAAGAGACGCACAACGCCGTGCTTGCCGGGGGCCCGCGCAAGATCTCTCCCTTCTTCGTGCCGGGCTCGATCATCAACCTGATCTCCGGCCAGCTCTCCATCCTGTACGGCCTGAAAGGGCCCAACCTCGCCCTGGTCACGGCCTGCACCACCGCCAACCACTGCATCGGCGAGGCGGGACGACACATCGAATACGGCGACACCGACGTGATGATCGCGGGCGGGGCCGAAGCCTGCGTGTCCCCGCTCGGCGTCGGCGGCTTCTGCGCCGCGCGCGCGCTGTCTTCGCGCAACGACGATCCGGCGACCGCCAGCCGCCCCTGGGACAGGGACCGCGACGGTTTCGTGCTGGGTGAGGGAGCGGGAGTCCTGGTGCTCGAGGAGTACGAGCATGCGAAGGCGCGCGGGGCGCGCATCTACTGCGAGCTCGCCGGCTACGGATTGAGCGCGGACGCGCACCATATCACCGCGCCGTGCGAGGACGGGGAGGGGGCGGTGCGGTGCATGGCCAATGCGCTCAAGAACGCCGGCCTCAATCGCGACCAGCTTGACTACATCAATGCTCATGGCACCGCGACGCCGCTCGGTGACGTCGCCGAAACGGTCGCGATCAAGAATTGCTTCGGGGACCACGCCCGAAAAATCGCGGTGAGCTCGACGAAATCCATGACCGGGCACCTGCTGGGCGCGGCCGGCGGCGTGGAGTCGGTGTTCTCGGTCCTTGCGGTGCGCGACCAGGTCGCCCCGCCCACCATCAACCTCTTCAACCAGGATCCGCAGTGCGACCTGGACTACGTGCCCAACACGGCGCGCAAGATGAAAATCAGCGTCGCGGTGTCGAACTCGTTCGGGTTCGGCGGTACGAACGGCAGCCTGGTGTTCCGGAGGATCTGACGCCGCGCTCAGCGGCGCGTCCCGTTCATGATCCTGGTCAACGGCGCGGCAGCAGACAGCGTCCCTGTCACCGACCGCGGGCTCGCCTACGGCGACGGAGTGTTCCGCACCCTGCCGGTGAAGCAGGGCAACCCCCAATGCTGGCAGTGGCACTATCGCAAGCTCGCGCATGACTGCGCTGCGCTCGCTCTGCCTTGCGCCGGGGAAGAGGTCCTGGCCGCGGAACTCGCGCGCGCGTCGCGTCAGCAGGGCGATTGCGTCGTGAAAATCATCGTTACCCGCGGCAGCGGCGAGCGCGGCTACGCGCCGCCGGCATCGCCGAGACCTACCCGCATCGTGATGGCGAGCGCGCTGCCACGATATCCGGAGGAGTTCGCCCGATCCGGTATCAAGCTACACCTTTGCCGGACACGGCTCGCGGCACAGCCGCGGCTCGCCGGCATCAAGCATCTCAACCGTCTCGAAAACGTGCTCGCCCGCGCCGAGTGGAACGACGCCGGGATGCCCGAGGGCCTGATGCTCGATGAGGGCGAAAACGCGATTGGCGGAACCATGACCAATCTCTTCATCGTCGAAGGTGAGGCGCTTGTCACCCCGGATCTTTCCCGCTGCGGGGTCGCCGGCGTCACGCGCGAGCGCGTACTGGCGGCCGCTGCCCGTCAAGGCGTGGCCTGCGGGATCGAGAATCTGACGCTCGAGCGCGTGCTGGCGGCGCGCGAAGTGCTGCTGGTGAACAGCGTCATCGGCGCATGGCCGGTGAAGGAGCTGGCCGGCCGGAACTGGCGGCCGGGCCGCCACGCTGCGCGCGTGCAACAATGGCTCGATGAGCAGGGCGATTAAGAAGCTCCTTGCCGCACTGGTGGGCGCTGCGCTGATCGTCGCGGGACTGGCCGGCGGCGGGCTGCTGTACTACGCGACGAGCGAGATCCCCATCGGGCCGCAGCCGGTGCAGTTCGGCTTGAAGTCGGGCAGCAGCCTGAAGAGCGCCGCGCAACAGATGGCCGGGGCCGGCGTGCTGCCTCATCCCGACGCGTTCATCATCCTGGCGCGCGTGCTCGGCGCGGCGGGCAACGTCAAGGCCGGAAACTACGAAGTCGATCCCGGGCTGACCCCGTACGCGCTGCTGCGCAAGATCACGCGCGGCGACTACGCCCTGGTGGCGATCACATTCGTCGAGGGGTGGACCTTCAAGCAGATGCGCCAGGCGCTCGACGAGCATGCGGCGGTCAAGCACGAAATGACCGGCCTGAAAGACGCCGAAGTGCTGCAGCGCCTTCCGATCTCCGAGCCCTCGCCCGAAGGATGGTTCTTTCCCGACACCTATTACTTCACCCACGGCACCAGCGATCTCCGCGTCCTGCGCCGCGCCCACCGCCTGATGCAATCGCATCTCTCCGCGCAGTGGGAGCAGCGGGCGCCCGGCCTGCCGCTCGCCACGCCGTATGACGCGTTGATCCTCGCCTCGATCGTGGAGAAGGAGACCGGCAAGGCCGCAGAACGGCCGCTCATCGCGGCCGTGTTCGTAAACCGCCTGCGGCTCGGGATGAAGCTGCAGACCGATCCGGCGGTCATCTACGGGATGGGAGAAGCCTTCGACGGCAATCTGCGCAAGCGCGATCTCCTCGCCGATACGCCCTATAACACGTACACGCGCGAAGGGCTGCCGCCCACGCCGATCGCCATGCCCAGCCACGCGTCGCTCGCCGCGGCGCACAACCCCGCGAAGAGCGACGCGCTGTATTTCGTGGCCCGCGGCGACGGTTCTTCTCATTTCTCCCGCACGTTGGCCGAGCACGATCGCGCCGTGACAAAATATCAGAGATCCGGAAGACGCTGATGCGCGGCAAGTTCATCACCCTCGAAGGCATAGACGGCGCCGGCAAGAGCACGCATCTCGACTGGCTTGCGCGGTTCCTCGCAAATCGCGGGATCACGGTGAAGGTGACGCGCGAGCCCGGCGGCACCGCGCTCGGGGAAAAGCTGCGCCAGCTGATGCTGCACGGGGAGGCGAGGTTGCATCCCGAGACGGAGACGCTGCTCATGTTCGCCGCGCGGCGCGAGCATCTGGAGCAGGTGATCCTGCCCGCTCTCGCGAGCGGCACGTGGGTGGTGTGCGACCGGTTCACCGATGCAACCTACGCTTACCAGTCCGGCGGCAGCGGCGTCCCCTGGGACAAGGTCGCGGCGCTCGAGCAGTGGGTGCAGCAGGGGCTGCAACCCGATGTCACCGTGATCTTCGACGTCGCGCCCGAGGTCGGGCGGGCGCGCGCGGCGAAGGGGAAGAGCGCGGACCGGTTCGAGCGTGAACCGGGCGGCTTTCACGAACGCGTGCGCCAGGGTTACCTTCGTCGCGCGAAGGAGGCACCCCGGCGAGTGCACGTCATTGACGCGAATGCGGCCATTGCCGAAGTTCACAAGAAACTCGTAAATATTTTTATAAGCTTTTGTTCTGAATAGGGTTTCAACAGGCAATATCATAAAGCCATGGCACTACCCTGGCACCGAATGGAGCTGGTGCGGATCGTGGCGGGGAGGGCGAGGCTTCCCCACGCGCTGTTGATCCGGGGACCGGCCGGAATCGGCAAGCTGGAGTTTGCGCGGGCGCTCGCCAAGGCCCTTTTGTGCGAGACCCCGGCGAGCCAGGGCATCGCCTGCGCCCGCTGCGACGCCTGCCGCTGGTTTGAGCAGGGGAGCCATCCGGATTTCCGGCTGGTCGAGCCCGAGAGCCTCCCCGAATCGGTTGCGGAGGAGGGCGGCGAGAGGAAAGCGAGCCTGCAAATCGCGGTGAGGCAGGTGCGCGAGCTCGCGGATTTCATCAATCTCTCGAGTCATCGCGGCCGTGCCAAGGTGATCGTGATTCATCCCGCGGAGGCGATGAATCCGAATGCCGCGAACGCGCTCCTCAAGAACCTTGAAGAGCCGCCGCCCGCGACGCAGTTCCTTCTGGTTTCGCACCGCTGGCACCATCTGCTGCCGACCATCAAGAGCCGTTGTCAGCAGGTCGCGCTGCCGGTCCCGGATGCGAGGGCCGCACAGGCATGGCTCGAGGAGCAGGGGACCGAGAACGCGGAGCTTGCTTTGGCCCAGGCGGGCGGCGCCCCGTTACTGGCGGCGCAGCTCGACGCCGAGTACTGGGAGCAGCGGGCGGCCTTCCTGCGCGTCATATCCGCCCCGGACTTCGCCCCGCTCCCGGTCGCCGAAGAGCTTCGGGACCTTCCCGTGACCAACGTGGTGCGGTGGCTGCAGCAATGGTCCTATGACCTCGTGCGGCACGGTTGCGCCCGCGACCTGCGCTACCATCCGGACCTCGCCGAAGCCGTCGCGCGCGCGGCCGAAAAAACGGAACGGCTCCAGACCTTGCGCTTCCATCGCGAGATGCTGCGCTGGCAGCGTGTTGTCAATCACCCGCTGAACCCCCGGTTATTCCTCGAGCAGCTGCTTCTCTCGTACGCCGAGCTGCTGCGGGGCGGCACGCGCCGGCAGGCGGCGTGACACCTTCCCCATGCTGGTCGATTCACACTGCCACCTCGACTTCCCGGAGCTCGCCGGCAGGCTCGATGCGGTGCTCGCCTCGATGTGCGAGAACCGGGTGACGCACGCGCTATGCATCAGCGTGACCCTGCAGGATTTCCCGCAGGTGAGGGCGATCGCAGAGCGCTATTCCCCTATTTATGGATCGGTCGGGGTGCACCCCGATTACCCGGACGTGCCTGAGGTCGCCCCCGGGGAACTAGTCGCGCTGGCGAACCACCCGAAGATCGTCGCGATCGGGGAGACGGGGCTCGATTACTTCCGCATCAAGGGCGAGCGCGAATGGCAGCGCGAGCGCTTCCGCACTCACATCCGCGCCGCGCGCCTGTGCCATAAGCCGCTTGTCATCCACATGCGGGAGGCGGCGCAGGACACGGTGCGGATCATGCGCGAAGAAGGCGCCGGCGAGGTGGGAGGAGTCATGCACTGTTTCACCGGCGACTGGGAGACGGCGCAAGCGGCGATGGATCTCGGTTTCCACATTTCCTTTTCGGGCATCGTCACCTTCAAGAACGCGCAAGCGTTAAGGGAAGTGGCGAAGAAGGTGCCGCTCGAGCGCGTGCTGATCGAAACCGATTCGCCCTATCTCGCTCCGGTGCCGTACCGGGGCAAAACCAACGAGCCGGGACTGGTGAGATACGTCGCCGGGGAAATCGCCCGATTAAAGGGCGCCAGCTTCGAGCAGGTGGCGCGCGCCACCTCCGAGAATTTTTTCAAACTGTTCGGGGTGCGAGAGACGAGGGATCATGAAAAGCATTAGAAAATTCCTGATCGTAGGCCTGATGTGGCTGTGCGGGAGCGTCGTCGCCGGGGTCTACGAGGACATGCTCCAGGCCATCAATCTGGACGACGAGCGCACGGTGGCCGCGCTGATCAAGCGTGGCGTGGACGTGGATACCGTGGCGCCCAGCGGCGACTCGTTGCTGATCCTGGCCTCGAGGAATGGCAAGCCGGGCGTGGTCAAGACCTTGCTGGCTGCCGGCCCGAAGATCAACGCCCGCAACGCCCACGGCGAGACCGCGCTCATGCTGGCGTCGTTTAACGGGCACACCGATGTCGTGCGGCAACTGCTGGCCCAAGGCGCGGAGATCAACCATGCCGGCTGGACCCCGCTCATCTATGCCGCTGCCCGCGAGCGCATGGACGTCGCGCGGCTTCTCATCGGGCGCGGCGCGAACGTGAATGCCCAGGCCGAGAACGGCACGACCGCGTTGATGATGGCGGCGCGGGACGGACATCTGCGGATGGTGCTGCTGCTCCTGGAGCACGGCGCCAGCATCAACCACAAGACGAAGGCCGGCTATACGGCCCTCGAGATGGCGCTCGACCACGGGCGGCGTGAGGTGGCCGAGCTCCTGATCCGGGCCGGGGCGCAGCAATAGATTCGTATAATGTATATTATGTTAAATGCCATGACTCTCCTCCGACGGCGTGCCCTGACCACCTCCCCGCCCCTTCAGACCCCCCTGCTCGAATTTAGGTAGTCCCCGCTATGGCCGAAGACGAGATAACCAATTGGCTCGCTAAACGGGGCCGAAAGGGCGACCTGAGCATCGAACTTGCGAAGCAACTGGCAGCGGAGTCGCGCCTCGGGTGGTATATCGCCCCCCACGGCCACAACCGCTACGCCATCGGCAAGATCACCCTGCAGAAGCTCTCCACGCGGCACATCGTGAATGACGATGAAGGGAAGCCGCTTACGTTCGGCAGTGTGGAGCAGGCCAAGACATTCCTGCGGGACGAGCTGAAGATACTCGCCCCTCAGGTATTCAACTACTGATCTGGATCGCGCCGCGGATTTGAAGGCCGCTGTACCGGTCGGCGTAGCGCGTGCCGGGGTGATGGGTCAGGCGCCAGGCCCGCGCCCGGCCTTCAGCGTTCCCAGCTCGACGAGCGCTTTCCGCAGGGTTTCCTGTGCGTCGCTCAGCTCGGTGAGGTCACGGATTACCATGAGGTATCCTCCCGGGCCGCCGTGCAGGTTCTTGACCGGAACGATGGCCACGGTGGACCGGAACCGCCCGCCACCCTTGCGCAGGTGCCACCCCTCCTCTTCCGCGCGGCCCGAGAATCGGGCCAGCTCGAGAAATCGTTCGGGGCGCCGCGCGAGAAGGTCTTCCTTGGTGAAAAATCGCGAATAGCTCTGGCCGCGGATCTCGGGATCCGTGTAGCCGAGCAAGTGCTCGGCGCCCGGATTCCAGTTCATCACCATGCCGCCGGCATCGATCGTGCACACGGCGTAATCGGGCAGGCTTTCCGTCATGATGCGGAAGCGCTGCTCGCAAAGGTGCTGCGCGTCCTTGGCGAATTCGAGCCGCCGGATCTCCTCCCGGAACGCTTCCGCCTCGCGGGTCACGATCTTGAGCCGGTCGACCTGCTCCTTGAGCGAGCCCACCATGAAGGCGATCAGCGGACAGGTGATCGTTATCACCATCATCTGCCGCCAGTCCAGGTCGGAATAGCGGAACGGGTACAGCGGGTCCGAGAACAGAATAAAGGAGCAGAACAGAACGATGGCCGCGCTCAGCATTCCCGCCATGCCGCCCGCGAGATAGGTGGAGACCGCCACCGTGAGCAGCAGGATCAGGCTGGGGTCGGGGATCGCGCCGAGCTGGCGCCACAACACCGTCACCATGGCGAGCGACAGCACGGTAATCAGCCCTGAGGCCAGGTACCGCGCCCAGTGGGGCGAGCCCACCAGCAATATGTCAGCCATCCAATGCCGCAGCCACATACGCCCGTTACGTACGCTCGAAATGTGTCGGATTTCCGTCGTCAGCCGCGCAAATTCCGACATTTTTGCGGCTTTTAACCGTTATCCGTCAAAGGCATAGGAGACCACGCAAGATTAGTGCCAGAGCGCAGCCAAGGCGCCGTGTCGCGGGTCAGCTAAAGGCGGATATGCCGGTCTGGGCCCGGCCGAGCACCAGGGCGTGGATGTCGTGGGTGCCCTCGAGGGTGTTGACCGTCTCGAGGTTGAGGAGGTGGCGGATCACGTGGAACTCGTCGGAGACGCCGTTTGCGCCCAGCATGTCGCGCGCGAGGCGGGCGATCTCGAGCGCCTTGCCGGTCGAATTGCGCTTGAGCAGCGACACCATTTCCGGGGTCGCCCGTCCCTGCTCGCGCAGGCGGCTCAAATGGAGGCAGGCGAGCAGCCCGATGGCGATCTCGGTCTGCATGTCGGCCAGCTTCTTCTGTACGAGCTGGTAGGCGGCGAGCGGGCGCCCGAACTGCTTGCGGTCGAGGACGTACTGGCGGGCGATGTGCCAGCCGGCCTCGGCCGCGCCGAGCGCGCCCCAGCAGATGCCGAAGCGGGCGTTGTTCAGGCAGCCAAACGGCGCCTTGAGCCCGGAGCCCTCCGGGAGCACGTTTTCTTCCGGCACGAAAACCTGGTCCATCACCACTTCACCGGTCGGGCTCGCGCGCACCGAGAACTTGCCCTCGATCTTGCGCGTGGAGAGCCCCTTCATACCGCGCTCCAGCAGAAAGCCGCGGATGACGCCCTCCTCGTCCTTCGCCCAGATCACCAGCAGATCGGCGATCGGGGCGTGAGTGATCCAAAGCTTGGTGCCGGTAAGCACGTTGCCGCCCGCAACCTTTTGCGCGCGCGTCGTCATCGCGCCGGGATCCGAGCCGTGGTCGGGCTCGGTCAGCCCGAAGCAGCCCAACAGCTCACCTCTCGCCATTTTCGGAAGATACTTCTTGCGGTGAGCCTCGCTGCCGTAGGCGTAAATCGAGGTCATCGCCAGCGAGGTCTGCACGCTGCACGCCGAGCGATAAGCGGTGTCAACCCGCTCGAGCTCGCGCATGACGAGCCCGTAGGCGACGTAACCGACGCCCGTGCAACCATAGCCTTCAAGCGGCGCACCCAGAAAGCCGAGCTCGCCCATCTCCCGCATCACGACGGGGTCGAAATGCTCGCGACGATTCCAATCGACGATGCGCGGCGCGAGCTTTTCCTGCGCATACTGACGCGCCGTGTCTCGGATCAATCGTTCCTCGGCGGTGAGCTGCTCCTCGAGCAGGAACGGATCATCCCACACGAACTTGCCGCCGATCAGCGTGACCGAGGAGTGATCTACCGACATGGCGAGTATCCGGGCCTCAAAAAACAAAAGGCACGAAGCTCGGCATGGTCTTCGTGCCCTACTCCGACGGGTTTTCTTGGCGTCCTGGCGGTTCCGTTTTTCTCAGACACGTTCGAGAATCGCTGCCATCCCCTGCCCGCCGCCGATGCACAAGCTGACCAGCGCATAGCGAGCGCCCGAGCGCTGCAACTGGCGCGCCGCGGTCAGCGCCAGTCGTCCCCCCGACGCCCCCAGCGGGTGCCCGACCGCGATCGCCCCGCCGTTGGGATTGACGCGGCTGTCGTCGAACGCGACGCCCAGACCCTTCAAGCAGGCCAGCAGCTGCGCCGCGAACGCTTCATTGATCTCGATCACGTCCAGGTCCTTGAGCTCGAGATCGGCCCGCGCCAGCGCTTTCCTCGAGGCGGCGACCGGGCCGATGCCCATGATCTGAGGCGGGACGCCGGCCGCTGCGCTCGCGATCACGCGCGCGATGGGCTTGGCGCCGGCCTTGTCGCCTGCTTCCCTGGTGGCGACGACGAGCGCCACCGCGCCGTCGTTGACGCCGGATGCATTGCCCGCGGTAGTGACTCCGCCTTCGTACAGCGGCCTCATGCGGGAAAGCGTTTCGAGATCGGTGTTGGGGCGCGGGTGCTCGTCCTCGCTTACCGGCGGAACCGTGCCCTTGCGCGAGGGCGGCAGCTCCACCGGCGAGAGCTCGCCGGCGAAGAACCCCTCGCCCTTCGCGATGGCGTAGCGCTGCTGCGAGCGCAGCGCGAACTGGTCGGCTTCTGCACGCTTGATCTCGTATTCGCGCGCGAGTGTGTCCGCGGTCTGCGGCATCTGGTCGTCGCCGAAGCGTTTCACCAGCTTGGGATTCGAAAAGCGCGGGCCGATCGTGCTGTCGTAGAGCCTGACATCGCGGCCGAACGCGGTTTCCGAGCGGCTCATCACGAGCGGCGAGCGGCTCATGCTTTCCACTCCCCCGACCAGGAACACGTCGCCCTCGCCCGCGGTAATGGCGTGCGCGGCGTGGACCAGCGCGCCCAGGCCGCTCGCGCAATTGCGCTGGAGAACGGTGCCGGGGGTCTCGACCGGCAGGCCTGCGACCAGTCCGGCGTGGCGCGCGACGCAGCGGCTGTCCTCGCCCCCCTGGTTGGCGCAACCGACCACGATGTCCTCGATCTGTTCCGGCTTGAAGGGCGTCTTCTTCATCACCGCCTTCATCACGTCCGCCAGAAGATCATCCGGGCGCACCCTCGCGAGCACGCCGGCGTGGCGACCGAAGGGCGTACGCAAGCCATCGTAGATGTAGGCGTCGAGCATGGCGGTTTCCTCTCTATGGCATCGGCAACGTGCAATGCATCAAGGTTCCGGGGTCAACAGCGATACGCCGAGCGCGGCGCGGCGCTTGAGCCAGATGTTGGGGCGGTACCGCGGGTCGCCGTAAATACGATACATGGCGGAGAGCGCCTTGTATACGCGCTCCGGCCCCAGCACGTCGCCGAACTGGAACGGCCCATGCGGGTAGTTGAGGCCGAGGGTGACCGCCTTGTCGATGTCGGCGGGCTGCGCGGTGCGGCTCTGCGCGATCGAGCAGCCGATGTTGACGATCATCGCTACGATGCGTTGCGCGATGAAGCCCGGGCTGTCACGGCACACCGTCACCGGCACACCGTCCGCCGCGAGCAATCCGTGAGCGGCTTCGCGATACGCCGGGTCGGTGAGCGGTGTGCCCATGATGGTGCGGCGCTTCACCATCGGAAACAGCGTGTCCACGGCTACCGTACGCTTCGGGTCGAGCCCCTGCTCCACTGCGCAGGTGGTGGCGTCCTCGCCGATCGGCGTTATCAGCGTGAGCGCCTTTGCGCTCGGTTTGGAGGCGATTTCAAGCCGCGCACCCCGTTTCTTCAACAGCTCTATCAGCGCGGCATAGCCCCGTGACTGCGCCGGGCTTACCCACACGCTTTCGGGCCGCGCTGCCGGGGCCGGCGGCTCGGGCGGCACGATGGCCTTCATTTCCGCGTCGTATTCGTAGAAACCGCGCCGGGTCTTGCGTCCCAGCACGCCAGCCTCGTAGCGGCTGCGCATGATGAGATTGGGACGATAGCGCGGCTCCTGGAAGAACTGGTTGTAGATGAGCTCGGAGGCGGGCTGCGTGACATCGAGACCGGTCAGCTCCATCAGCTCGAATGGCCCCATGCGGAAGCCCCCCACGTCGCGCATCACGCGGTCCACATCCGCAAAGGTCGAGACGCCTTCATAGACGAGGTGCGCCGCCTCGAGCGTGAAGCCGCGCCCCACCTGGTTGACGAGGAAACCCGGCGCGTCCTTCAATCGCACCGGCTCGCGCGTCATGCGCTTGCCGACCACCATCAGAGCGTCCGAGACCCAGTTGGCGGTCTGCAGGCCATCGATCACTTCGACCAGCCGCATCAGCGGCACCGGGTTGAAGAAGTGGAGTCCGGCGAATCGCTGCGGCGTTTTGAGCTTCGAGGCGATGGTGGTGACCGAAAGCGAGGAGGTGTTGGTCGCGAGTATGCACTCCGGCGCGACGATTCCCTCGAGCTCGGCGTAGAGCTGCTGCTTGGCTTCGAGGTTCTCCACGATGGCCTCGATCACCACGTGACACGGCTTCATGTCGGCAGGCCCGCCGACGATCCTGATGCGCCTCACCGCGGCTGACGCCTCGTCCTGTGTCATCCCTCCCTTCTCCGCCGCGCGCGCCAGCATCTTGCCGATGAAATCGAGCGCCTCCTGCGCAGCGCCCGGGCGGCTGTCGGTCATCAACACCTGCATGCCGCCGGCAGCGGCAACCTGCGCGATGCCGCGCCCCATCGCGCCCGTGCCGATCACGCCCACGGTGAGATCGGGGCGGTTTGCGTCAAATGCCATGGAATCCCCTCGGTAAGACTGCGCGCGGCGCCGGCCGCTGCCGGCCGGCTCCGCCGCCTGTCGCGTCAACGACCCTTGAATTGCGGCTTGCGCTTTTCCATGAACGCCGCCTGGCCTTCCTGGTAGTCCTCGCTTTCGTAGCAGGCGTCCACCATGCGCTGGCAAAGCTCCAGGTCGCGCTGGGACGGGTCCTTCAGGTACTCGATCAGCGAGCGCTTCACCGCGGCGATGGTGAGCGGGGCGTTGGCGGCGATCGTATGGGCGCACTCCAGCGTATAGCTTTCGAGCACCGCGACCGGCACCACGCGATTCACCAGCCCCATCTGCAGCGCTTCCTGCACGCTGAACTGCCGCCCCGTAAAGAAAATCTCCGCTGCGAAGGACGGGCCCACGATGCTCGCCAAGCGCTTGATGCCTTCGAACCGGTAGCCCAAGCCAAGCTTGGCCGCGGGCACGCCGAAGCGGGCGTCGTCCGCCGCGATGCGGATGTCGCAACCCACCGCGATCGCGGTGCCGCCGCCGATGCAGTAGCCGCGGATCATGGCGATGGTCGGCTTCGGGCATTCCCGCAGCGCCCGCCCCGCGCGGTCGGACGCGGCGTTGTATTCTTTCACCGCCTCGGTCCCGGTGCGCTTTTCCTTGAACTGGGAAATGTCGGCGCCGGCGCTGAACGCCTTCTCACCCGCTCCCTTGAGCACGACGACCCGCACTTCCGGATCCTTGGCGTGAGCATCCAGGGCAAGGGGCAGCGACTGCCACATCTCGAACGATGTCGCATTGTGGCGCGCAGGATTGTTGAAAATGATCCAGCCGATTGCGCCTTCCTTTTTCGCGATCAGCTTGTCGGTGAGCGTCTGGACGGCGGCTCTGGGATCATTCATGTCGCGTGTTGAAATCCAACAATGGAGCGTGTAGTTTAGCTCATCCCTGGTGTTTTTTGGCGGAACCGCGCGTGTCCCGCATCGGTGGTTCCGCATCGGCCGGCAGTCGTTGCGGAAAAGGGGGAGCCATGTTTATTCTCCGAGCGGCGTGCGGCGCGCTGCTGCTCGCCGCGGCAGCGCAGCCCGTGTGGTCGCAATCCTACCCGAGCAGGCCGATCCGCATCATCGTCACCTTCCCTCCCGGCGGCCCCAGCGACTTCGTGGCGCGCGCCGTCGGACAGAAATTAACCGAGGCATGGGGCCAGCAGGTCGTCGTGGATAACCGCGGCGGCGCCGGCGGCCGGAATGAGCATCAATCCCGCCTTACATTCGAAGCTGTCGTACGACCCGTTCCGCGATTTCGCGCCCGTCAGCAGGCTGGTGGTCAATCCCCAGATGCTGGTGGCGCATCCCTCGCTGCCGGTGAAATCAGTGAGGGACCTGGTCGCGCTGGCGAAACGCAGGCCGGGACAGATCAGCTATGCCTCGGCCGGCCACGGCAGCGCGCAGCACCTGGGCATGGAGATGCTGAAGGCGATGGCGGGGATCGACATGCTGCACGTCCCGTACAAAGGCACCGGGCCCGCGCTCGTCGATCTGTTCTCCGGGCAGGTTTCGCTGCAGTTCACCAGCATGCCCGCGGTGCTGCCTCACGTGAAGACCGGGAAGCTCAAGGGAATCGCGGTCGGCAGCCCCAAGCGCTCGCCGGCGGTGCCGGAGGTCCCCACCGTGGCGGAATCCGGTGTCCCGGGTTTCGAGTTCGTCGCGTGGTACGGGTTGTTCGCGCCCGCCGGAACGCCGCCCCCCATCATCAACCGGCTCAATGGTCAGATCGTGAGGATCCTTGGCGACGCGGAGCTGTCACAGCGCCTCGCCAGCCAGGGTGCCGAGCCCTCGCCCACCACTCCTGAGGGCCTTGCCCGGTACATGCGCGAAGACCACGAGCGCTGGAAGAAGGTCATCAAGGACGCCAATATCCGCGTCGAGTGACTCGAGCCTGTCTCAAAAATCGAAAAACAACATTTAGCCGCAGATAACCGCGAACGGAGGCCCGTGTGAAGACCTCTTGGAGTCTGATTGATCTGTGCTCATCGGCGGCTTCAGCGCACCACCAGCACCGGGACCCTGGAGTGTATCAGCACCTTCGCGGTTTCGCTGCCGAGCAGCAGGCTCGACAGCCCGCGGCGGCCGTGCGAAGCCATCATGATGAGGTCGCATTTCTTGCGCCGCGCGGTGGCGATGATCTGCTGGTAGGGCAGATCGCTCACCACGCTCACCGTCGCGCAGCGTACTCTGCGCCCCTTCGCCTGCCGCGCGATGGCATCCAGCATCTTCCGGGCCCGTGTCCGCCCTTCCTCTTCGAAGCGCTTCTTCAGGGCCGGGCTCAGCGGCACGAAGCTTTCGTCGGCCATGATCTTGAATTCCGGCACCACGTGGATCGCCGTCACGCGCGCCCGGATTCTCTTCGCAAACTCGAGGCCGCGTTTGACCGCCCTGTTGGAAAGCCGGGAGCCGTCGGTGGGTAACAGAATATGCTTGAACATCTTGCCTCCGCATCGATTAACGCCATTCGCCCGTCACGAAGAAAACTAGCACGTCGCCGTTGCCGCGGATTGATCCATATCAAGAACGAGGCCTAATGATACCGCGGCGGCCCGGGGTGTGAGCGGGCGACAGCATACTGTTCCGGCCTCGGCTACGCGGCGGACGTCAGCTTTAACTGCGGGAATTCAGCTTCCGCGATGGGAAGCACGACGGCGGCACGGGCGGCCGCTCAGTGGGTCTTGGCCAGGCGGTGCGCGGGGATGGGGAGCGCGACCACTTCGACGCCTTCTTCCTTGAGCGCCTCGACCTCTTCCCGCGACGCCGTGCCGCGGATCGTGCGCTCCGGGGCCTCGCGGTAATGGATCTTGCGCGCTTCCTCAGGAAAGGCCGGGCCCACGTCCTCGGTATTCTCGATGATGTGCTCGATCAGCCTCGTCAGCACTTCGGTGCCCACGTTGGCGTACTGTTGCTGCGCACCCGCCACCGGTACGGTGCGCGGGGAGCGATCGCTGCCGGCGGATCTGACGTGAGCGGCGTGCGGCAGGCGCGCGATGCGCCCGCTGCCGCACAGCGGGCAGGTGATGAGCCTCCGCTCGAGCTGCCGCTCGAAGTCCTCGCCCGAGGAAAACCAGCCCTCGAAACGATGGTGATTCCCGCACCCAAGGTCGAACACGATCACGGTCAAACCTCACACCCGATGTGGCGCAACCGGCGCGCTACTCGATGTTAAGACAGCAAGAACCGCACCAGAGTCCCGGCTGGCACCCCCCGTGCCTAATCATGCCACAAATGGAACGAGCTACAAAATCCGCCTGCCTGGTCTCCATTGACCCCCATATATTGTGGGCAATGTCCTCCATTTCCACTAATGCTCCGGTTGGCCGCGGGGGGCTGGAGTGCACCGTCGGCTCATGCCAAAAAGGCCCGGAGCGCGCGGCTTATTGTGACAAACGGCCGGAGGGTCAAGCCCCCCGCACGGCCGAGACCGCCGTACGGCGCGCTTATTCCGGAACGAGGGTGAACCGTGCGAATTTCTTCTGGTAGGCCGAGCTTAAATCGAACCCGGCGGGCGCGACGGTCGTGGCGAAGGCGCCGGAGCGCGAGCGGTAGGTGATCAGCCGGAACGCATCTCCCGCCATCGGGACGTAGCTGCCGACGGCATTCACCGAAAGTGTCCCGCCCAGGAACGCCTTGCCTGTGATCGCGAGCACGTCGTGCTGCCCGGCCGCGGTCCCGCCGAGATCCATCAGCAACACGCCATTCGCGCCCTGGTGGTAGTTCCCGTCGATGGTCAGCGTTCCGATGCCCGCGCCGCCCGCCCCTCCGGGGGCCACCACGCCGTCGTTCGTGAATCTGACGCCGTGCACGTCGAGCGTGCCGGTTCCCGTGATCAGGCCGCGATTGGTATAGCGGTGCCCGTGCAGATCCAGCGTCGCATGGCGTCCGATGTTGATGACGCCGTCGTTGCCCGCGCTCCACTTCAGGCGCAGCGTGCCCCGATTGACGTTGAGCGTGCCGGCGTTGCTGAACTCGGCCCGGATCGAGATCTTCTTGCCGCCGTTCTTGTTGATCGTCCCCTCGTTGATCAGCTCTCCCTCGCCGCGGATGTCGCTGCCGTTGCCCGCCTTGAGGTTCAGGGTCCCGCCCGCCGCGTTGAGGAAGGTAGCGCCTTCGCGAATGAACAGGTCGCGCCCGTGACGGGCGACCCACTGCACGGTCCCCAGGTTGATCCAGTCGCGTTTCAGTTGCAGGCTTCCGTGACGCGGAGCCAGCGTCGAGGTGCCGTTCGTCGTGAATGTCCCCGGGCCCATGAGCTTGCCGCCCTTCCAGTTGAAATCGCCGTTGACCACGACGTCACCCGCGCCTCGCAGCTTGCCGCCGGAGAGCGTGAGCGTTGCGTTAAACGTGGATGCGCCGCCCAGATCGAGGCTGCCGCCCCTGATCGTGAAGTTCTCGTTGGAGGTCAGCATGTGGGCTGCGCGCTCGCCGCCCGAAACCGTGACCGTCTCCAGTCCCGGCACGTCGATCAGGACCGTTTCCGTACCGGTCGGAGCGTGGCCGAGGCTCCAGTTCGAAGCCGTGGCCCAGTTGCCCGATGTCCCGATCCAGCGGTTGATGAGGTCGACGGTGCCGAAGACGAGCGTGAGGTTCGTCGGGTTGTACGTCTCGGTGTAGGTATCGGCCGGATTCACGGTGAAGATGCCGGTCGCGCTCGCGAACGTCACCGGGACGTAGGTGTCGCCGTTTGCAGGCACGTAGCTGCCGATGTTGCTGACGTTCAACTGGCCGCCGAGGCTCGCGGTGCCGGTCACCGCCACCACGTCGTGCTGTCCGGCGCCGGCGCCCTGCGCTTCGATCTCGATGACTCCGGTGCTGCCGAAGGTGGCGTTACCGACGACGGTCAAAGTGCCCACCGCGCCGCTGCCACCGGGTCGCAGCGTGCCGTTGAAGGTCATCAAGCTGCCGGTGAGGACGGTCGCAGGCGCGGAGAGCGTTACCGCACCGGTGTAGCTCTGGTCACCCGTGGTCGTGACCGACCCGCCGTTGATGTTGATCTGATTGCCCGTCGCGGTCAGGCTCGCGAGCGCTGCCGCCGCGCCGAGGACGTCGGAAAATGTAATGGTGCCCCCTGTTCCGGCATTCAGCACGAACCCCGACGTGCCGACAGTGTCGTCGCCCACGGTGCCAGCGATCGAGATGCTTGCCCCGGCAGGGACGCCACTGGCCGTCGTGTCGAGCATCACCGTCGCCGGTGTGCCGAGGGTCACGCTGTCGGAGATCGTGATCGATCCGCCCGCCGTCACGATGTCGGCATTGAGCGTCGTGGTTGCGCCCGGGCCATTGAGCGTGATCGCCCCGGGGTCCGCGGCCGCGGCGGTAGTGAGCATGCCATTGACCGTGATCGAACCACCGGCGCCAAGCGCCCGTATCGTCACCGCATCCTTGAAAGATGCTCCACTCGAATCAACGGTAATGGCGTGTGCGCCGCCGGATCTGCCGATCGTGATCAGGCTGAAGCCGTTGGCGAGCGCTGCAATGTCGCTGTCCGTCACATCCAGCGTCGCCGCACCGCTGTCCGCGGCGGCCCCTATGACGATCGGGGTGCCGTCGGCGTCGGGCTGCAGCGTTATCGTGCCCATACCCGATACCATGTTGGCGGTGCCGGGGAGGTCGATCTCCCGCGCCGATAACGTCACGTCGTTCGCACCTGCCGCAAGGGACGTATTGAACGTGATAGAGCCCGCCGCCCCGGTGGCGCTGAAGGTGGTCGGTGCGCCCAGCGTGACGCCCCCCGTGTAGCTCTGCGGGCCCGTGGTGATGACGGACCCTCCGTCGACAGCGATTGTGTTGCCACTCGCGGTGAGGCTACCCAGGGCCTGCGTCATACCTACGGCGCCGCCAAACGCGATCGAGCCGCTGCCCGCCGCCAGCTGCAGCGCGCGATTGTTCGCCGTCGCGTCCGCATTGACCGTGCTCGAGCTGCCCACGAAGCTCACGTTGCCGTCCGCACCGGTGGTGTGATCGGTCATGATCGCAACGTCCGCTGCCAGTGTCACCGGGCCGGTGAGCGACACATTGCCCGCGTTGACGCCCGCCGTGGTCGAAAGATTTCCGGAGAGCGTATTGCTCGCCGGATCGCCTGCCGCATCGGTCGTCACCACGCTGAGACCTCCGTCGCGCGTAGTCACCGCGCCCAGGCTCACGTCATTGGCCGAGCTGACCGTCAGGCCCTGCAATGCCTCCGTGTTGCCCACCGCGCCGCCGAAGATGACGTCGCCGCTGCCCGCAACCATCGTGAGCGAGCGCAGGCCGGGCTCGAGGGGATCCGGGTTGATCGTGCTCGCAGCGCCTACGAACGATACGCTGCCATCGGCGCCCGTCGCGTGATCAGTCGTGATCTGCACGTCCGCCCCAAGTCTGACGGGACCGGTAAGCGACACATTGCCGGCGCTGCCCGCGCCCCGCGTCGTGTCGATGTTGCCGCCCAGCCTGATGAACGGACCCGGGAACGCACCCAGGGTGGTCACGTGGACGCCACCTTCGCGCGTGTTCACGGAGGGGAGCCGCACGACATTGGCGCTCTCCACCGTCAAGCCCTGTATCGGCGTCATGTCGCCCACGGCGCCCATCAGGCTCACAACCCCGATCGTGCCCGCGCGGAGCACGAGCCCGCTCGGGGTTGCATCATCATTCACCGTTCCAGTGATCACGATGTGCAGCCCTGTCGGCACGGCGCCGCCGTTCGTGGTATCGAGCGTGATGGTCCCGGGCGCGCCCAATATGACGCTGTCGTCAAGGCTGATGGGCACGCCTGCGGTAATGATGTCGGCGTTCAAGGTGAGAGTGTGACCGGGCCCGTTCAGGCTGACCGCGGCGTTACCGGCGTTCAGGCCCGTCCCGAGGTCGATGCCCCCGGCCGCGCCGGTTACCGCGATGTTGATTGCGCCGCCCGCCGTCTCGCTGCCCGTCGCATCCAGTTGTCCCGCCACCCGTATCGTGCCGGTTTCGGTTTGCACGGAGATGGTGCCGCCCCGCGGGCCTGAAGCCGAGGTCACGCTGTTCTCGTCCAGCGTGACCCCTTTTGTAGCCTTGAGCAGGACTTGTCCCGACTCGGTCACCACCGCGCTGTTGGCGCGGATCCTGCCCGAGTGGTTGATGAGCCCGGCGTAGATGCCGATGCGCCCCGAGTCGGCGACGATCTGCCCGAGATTGAGCGCCTGGTTATCGGGGGCGGTGATCTCCACCCTCAGGTTGGGGGTGCCGGGATCGACGAGCTCGACCGTGTTGCCCGCCGCCAGGATCACTTCGCCCTTGGGCGAGGTGACGACGCCGCTGTTGGTCACCGCCGGCCCCACCAGATAGACGCTTCCGCCCTGGCCTGCGGTGATGCTGCCCTGGTTCACGACGCTGCCGGCTCCCGGCACCTCGGTGAACCTGAGCCGTCCCGCCAGGAAGTCGGCGTCGGAGAAGTTGAGCGTCGAGGCCACCAGTCCTGCGACGTCGATCTGGGCGCCGGCGCCGAACAGGATGCCGTTGGGATTGATGAGAAACACGCGCCCGTTCGACTGCAGCGCGCCGAGGATGGCCGAAGGGTTCTGGCTGACGACGCGATTCAGCACCGCGCTGGAGGCCGACTGCTGCAGAAAACGCGTAATCTCGTTCGCACCGATGGAGAAGCTCTGCCAGTTGATGATGGCGTTGGGGCTGTTGGTGATTTGCAGGAGATTGCCCTGCTGGTTGAAGCTCACGGCTCCGTTGGCCACCGTGGGTCCGGTGGGGTTGGCAAACGCAGCGCCGCCGGCAAAGCAGGACGCTACGGCAGCCGCCATGACTGCTGGCAAGAGATTCCCGCGAGCCCGGTTCTTGAACATGGTCCGGCCCAAAACCAAAAAGGGTGTGTCGAGTCGCGCAAAATTCGTGCCAGTTCTGCCACATCGCAAGGTGGTGGCTTCAGATCGACGCCCTTTTTTTTAGAAAGATGGCCGGGAAACCCTCGCAAAAGGCTCAAGGTGTGACATATGTCGCGATACCATCCCGTCCCAATTCCGGATCTCGGGAATGGGGGGAGGACGGGACTCGTGCTGGCGGCGGCGGGCGGGCCTCACAGATCGCGCCCCGCCGTGCCGAAAAATCCGCGATCCTGCGGACATACCGGCACTTCGCGCCGGCGTTGCGGTCCTCATCACCGGCCTTCCCGCCCCCGGCGACATCACGCTTGGCGACGCCTTCGCGGAAGCCGGGCTTGGCCGTTGAGTTACCGCTTCGCCATGGTTAACGGGTTGTAGGAGCGCGGGTCGCGCGGGCGCTAGCGGCCGGAGTCCACCAGCGCCAGGAACTCGTCGGTGATGCGGTTGAAGAAGTCGGTTTCTTCGACGTTCACCGCATGCCCGGTTGCGGGCACCACCGTGAGCCGGGCCGCGGGACAGACGCGCTTGATGAAGACGCCAGGCTCGAGGCAGTTGTTGTCTTCGTCCCCGCTGATAACGTGGGTCGGCACCTTCATGCGGGCGAGTCCCGCTCCAGACTGTAGATCGTCGGCCGCCGCGCTTGCACGCCGCCTAGCGTGTTGGCGGAGCCCAGCGCGGAGTGCTGCGCGGACTGCGCGCAGAACTCGCGGGACCTGCGCGTGGCCGAGCTGCTCCGGCACGAGAACTCGGTGTTCCGCGTGCGGCGCGAAGCGCTCGCGAACCAGATCGCCTTGATCCGCAACCAGGCAGGCGAGGCGCGGGATGAAATCAAGGCGCGCGGCGCGCAAATGAGGGCTGACGACCAGGCGATCAAGTTCCAGCGCGATGAACTGGCCGCCAATCAGTCGCTGGCGGAGCAGGGCTTCGTGAGCAAGACGCGGCTGCTGGCGCTGCAGCGCGAGGCCGCGCAGTACGAGTCCAGACGAGCCGAGGCGGGGGCGGAACTCGCCCGCGCGCAGCAAAAGGTCTCCGACCTGGAACTGCGCGCCGAGACGCTGCGCAGCAACTTCAGGCAGGAGGCGTCCAACGAACGGCGGCAGACCACCGCGATGATTTTCGAGCTGCGCGAGCGGCTGCGCCCGGCGCAGGACGCCGAGCAGCGACAGCGCATCACGGCGCCGATCGCGGGCGAGGTCATGGACCTGAAGGTGACCTCGGTGGGCGCGGTGATCGCGCCGCGCGATGCCGTCCTGGATATCGTCCCCGAGAACCCGGATCTGCTGGTGGAAGCGCGCGTGCGTCCCGAGGACATCAGCTTCGTGCGCCTCGATTCTCCGGCCGACGTGCGCCTCACCGCGTTCCGCCAGCGCATCACGCCGACCGTGGAAGGCAAGGTGAGCTACATTTCAGCCGACCGCCTGGTGGACAAGACCAACAACACGCCCTACTACGTCGTCCACGTGCGCGTTTCGACCGAGGCGCTGCACAAGGCGGGCGACCTCAAGCTATAGGCCGGAATGCCGGCCGAGGTCTTCATACAGACCACGGCGCGCAACGCGCTGCAGTACTTGCTGGACCCGATCCTGGGGTTCCTGCAGCGGTCGCTGCGGGAGCAGTAGGCCGGCCGCGATCGAGTCAGGTCTCCCCGCGGGGCCGCCGTTCGGCAAGCGCGACGGCTGTTCACTCGTCACGACCGGCGCGGATGGAAATGGTGGGCGAGGCCGGATTCGAACCGGCATGGCTTTCGCCGAGGCATTTTAAGTGCCTTGTGTATCCCTGTTCCACCACTCGCCCATCAACAGAGCGTTGGAGGCGGGGGTCGGAATCGAACCGGCGTCCACGGCTTTGCAGGCCGCTGCATGACCACTCTGCCACCCCGCCGAATCACTTCAAAAACTAAAAAGGGAAAACGAAGTTTCGGCGGGGGCTAACCTCATTTAGGTTATGCCTCCGCCAAAAGCCCACTTCAGGCGGAGGCTAACCTCAATTAGGTTATGCCTCCGCCAAAAGCCCTCCTGAGAGGCGAAGGCTAACCTTGAGGTTAGCCGCAGCCAAAGTGGTGCTTCGTTTTCCCTGCAAATCTGGAGCGGGAAACGAGTCTCGAACTCGCGACCTCAACCTTGGCAAGGTTGCGCTCTACCAGCTGAGCTATTCCCGCGTTTCGTCACGGAAAATTATAGGCTACGCGCCCCGTCCGGGGCAACTATGGCCGCTTCCACGCCTGCGGCAGCGCCACCTTCAGATAGTACGCCATCGACACCAGAGTAAGCAGCGCGGCGAGATAGATCAACCAGGTCCCCACCCGCTGCGGGTCGAATGCGCCGATGCGGTCATGATAGAGCAGCAGGGGTATCGCCAGCATTTGCGAAGCGGTCTTGATCTTGCCCAGAAACGACACCGCCACGCTTTTCGCCTCCCCGATGTTCGCCATCCACTCGCGCAGCGCCGAGATCGCGATCTCGCGCCCGATGATGATGAGCGCGATGATCGCATCCACGCGCTCGATCTGCACGAGGATGATGAGCGCCGCCGCCACCATCAGTTTGTCCGCGACCGGGTCGAGGAAGGCCCCGAACGCGGACATCTGGTTGAGCTTGCGCGCAAGCCATCCGTCGAGCCAGTCGGTGATCGCCGCCGCGGTAAAGATGACCGTCGCCACCAGGTTCTGGTTGGGCGCCGAGACCCAGCTCTTCTCGAAATAGAAGATGCCGACGAACAGCGGGATCAGGATGATCCGCAGCCACGTGAGCAGATTGGGCAGGTTAAACGGCATCGAGCGTCTCTAAGAGGCGGTCTCCAGAAAGCGCCATTGAAACCGCCGATGAACGCAGATGAACACAGATCAATCAACCCCGCAAGGACATTTAGCAAGGATTGTCATCCAGGTTTATCCGCGGCTAATCATCGTTTTTGATCTGTGAGGGGGTTCTAATGCAGTCCATGATAGATTTTCTGGGCGAGCGTGCGGCTGATTCCCTCCACCTGGGCGAGCTCATCCATGCTGGCGGAGAGCAGCCCGCGCAAGCCTCCGAAACGCGCCAGCAGCCGCTGCCGCCGCTTTGCGCCGATGCCGGCGATTCGCTCCAGCGTGGAGCCGATGCGCGCCTTGCCGCGCCGGGCCCGATGGCCCTGAATGGCAAAGCGATGCGCCTCGTCCCGGATCTGCTGGATGAGGTGCAGTGCCGGATGGTCCTTGCCGAGCGCGATCGGCGCGCCATGCCCCGGCGACAGGAGCCGTTCCTGTCCCGGCTTGCGTACCTCGCCCTTCGCCACCGCCACCAGCGTGACTTCGCTCATACCGACCTCGGCGAAAACTTCCGAGGCCACCCCCAATTGTCCTTTCCCGCCGTCGATCAGGACCATGTCGGGCACCCTACCCTCCCCCGCGACGATCTTGCGATAACGGCGCGACAGCGCTTCGCGCAACGCCGCATAGTCATCCCCCGGTTCGATGCCGGCGCGATGAGCAGCGCTTTGCGTCCGCTCGACGCTGCTGGAATCGCGCAACGATCTGTCATGCGCTGCGGCGCGGTGAGCGGCGCCCTGCGTCCGCTCCACCGCGCCGAGGTCAGACGGCGATCTATCGTCCGCTCTGACCTGTATGTTGTAACGCCGGTACTCGCTTTTCTGCATGGCCGATCTGTCATACACGACGCATGAGGCCACGGTAGCCTCGCCCATGGTATGGCTCACATCGAAGCACTCGATGCGCTGTGCGGTTTCCGGCAGCTCGAGCGCCTGCCGCAGCGCCGCGAGCCTTGCTTCCCCGGTTGCCTGCAGCCCCAGCGCCTGCTCGGCCCCGAGCTGTGCGTTGCGTTCCGCCATGTCGAGCCAGGCCTTGCGCGCGCCGCCCGGTCGAGCGTTGATCTGAACCCTGCGACCGGTGCGCTCGGACAACAGGTCTCCGAGCGGTTGCGCAGCGATCTTCGCCCCGACCACGATGTGCGGCGGCGCGCTGTGCTGTAGGTAGTGTTGCAGCATGAACGCCTCGATCACTTGCTCCGGTTCGCAGTCATCGGCGTTGCGCGGGTAGAAGTTCTTGTCGCCGAGGTGACGCCCGCCCCGTACCATGGCCAGGTTCACGCAGGCGACGCCGCGCGAGCGGCCGAAAGCGATGATGTCGGTATCCTCGCCTTCCCCGCTCACGAACTGCTTTTCCCTCACTTTGCGCAACGCCGCAATCTGGTCGCGGAATACCGCGGCCTCCTCGTAGCCCATACGACCTGATGCGGCGTTCATGCGCGCCTCCAGGCGCTCGGCCACCTCGTCCTCCTTCCCCGACAGGAACAATTCGGCGCTGCGCACGTCTTCCGCATACGCGGCTTCGCTCACCAGACCCACGCACGGCGCCGTGCAGCGCCGGATCTGGTGCAGCAGGCATGGGCGGGACCGGTTGCTGTATACGGTGTCTTCGCAGGTGCGGATCCGGAACACTTTCTGCAGCAGTTGGATGCTCTCCCGCAGGGCGCCTGCATTGGGAAACGGGCCGAAATAGCGGTGCTGCTTCTCCAGGCTCCCGCGGTGGAAGCCGAGGCGCGGAAAGCTGTGCCCCGTGAGGACCAGGTACGGGTACGATTTATCGTCCCGGAACAATATGTTATAGCGGGGAGTCAGTGTCTTGATCAGGTTGTTCTCAAGCAGCAGCGCCTCCGCTTCGGAACGCGTGACGGTGATTTCCACGCCCGCCACCTGGGACACCATGATCTGAATGCGGGGCGACTGCCCGGTGCTCTTCTGGAAGTAGGAGGTCACCCGCTTCCTGAGGTCGAGCGCCTTGCCGACGTAGAGCACCTCACCCGCGGCGTTGAGCATGCGGTAGACGCCGGGCAGGTGCGGCAGGCCGGCGATTACTGCGGCGGGATCGAACACGGCGGGGCCTGGTGGCCGCGGCGATTACTCATCGTCAAGCAGCCCGCCGGGAATGCGGATTTCGGTGGGCATGACAGGTGGTCCCGGATGGCGGCAAAAACCCCCCGGAACATGCCCGGGGTGAGACGCTTCGTCTGCGTATTATAGCGGCTGCAGTGATAGCTATCGAAGAGCGCGAGACCGCGCGGCAGCGCATGTCGCGCGCCGTGCTGGAAGGCATGAGCAGTGCGCTTCTCACCGAGCGCCATGAGCACCGCGTCGTGCGCGATCCTGCCGAGTGCAAGGACCGCAGCCCCTTGCGGCAAGTTGCCGATCTCTTCCACCAGGTAGGCGTTGCAGCTCCGCACTTCCTCCGGCAGCGGACGATTCGCGGGCGGCAGGCATTTCACCGCGTTGGTGATGCGGCAGTCCAGAAGACGCAACCCGTCGCGCGTGCCGATGGACACTGCACGGCTGGCGAAGCCGAAACGCTGAAGCGTGTCGTAGAGCAGAATGCCGGCATGGTCGCCGGTGAACGGCCGGCCGGTGCGATTGGCGCCGTGCATGCCGGGCGCC
>JACPEF010000033.1 GCA_016183675.1 Betaproteobacteria bacterium
AGGTTGGGCAGCGCCGCGCCTTTGGTGGTGGAGGCGCCGACGACCGCCACCGTCTTCGGCTCGAACAACGGCCTGAACCGCTCGATGACGCTGGTTGTCATGTCAAGAGCAATATCAGCCACAGAGACCATAGAGAACACGGAGAGTTAAAGCCCACGGGTTTTCCCTTGTCATGTTTTCCCTCTGTGAACTCTGTGTCCTCTGTGGCTAAAGCTCTTTGGTTTTTCTTATCCGCGTTCATCGGCGTTCATCGGCGGCTGAGTCAGAACGAATCGCGCGTCCACCGCGACGGCGCCATGCTCGGAGACGATCAACGGGTTGACGTCGGCTTCGCGGATGTCGGCCGCGTGGGTCATGAGCAGCCCCCCTTCGCCGCCGATCCTGAGCAGCGCGTCCACGATCGCCTCGCGCGATACGGGTTTCCTGCCGCGCACGCCCTTGAGCAGCGCTGCGCCTTTGAGCTCGTCGAGCATCTCCTCCGCATCGCGCCGCGTGATCGGGCAAATGCGGAACGAAACGTCGGCCAGCACCTCGATCAAGATGCCGCCCAGGCCCACCATGACGAGCGGCCCGAACTGCGGATCCCGCAAGCCGCCCACCACGATCTCCTGCCCGGCCGGAGCCATTTCTTCGAGCAGGAACCCGTCGATGCGCGCGTTCGCGATTTGCGGGACCGCCATCATCGCGCGCACCGCCTGCCCCACTTCCTCCGCGCTCTTCAATCCCACCCTCACTCCGCCGGCATCGCTCTTGTGCGGGATGTCGGGCGACATCACCTTGAGCACGAGCGGCGGTTTCAGCGCTTTGAGCGCCTGCTCCGCTTCGGCCGCGCTCTGCAACACGACCGATTTCGGCACCGCGACCGCGAAACCGGCGAGCAGTCGCTTGCCGGCGACCTCGTCCAGCGCCGCGCGCTTCTGCTTTCTTGCTTCAGCGATCTCGTCGAAACCCGACATAGACCCTAAATTAGCCGCCAAGGCGCCAAGAACGCCAAGGAAACCAAAAACAACAATGAAAATAACTTCAAGAACCGCAACCAATCACGTTCTTGATCCCGCTGGAGTTCTTGTGGTTCCGTCCAGTTGATCGTGTTCGCGGCGGTCTTGGCACTATTCGCGGCTCAATTATTGTTCTTCTTGGCGGCCTTGGCGTCTTGGCGGCTAATTTGCGGTTTGGCCGAGCACTTCGGCAATGAGGCCCGTGTGCACGCGCCCCGCGCGAAACGGCTCCGAGCGCAGCACCGCGAGCGCCGCCGGGATGTTGGTCTTCGGCCCCTGGATCTCGAAGGCTTCCAGTGCCCCGCAGAGCCGCTCGATCGCCCGCGCGCGTGTGGGCGCGTGCACGATCACCTTGGCGATCATGGGGTCGTAGTGCGGCGTCACGTCGCGTCCCTCCGCATAGCCGGTCTCTACTCGAACGCCCGGGTCCCGCGGCGGCCTGAACACCTTGAGCTTGCCGGGCGACGGATGGAAGCTCCTGGGATCTTCCGCGTACACCCGCGCCTGGATGGCATGGCCCCTCACTTCTAACCGTGCGGGCAGAATCTCCGCGAGCTTTTCGCCGGCGGCTGAGCGGATTTGCGCTTGCACCAGGTCCACCCCCGTGACTTCCTCGGTGACGCCGTGCTCGACCTGCAGCCGCGTGTTCATTTCGAGAAAACTGAAACACCCGTCCACGCCCATCAGCATCTCCACCGTGCCGATGTTGTCGTAGCCCATCTTGCGCATGATGTCGGCGATTTGCCCGGCCACCGCCGTCGCCCGGTTGCGCTCGATCCCTGGCGCAGGCGCCTCCTCGATCACTTTCTGATTGCGCCGTTGCGTCGAGCAGTCGCGCTCGAATAAGTGGGTGGCTGCGCCGTGCGCGTCGGCGAGCACCTGGAACTCGACGTGGCGCGGGCGCTCGATCAGCCGCTCGAGGTACACATCGGCGGTGCCGAAGCCGCGTGCCGCCATCGAGCGCGAGCGCTCGACCGCTTGCGTCAACTGCGCCTCGTCCTGGGCGGGCAGCATGCCGATGCCGCCGCCCCCGCCTGCGGGCTTCACGAGAACGGGGAATCCGATCGCGCGCGCGGCCGCGGCGATCGCCTGGGCGTCCGCCGGCAGCACTTCCGAACCCTGCGACATCGGCATGCCGTAGCGGGCGGCGAGCCCGCGCGCGCGGGTCTTGTGGCCCATCGCTTCGATCCACTGCGGCGATGGTCCGATAAAGCGAACCCCCGTCTGTGTCACCTTTTGCGCAAACGCGGCGTTCTCGGAGAGAAAGCCATAGCCGGGGTGCAGCGCGTCGGCGTGCGACCTGCGGAGCACGTCGATCAACGCGTCCTGGTCGAGGTAGCTCTCGCGTGCTGGCGCCGGACCGATGGCGCAGGTCTCGCTCGCCATCGCGAGATAGGGCGCGCCCGCATCGGCTTCGGAGTACACCGCGACCGAGTGGAGGCCCATCTCGTTCAACGCCCGCAGCACCCGTGCCGCCACCGCCCCGCGATTCGCGACCACCACCTTGTTAAACACCAAGAAAACCTTTCACCACAGAGACACAGAGGCACGGAGACAGCGGAGATCAAGAAAATCATTAACCTCTGTGTTCTCTGTGCCTCTGTGGTTAATCTTCAGTAGCTCGTCGGCCAGGTGCGCATCAGGTGCTGGCCGACGCCCCGGGTCGTCCGAAGCTGGTGGACGTCGAGCATGCGAATCAGGTAGTCGCGCGTCTCCTCCGGGCGGATCACCGCCTGCGCCGCGAATACGGAAGCGAGGCCCCACACGTCGCTGCCCTTGCGGATGTCGGCGAAGGCTTCCTCGAAGCCAGGCTCGCCCGGGCCCACGCCGTGCACGATCCTGGTCGCGAACTCGGGGCTCATGAAGCTCACCTCCGCGGTCGGCCACGCCGCGACGTCGTCGGAGTGGCGGCCGCCGCCCATGCACACGTAGGCGCGCCCGTAGCTCTTGCGGATGATCACGGAAAGCCGCGGCACGGTCACCAGCGTCATCGCATTCATGAAATTCATGATCTTGCCCGGCGCGCCGGCCTTCTCCGCCTCCGTGCCGATCTGGAAGCCCGGCGTGTCCGCGAGCAGGACGATCGGCACGTTGAAGGAATCGCACAGCACCAGGAAATCGGTGATCTTGCGGCAGGCGTCCGCGTCGAGCGCGCCGCCCCGGTGCAGCGGGTTGTTGGCGACGATGCCGACGCTTTTCCCCCCGAGGCGCGCGAGCGCGGTGACCGCGCTCTTGCCGAAGCGGGGCTTCAGCTCGAAGAACGTGTCCTGGTCCACCAGCGCCTTGATGATTCTCCGCATGTCGTAGACCTGGGTGCGGCTCTCGGGAAGGATCGAGAACACGGTCTTCATGTCCGCGCCCGACCCCGCCGGCACCGGCGCATCGGGCGGCGCTTCCATGTGATGACTCGGCAGATAGGAGAGAAAGCGGCGGATCGCCTGGAACACCTCTGCCTCGGTGTCCACCACCTGGTCCACGAGGCCCGTGGTCTCGGCGTGCAAGCGCCAGCCGCCGAGCTGCTCGACGTCAGCTTTTTCGCCGAGCGCCATCTCGACGAGCCGCGGGCTCGATACCGCCATGGTTGCGCCCTTGTGCATCACCGCGAAGTCGGCGCAGCACGCCAGCCACGCGGAGGAACCGAACGAGGGGCCCAGCACGGCGGTTGCAAGCGGGGCCTCGCGCGAGCGGCGGAACTGGGTGAGGTCGTTGCCGAGGAGCTGCCCCATGCCGCGCGAGCCCATCGCGTCGGGCAGCCGCGCGCCGGTGGATTCGCCGATGATGACGAGCGGGACGCCGCGCTCGGTCGCGGTGCGCTTCATGTGGGCGACCTTCTTGCTGTTGGTCGCGCTGGTGGAGGCGCCCTTCACGGTGAAGTCGTTCACCACGACCGCGACGTCGCGACCGTTGATCCTGCCGTAGCCCGCGATCTTGCCGTCGGTCGGCGTCTCCTCCGCCTGTTCGGGATAGACCCCGGAAGTGCCGAACAGTCCGGACTCCATGAAGCTCCCGGGATCGACCAGCAGCGCCAGCCGCTCGCGCGCGTTGAGCTGCCCGGCTTTCCTGCGCTTCTCGAGCTTCTCCGGCCCTCCCATCGCGAGCGCCTTCGCGCGCCGCGCCTCGTATTCCGCCAACAATGTCTCGTACGCCATCTTTTTATCCCTGTGCTTCGAACAAGTTACCCGTGACGCAGTGACGCAGTGACGCAGTGACGAAACCAATAAATCTTATTCTCTATTCCGTCACTTCGTCACCTCGTCACTTCGTCACCAGGCTGAGATTCTCAGCCGTCCAAAACGGCGACGACCTGCCCCTCGGCTACCGCGTCCTTCTCCTTCACCCGGATCTCCTTGACCGTGCCGGGGTCCTCGGTGATCACGGGGATCTCCATCTTCATGGATTCGATCACGATGAGGGTGTCGCCGGATTCGACCTTCTCGCCCGGCTTCGCCTTGACCTGCCACACGGTGCCGGTGATTTCGGATTTGACCTCGATGCGCGCCATGGAAGCCGCCCGCTCGCGTTCGAATTGTTCCGGGCGCTCTCGTTCTGGTAGGATTCGGCGCAAATTCTAGCACGCAGGACGCAGCGGCGAGCGCTGCGTCCTGAATGATTCTGGAAGCACTCGCGGCTTTTTTCGATAAACGCAACGGCGAATTCAAGAGGAGATGATGCGGGGATTCACCACACGCCTGCTGCTGGCAATCCTGGTCGTGGCGGTACTCGCCGAGCCGTTGCGTTCCCAGGAGCGCAAGCTCGAGCCGGCCGACGAGGCGGCGAAGGACGCCTCGTGGGTGAGCTTCAAGAACCGGCTGCTCGCCGCCCTCGAGAAGCGCGACCGCAAGTTCGTGCTCGGCATCCTTGACCGCAACGTCCGCAACAGCCTTAAAGGCCCGCGCGGCATCGCCGAATTCAGGAAACGGTGGGAACTCGACGCCGAGGACAGCCTTCTGTGGCGGGAGCTCCCGGCGGCGCTCTTCCTCGGGGCCGCCTACGTCAAACGCGAGAAAGGGCGGCGCGAATTGTGCGCGCCCTACGTGCTCGCCAGGTGGCCGGAGGATGTTGATCCCTTCGTGCACGGCGCGATCATCACGAAGGAAGTGCTGGTCAAGGCCGAGCCGTCTTCCGACTCGCGGACGTTGCAGGCGCTCTCCTATGACATCGTTTCCGTGGCCGACTGGGAGGTCGCCGACCGGAACGCCGCCGTGAAACAGCATTGGGTCAAGGTCAAGGTGAGGAGCGGCGAGGGGTACGTGCCCGAGGAGCAGATCCGCAGCCCGATCGAGCACAGCGCCTGCTTCGTCAAGACCGAGGACGGCTGGCGCATGACGGGCCTCGCGCCCGGCGGCGGATAAGACCCGTGAGAGCGGGAGAGCGTCAGAGCGTGAGAGCGACAAGATCCGTGAGGGCGTGAGAGCGTGAGCGCGGGAGAGGGAAATACGCCCCCCTCACGATCTCCCGATCTCTCGATCTCCCGGCTTTTCGACCTCCCGCCCTCACGATCTCCCCACTTCACGTACTTTCTCGACCCATCGGGCATGCGCTGCGCGATAATTTGTGCCGCATTCACCATGGCCGCCACTGGCACGTACGCGCTTGATCTCCAGGGCCACCGCGGCGCTCGGGGGCTCGCGCCGGAGAACACGCTGCCCGCATTCGCGCGCGCGCTCGCGATCGGCGTCACCACCCTCGAGATGGATTGCGCGATCACGAAGGACGGCGTGGTGGTGGTGAGCCACGACCCCGAGCTCAATCCCGACATCACGCGCGGCCCGGACGGAAAGTGGCTGGAGAAGGGCGGGCCTGCGATCTGGAGCCTTACCTACCAGGAGCTCCAGCGCTACGACATCGGCCGCATCAATTCGCGCTCCGCATACGCGAAGCGCTTCCCCAAGCAGCAAGCGGTGGACGGCACGCGCATCCCGCGGCTCGCGGACGTGTTCGCGCTCGTGCGGAAGAGCGGGAACGACACGGTGCGCTTCAACATCGAGACAAAGATCTCTCCCCTGGCTCCAGCCGAAACGACGAGCCCCGAGGATTTCGCCCGTGAATTAATTTCAGCCGTACGTTTGGCCGGAATGGCCGAACGTACGGCTATTCAGTCCTTCGACTGGCGCACGCTCGCGCTCGTGCAGAAGGAAGCGCCCGAGATCGCGACCGTGTACCTGACCACGGTCAGCGGCTTCATGGACAACATCCAGGCGGACAAACCCGGATCGCCGTGGACCGCGGGCCATCGCGTGCGCGACCACGGCGGCTCGGTCCCGCGCATGATCAAGGCTGCGGGCGGCGCGGTATGGTCGCCCTATCGCGGCGATCTCACGCGCGAAGCGGTAAAGGAAGCCCAAGGGCTCAGCCTGAAAGTCGTGGTGTGGACGGTCAACGACCCCGCCGAAATGCGCCGCCTGATCAAGTGGGGCGTGCACGGCATCATCTCGGACCGCCCCGACCTGCTGCGCAAGGTCGCCGGGGAGATGGGGGTTTCGCTGCCGCGGCCGACGCCGGTTATGCCGTAGGCTCCGGGCAGGCGGCTGCGCGTGCTACGATTTTCCCCGAAACTCGATCCACTGGAGGAGCGTCCATGGTCAAACTGGAATTTCACGATCCGTCGGGCGCGCTCGAGGTGACGCAGCCGCATGCGCCGCGGCTCGCGTCCCTCGAGGGCAAGCGCATCGGCTTCGTCAGCAACGAGCAGTGGCAGGCCTACCGCATGCTGCCGATGCTGAAGGAGATGCTCGAGCAGGACTTCCGGGGCATCACCGTGCTGCCGATAGACGCCTACCCCCAGGGCAACGCCCTGATCGGCACCGAGGAGACGGCGGCGCTGGTGAAGAAGAGCCGCGTCGACGCCGTCATCGTCGGCAACGCGGCTTGAGGGGCCTGCGCCACAGCATGCGGCCGTGCAGCCGCTAGGATAGAAGCGCTGGGCATCCCGACCGTCACGCTGACGCGGACGGATTTCGTCGGGGTCATGAAGAACGCCGTGTCCGGGATCGGGCTCGCGCCGGAGGCGGCGATGGTCACGTTCCCGGTCCACCTGTTCCTGCCGGGGAGCGACCTGACCTCCCTCAAGGAACGCAAGCGCGAGTTCTACGACGGCCTCACGCGCTGGAAGTCCGAGTTCGCGCAGGCGGCAGGCTCGGCCAAGATGCTCGCGGTCGAGGGCGCCACCTACGAGGAGGCGCTCACCAAGGCGAATAACCTCCTCCTCACCAACTTGTGGGGCGACGGCTTGCCGCTGTGGCCGGCGACGCAGGAGCGCGTGGACTGGATACTCCAGGGCTGCCCGGCTCCGCGCACGCACGTGCTCGGCAAGTTCCCGCCGCGCGGCGGCGTCACCACTGTCGAGACCTGCGCCATCGCGCTCGCCATGGCGGGCGGGCGGCCGGAGTACCTGCCGGTCCTCGTCGCCGCCGTGGAAGCGTGCTTCGACCCGACGACGGGCTTCGACCAGCTGCAGGCCACTTCAGGCGGGCCGTTCCCGGCCGTCATCGTCAACGGGCCGATCGCGAAGCAAATCCGCCTCAACTCGGGCTTCGGCCTGCTCGGGCCGGACCCGCAGCGCCCCGCCGGCGCGAGCATCGGGCGCGCGCTGCGCCTCCTGCAGCAGAACGTGGGCGGCGCGCTACCCGGCGTCGGCACGATGGCGATCTTCGGCGCCATGCGCTACACCAACGCGGTCTTCGCCGAGGACGAGGAGGGGCTGCCGCCGGGATGGCAGCCGCACGCGAGCCAGCGCCACGGCTTCGCGCCGGGCACGAACTCGGTCTCGGTTGTCTTCGCGAGCGGGGTGACCAACGTGCGGCGTCGCGGCGCGAAGAAGGAATCCCCGGAGGAAGACGCGCTGAACGGCATGTGGCGCATGGCGGACTTCATGCGCGCCCCCAACCTCGCGGCGCTCGCGGGATGGGAGAAGGGCACGCCCGGCATCATGATGCTCGCGCCGATCGTCGCGCGCAGGATGGCGGAGCTGGGCTGGACCCAGCGCTCGATCCGCGAGTTCCTGTGGGAGCACTCGAAGATCCCGATGGAGCAGATGCGCCGCGCCGGCGCGCCCGCCTGGATCGAGATCGACGCCAACCCGGTGACGCGCGCCAGCATCAATCTTGACCCCTGGCCGATCTGCGAGAAGCCCGACAACATCGTGCTCATCGTCGCCGGCGGCGGGCACCCGACCCACAGCTACTGGCTGCAGGCCCACTCCCCGGCCGTGATTGGCCGCGTCATCCGCGTGCCGGAAACCTTCGACCGCCTGCTCGCCGACGCCGACCGCGATCTCGGCTGCGGCGAGGACGCCTGCCGGGTCTGAACCTAGCGCCCGACCTCTTTATCTCGGGGCAGCTCCCAGCACTGCGGGTTCTTGACGAAGCCGATCTTCGGATAGTAGTCGACGGCGGCCGGCGCCGCGATCAACCGGATCTTGCAGCGCGGGCCGAGCTGTTTCTGCGTGTGCGCAATCAACGCCGTGCCGATGCCGGATCGTTGATAGGCCTCGTCCACGGCCAGGTCCGGCATATAACACGCGTAGTGAAAATCCGTGAGTGAGCGCGCGACACCGACGAGCTTCCCCCCGTCCCACGCCGTCACGCAGAGATTGGCGTTCTTGACCATCGCCTCCATGCACGCGCGGTCCTCGACCGGCCGTCGCTGCCCGAGCGTGGAGCGGTTCAGCACGTCGATGAACTGGTCCGCGCTGAGCTTCGCGTTTACCTTGTACTCGATCATGAATATGTCGGAAAAGCTGCCTCGCCGGCGCCGTTCTTCATCGCCGAACGCGCTCAAGCGCGCTCCGGACTTGTTGAGCAGTTAGTTGAGGCGGTTCTGTGTCCGGGACTGCAACGACGCCTTTACCACGTTTCTTCAGCCGCATGGTGGTCGCAGCGATGCCGGTCTTGGAGCGCCCAGCTCGCTTCATGCCGCGCAAGGCTGGCCGGAGTTCCGCGTTGAGGTCGCGGGTTTTCTCCCATGCAGCCAGTTTCTTTCCGTAAAGCTTGGTCATGGTATTCACGAATGCTCACCCCTCATTGATCACCAAGGGGACGCCGGTGATCGCAAGATGGAAATCGGTGGACCAACAGACCTTGATCCGCTGCGCGTCCATAACGTAAAGGCCGATGGTGTCGGTCAACGTAAGATCCTGGTCCGAGAACCGGCGAAGGAGCTCGGTCGCAGCGGCCTGTTCCTTGGATCCAACAGGTGCCACGGTCAGCGGAGTCAGGTCTTCTATCATGGCTAAAAACTGGAGCGCGCGCGTCCGATCGTAGCGGCGAAGGAACCAGGCATGCCCTTCCGCCACGACCAGGGTCGTGGTCAGCAACGGCGGCGGCTCGGCGAACAAACGCCGGAAAGTAGGGTGATACGTGTCGGACCGATCCGCGAAGGCGATCAGAGCTGAGGTATCAACATAGGCCTCAGTCTTTCCGGCCATAGACCACGTCGTCGATGTGCCGGCTGGATGCGGGATCGCCGCTTTCCACCATCCCGGCGTAGCGCATCCATGGCTTGGTCTCATTCACGGGAAGCGCGGTCCTAAGAGAACGTCGAAGCAGTTCGGCCAAAGAAATCCCCAGGCGCGCGGCCTCGCGCTTGGCTGCGGCGTACTCATCCTTGGTCAGGCTGATCTGTGTTCGTATCATGATAACAGTTTACGCTTATTTGTTATCATCAGCAACTCTCAGTTCCAAAACCGCCCGCGTGACAGGCGCTTCGCCCCCCGCGACGCCCATCACGCCCCAGGACGGAATCTACCCGTCACTGCGTCACCGCGTCACCGCGTCACCGCGTCACCGGGTCTAGTAGCTTGTAGGCCAATTCGCCAGCCGGTGCTCGCCCACGCCGTTCTTCAGCCGCCTGCGGTGCACTTGCAGCATGCGGATCAGGAAATCGCGCGTGTCGCGCGGATCGATGACGTGCTGTGCCTCAAAGAGCCGCGCAAGCTCCCATGGCGTGGTATCGCGCTCGACCTCGGCGACGAGCTGCTTGAATTTCTCCGGGTCGTCTTCCTGTTTGACGCCGTATAAGACGTTCACCGAGGCGCGCGGGTCCATGAAGCCGAGGTCGGCGGACGGCCAGCACGCCAGCTCGTCGGTGTTGCGGCCGCCCCCCATGTTGATGAAGGCCTGGCCGTAGCTCTTCCTCAGGATGATGGTGATCCTAGGCACCGTCACCAGCGAGAGCGCATTCATCCAGTTGATGACCTTGCCCGGCATGCCGCGCAGCTCCCCCTCCACGCCGATCAGGAATCCCGGCACGTCCACCAGGAACACGATCGGGATGTTGAAGGAGTCGCACAGCACCATGAAGCTGGTGGCTTTCTGGCAGGCATCGGCGTCGAGCGCGCCACCCTTGAACAGGGGATTGTTGGCGATGAAGCCGACGCTTTTTCCCTCGAGCCGCGCAAGTACCGTGGCGACCGATTTGCCAAAGCGCTCCTTCAGCTCGAAGCTAGAGTCCTTGTCCGCAACCGCCGCGATCACCTTGCGCACGTCGTACACCTGGTTGCGTTCCTCCGGCACGATCTCGAGCATCCTGCGGCACGCCTCGCCGGAGCCGGCCGGCACCGGTTGCTCGGGCGGGCGCTCCATGCTGTGCGCCGGCATGTAGGACAGGAATTTCTTCACGGCGGCCAGCGCCTGCTCGTCGGTATCCACCGCCATGTCGGCGAGACCCGAGACGCCGGTCAGGAGCTTCCAGCCGCCGAGCTCCTCCGGGTCTATCGGCTTGCCGATCGCGATGGAGGTGACGTTGGGGCTCGCGACCGCCATGATCGCGCCCTTGCGCATCACCACGAAGTCCGACATCGCCGCGTACCACGCCGATGATCCGTAACACGAGCCGAGGAGGGCGGAAACCCACGGCGACTCGCGCAGGCGCTCGTACTCCGTGGGGTCCTGCGCCAGGATCGCCCGCCCCGAGGCGCCCATGCGGTCGGGCATGCGCGCGCCGGAGGATTCCCCGAGGAGCACGAGCGGGATGCCGCGCTTGCACGCGACGGTCTTCACGTGCCGGATCTTCTTCATGTTGACGACGCTGGAAGAAGCCCCCAGCACGGTGAAGTCGTTGGATACCAACGCGATGTCGCGGCCGTTGATGCGCGCGAAACCGGCGATCTTGCCGTCGGCGGGCGTCTTGTGCTCGACCTCGGGCCGGATGCCGCGCGCGTGGCGCCCCGACTCGATGAAGCTGCCGGGGTCCACCAGGCGCTCGATGCGCTCGCGCGCATTGAGCGCGCCCTGCGCTTTGCGCTCGGCGAGCTTCTCCGGCCCGCCCATCGCCAGCGCCTCGGCGTTCTTCGCTTCGAGTTGCTTCAATACGTCCTTGGCCGACACGCCCGTCACTGCGTCACTTCGTCACTTCGTCACTCGTCACCGTTATTCAGTCAACCCGTATGCCCGCCTGCTGGATCACCTTTGCCCACTTGGCGATCTCGGCACGGACGTAAGCGCCGAATTCCTCCGTAGTCTTCGCCGGGGACTTCGCCCCCTCGTTGAGGAGCCTGTTTTGGATCTCAGGCGCCCGCATGATGCGGATGGTCTCGCTATTCAGCTTCGTGACGGCATCTCTCGGCGTGCCGGCCGGCGCGAAGATGCCGATCCAGTTCGTCACCTCGAAGCCGGGCAATGCGGCCTCGGCAATCGACGGCAGGTCCGGTGCCGCCGGCGAGCGCGTCGCTCCCGTGACGGCAATCGCCCGGAGCTTCCCGGCCTGTACCTGCGGCAGCACCGTCGGCATGGTGGCGAACAGCAGCGAAGTCTGCCCTCCCAGGAGATCGGTGATGGCCGGGACGTTGCCCTTGTACGGGACGTGCACCATGTCCACCTTCGCCATCATCTTGAACAGCTCTCCCGCAAGGTGGCTCGCCGTGCCGTTACCCGCGGAGGCGTAGTTCAACTGCCCGGGCCGGGCTCTCGCGAGCGCGACCAGCTCCTTCACGGTCTTCACCGGCACAGAAGGATGGACCACCAGCAAGCCGTCGGCTTCCATGACCAGCGCCACGGGCGCGAAATCCCTGACCGGGTCGTAGGCAAGCTTGCGGAACAGGCTCACGTTGACGGAATGGGTGCCGATGCTGCCCATCACGAGGGTATAGCCGTCCGGTGGGGCCTTGGCGACGAACTCGGCCGCGATGGTGCCGCCGGCGCCGGTGCGATTTTCCACGACGACCGGCTGTCCCCACGCGTCGTTGAACTTCTGGCCGATCACGCGGGCAAAGACATCCGCTATCCCGCCGACGGGAAACGGCACGACGAAACGGATCGGCTTCGCCGGGTAGGTTTGCGCCGGCGCCACGCCGCACCATCCCGCCAGTACCAGAAACAGCGCCGCACCGGACATCGTTTTCATGAGCATCCGCCTCGCCTTGCTGTTCATCCTTGCCGCCGTATCGCGGAAACGGAGCGAAAATTCTACCCTAAGCGCCGGTGGCAAGGCTTGCAAGTTTCGAGCACTTATCCGCGCTTCTTGCGCAGCTCGGGCGCGACCATGACGATCAATATGAACAGGGTGGCGATCATGAACGCGAGGCTGATCGGGCGCGTGAAGAACACGGTCGGATCGCCGCGCGAGATCAGCAACGCGCGCCGCACGTATTCCTCCATCAGCGGCCCGAGCACGTAACCCAGAATGAGCGGCGCGGGCTCGCACTCGAGCTTGGCGAGGATATAGCCGAGCACGCCGACGACGGCGCACAGATAGACATCAACCGGGTTGTTGTTCACGGCGTAGTTGCCGAGGCTGCTGAACATGATGACCGAGGGAAAGAGCCAGCGGTAGGGCACGCGGAGCAGCCTCACCCAGACCCCGACCAGCGGCAGGTTGAGGAGGAGAAGCAGGAGGTTGCCGATCCACATGCTGGCGATGACGCCCCAGAAGAGGTCGGGCTTCGTGATCATCACGTGCGGGCCGGGTTCGATGCCCTGCATCGTCATCGCGGCCAGCATCAGCGCCATCGTGGCGCTGGCGGGAAGGCCCAGCGTGAGCATCGGAATGAAAGCGGTCTGCGCGGCGGCGTTGTTGGCCGCCTCCGGCGCCGCCACCCCTTCGATCGCCCCCTTGCCGAAGCGCGACGGGTCCCTGGCCAACTTCTTCTCGAGCAGGTAAGTGGCGAACGAAGAGAGGGCCGGCCCGGTGCCCGGGAGCACCCCGAAGAACGCCCCGACCGCCGTCCCGCGCACCATGGGCCAGGACGAGTCCTTGAGGTCCCCGGCGGTCGGCATCAGATTGGCGATCCTGCCGGTGAACACCTCGCGGGCCTCCTTGCTCTCCAGGTTCATCACTATTTCCGCGACCGCGAACAGCCCCACCGCGATCACCGTGAAGCCGATGCCGTCGCTCAACTCGGGGACGCCGAACGCGTAGCGCGCCATTCCCGAGTTGACGTCGGTGCCGACGAGGCCGAGCAGCAGCCCCAGCACAGGCCGAGCAGCAGCCCCAGCACCACCATGGCGAGCCCCTTGACCGCATCGCCCTGGGTGAGCACGGCGGCGGCCGTGAGCCCCATCAGCATCAGCGAGGAGTACTCGGCAGCGCCGAACGCGAGCGCCCATTCGCCGAGCGGCGGACCGGCGAGCGCGATCAGCAGGACCCCGATGCAGCCGGCGAAGAAGGAGGCGATCGCCGCGATCGCCAGCGCCGGGCCGGCGCGCCCCTGGCGAGCCATCTGGTAGCCGTCGAGGCAGGTCACCGCCGACGCCGTCTCGCCCGGCAGGTTGACGAGGATGGAAGTGGTGGAGCCCCCGTACTGCGCCCCGTAGTAGATGCCCGCGAGCATGATGAGCGCCGGCACCGCGGGCAGGTGGAAGGTGAGCGGAAACAGCATCGCGATCGTCACCAGCGGGCCGATTCCCGGCAGCACGCCGACCAGCGTGCCGAGCGCCACACCGATCAGGCAGTACGCGAGATTCTCGAGCGAAAACGCGACGCTGAAGCCGAGGATCAGGTGGTTCAGAATGTCCACAAGACACCCGGGAACAGCGGGTACGGTAACTTCAGCCCGAACACGAAGACGCCGACGGCGAACGCGCCCATCACCGCGGTGAGCAGCAGCACCTCCGTGAAGCGGAATTCACGGCCGGCGAACGCGCCGACGAAGAAGGTCGCGACGAGCGCCGGAACGATGCCCAGCCGGTCCATGAGGAAGCCGAAGAGCACGATCGAGAGCGCGATCAGCGCGAGGGGCTTCCAGCCCCATTCTCCCTTGAACTTCTCGCCGGAGCGCAAGCCGCGGACGAGCACATAGACGCCGAAGAGGCACAGCAGGCCGCCCAGGACCGTCGGGAAATAGCCCGGGCCCATGCGCACTGCCGAGCCCATCGGGTAGTCGCGGGCGATGGCGACGGCGAGCCCGCCGATCGCGATGAACAGCAGCCCGGCGAGAAAATCCTTGTTGTCGCGCAGGTCAAATTTCATGTGGGACTAACTCTAGCCACAGAGGACGCAGAGTTCACGGAGGAAAGACGAGACAGCGAGCACCGGGTATTGATCCCCCACTCTCTGTGTTCTCTGTGATCTCTGTGGCTGATTCCAGATTTTCACCAGCGTTTTCGCGTCATTCGCCCTTGATGCCGGCGGCCTTGATGACCTTGTCCCATTTCGCGATCTCGTTCCGGACGAACGCGGAGTACTGCTCGGGCGTGCTGCCGACCAGGTCGGCACCCAGCCCCTGCAGCCGCTCCCGGAGGTCCGGGGCGCTCAGCGCACCCATGATCGCTGCATGAAGCCGCTGGATGATGGCTTGCGGCGTCTTCGCGGGGGCCGACATGCCCCACCACGTCGTCACTGCATACCCGGGGACCCCGCTCTCCGCCACCGTGGGGATATCGGGCGCGGCCGGCGAGCGCTTCAGGCTGGTGACCGCCAGCGCGCGCAGCTTGCCCGCGCGCGCCTGGCGGATGACCGTGGGCAGGTTGCCGAAATAGAGCGAAACCTCGCCGGCCACCAAGGCGATGACGCCCGGCCCGCCACCCCTGTAGGGGATGTGCACCCACTTGATGCCGGTCATGTACTGGAACAACTCCCCGGAGAGATGGGGCGAGGCGCCGATCCCGGACGAGCCGTAATTGATGTCCCCGGGGCGCCTCTTCGAGATCGCGATCAGCGCCTTCACTGAATGCACAGGCAGCGACGGATGCACCACCAGAAGGTTCGGCGCCTCGCCAACCAGCGCGATGAACGCGAAGTCCTTGATCGGGTCGAAGTTGAGCTTGATCAGCGCCGGGTTGGTCGCGTGCCCGGGCGCGTTCATCAGGATCGTGTAGCCGTCCGGCGCCGCGCGCGCGAGCAGCTCCGACGCGATGGCGGTGTTGGCGCCGCCGCGATTGTCAACCACCACCTGCTGGCCCAGGTTCTCGGAGAGCTTGGGCGCGAGTGCGCGCGCCACGATGTCGTTGCTGCCGCCCGGCGGGAAGCCGACGATGAAGCGGATCGGCTTGGAAGGATACGCCTGCGCCTGCACCGCGGCTGGCAGCGCCGCACCGAACACCGCCGCGAACAAGATCACGCACCTGCGCGCCTGCTGTCTCATCGCCCCCTCCAGTGCGGCGCCTTTGCCGCGATAATGGCCCTCAAATCGCCAAAGACTTTAGCCACAGAGAGCACAGAGAACACAGAGAATTGAGACGATGAAACCACCTGTTGTCGCGTTCCTGGTTTCTCTCGGTGAACTCTGTGTCCTCGGTGGCTTGTTTCTTGATTCTCTAATCGCCCGGGCCGAAGCCCCGCTCGTAGCGCGGACCTTTCGTGGTGCCGTCAACGGCGCGCCCGATGATGCCCTGCGAGAGGTCCTTGATCGCGATGAAGATGACGTCCTCCTCCGGCGTTGCGACCAGGGTGTGCGGGGCGTTCGCCGGGATGTAGATGAGGGTGCCGGCCGGCGCCACCACGCGCTTGCCGTTGACCGAGCCCTTGAGCGTGCCCTTCACCACGTAGTTGAACTGCTCGTTCCTGTGCGCGTGCATGCGCGACCCGGTGCCGCGCGGCTTGTGGATGTAGCCCACGAGCATCCTCTCGCCTTCGACCACCCCGCCGTGCGAGATCGAATAGCCGGTGCCCGCCGGGACGTCCTTCAATTTCGCCAGCGTGAACTGGTATCTTCCGCTGCCGCCCTTCACCGCCCCCGCGGTCTTGGTCTTCCTGCCCGATCGCTTCTTCGCCACCATGTTTAATCGCTCGTCACTTCATCACTGCGTCACTTCGTCACCGATCTTACAGGTAGTCGATGATCTTCCACTCGCCCGGCTTCACGTTGACGACGTTCTGGTTTTTTCCGGGACGGCGGTCGGCGTAGATCTTGCCCTCCTTCATTACCATCCGGATATTCTTCTTCTCCTGCAGGCAGCGGATGTTCTTCAAGGGGTCGCCGTCCACCGCGATGATGTCGGCGAGCTTCCCGGCCTCGACCGTGCCGAGGTCCTTCTCCATCTTGATTGCGAGCGCGGCGTTGCGGGTGGCAGTGAGGATCGCGTCCATCGGCTTCATGCCGAGCTCCACATAGACCTCGAGCTCGCGCGCGTTGGTGCCCATCTCGGGATCGTAGCCCATGTCGGTGCCCATCGCGATCCTGACGCCCGCCTGGTACATCTTCTGGAACGTCCTGTAGCAGTAGGGCTGCAGCAGCTTCATCTTGTTGAGCACGAACTGCGAGGTGCCCTGGTCCTTGCGCGTCTGCATCGCGCGGTCGGTGCGATGCAGCAGTGTCGGCGTCATCCACACCCCCGCCTCGGCAATCCTATCGGTCGTCTCGTCATCGGAGAACACCATGTGCTCGATCGTGTCCGCGCCAGCCGCGAGCGCCATGCGTTGTCCGAGCGGCGTGAAGCAGTGCACGGAAGCCGCCTTGTGGAAGGCGTGCGCCTCGTCCACGACCGCGTCCACCTCCTCCTGCGTCATGTTGCGGACGTCGGGCTCCTCCTTGTCGGTGCCGCCGCCGCCGGTGACGCAGGTCTTGACCACATCGCAGCCGGTGAGCAGATTTTCGCGGGCGAGCTTCCTGAGCTCCCACGGCCCGTCCGCGGTCTGGAACCCGAGCCGCTGCATGGCGCGAGGCTGGATGAGATCGAGGTGCGAGCCGGTGATCACGGTGAACCCGCCGATCAGCATGCGCGGTCCTTCGACGATGCCGGCGTTGATCGCGTCGCGCACCGCGCAGAGATGCGCGGTGAGGAGCCCGCGGCTCGAGTTGAGTCCCAGGTCGCGCAGCGTGGTAAAGCCCATGTCGAAGCAGAGCTGGGCGTGGAACAGCCCGTACATCTGCTGCAGCTCCGGCGTGATCTCCCACTGCGCCACGCGGTAGTTGTGGAAGGAGAGGCAGTTGAACATCATCGTGTGCAGGTGCGCATCCATCAGCCCGGGGAGCAGGGTGTAGCCCGAGCAGTCGATCACCTCCGCGCGCGGCGGAATCCTGATGCTGTCCCGGGTGCCGACGCGCTTGATGCGGCGGCCCTCGAGCGCGATCACCGGGTCCTTGAGCGGCTTTTTGCCGGTGCCGTCGATCAGCGTCGCGGCCTGGATGAACTTCGGCGGGCCTTTCTCGCCGGGTGCCCTGATGTCCTGCATGCTCTCATCCTCCGAAATCGGTAGTGCACGCGCCTTCAACGCGCGTTTTACGGCGCCAGCGCGTCCGCTCCAACGCGCGCGGCCTCGGAACGGCCCTCTGAAAAACGGGCCGCATCGCGTCGGCCGCCGGCGCGCAGCCTCCGACCGGCTATCGGCAAGGTCTTGACTCTGCAATGTCGGCTGCCTTGCACGCCTCCGCGGTCGCACCCGCAAGCGGGCACCTGCTCCACGCTCCGGCGCGCCAGTCAAACCGGAGCCGTGCTCCCGGCTCAACGGAAATTCTGTGCCAGCGCGACGAACCGCGCGTAGGCCTGCGGATCGAACGCGCCCTGCGGCGAGAGCCCGCCGGCGTCGAACTCCAGCGCGGCGAGCGTCGGCTCGATTTCCGCGCGTTCCATGTCGCGCGTGATGAACACGAGACGCGAGCGGCGGTCGGCGTCGGGCCAGCGCTTCAGCGACACCGGTCCGTCGATCAGAGTCTGCACGGCGTGGACCACAACGGGTTTCCCCTCCACGTTGAGCAAGCCCTTCACCCGCAGCAGATTCGCGCCGCGCAACGCGGCCAGCATGTTGAGCCAGGTCATGAGCCCCGCGGCGGTGACCGGCTGGTCGCGGTAAACGCAGAATGAGCGGATGCGCTCGTCGTGGCTCGCGCCGTGACCGTGGTGCCCCGAGTGTGCTTCGGCCGCGGCGAAGGCGTCGTCGTTGAGCCAGCGCGCGAGCGCCGTGCCGCCCGCGCCCGCATTCGCGAGCGCCGCGCCAAAAAGCTCCTGCGGTGCCATCTCGCCGCGCGTCGCCCTGAGCAGCCGCGCGCCGGGATTGAGGCGCGCCAGGCGGCGTTCCAGCGCGGCGACGGTCGGTGCGCTCGCCACATCGCACTTCGTCAACAGCACGCGGTCGGCGAGCGCCACCTGCTTGACCGCTTCGGCGTGCGCGTCGAGCTGGGCTGCGCCATGCACCCCGTCAACGAGTGTTGCCACGCAGTCGAGACGATAGAGCGGCGCTACCGCAGCGTCGGTGATGAGGGTCTGGAGGATCGGCACCGGATCGGCGAGACCCGTGGTCTCGATCAGCGCTCTGTCAAAGGGAGGCGCTTCGCCGCGGTCGCGCTTGCGCGCGAGATCTCGCAGCGTGTCCACCAGGTCGCCGCGCACGGTGCAGCAGATGCAGCCGCTCGAAAGCATCACCATGTTCTCGGCAGGAGTGGCGACCAGCAGATGGTCGAGCGCGATCTCGCCGAATTCGTTGATAATGACCGCCGTGTTGGCGAGCGCGGGGTCCTGCAGCAAGCGGTTGAGCAGCGTCGTCTTGCCGCTGCCGAGGAAGCCGGTGATGATGGACACCGGCGGCCGTTCAGCCGCTGCCGCGGTCATAGAGTCACCTTAGGAACCACAGAGGCACAGAGGCACAGAGAGATCCTTAACGAGAAGAACCCAACAGCAACAACCCAGAACCGTGTTGTCGCCCGGTCTTCCCCTCGATTTCCTCCGTGTCTCTGTGTCTCTGTGGTGAAAACGCCGTTCACGCGGCGAGCGCCTGCCGCTCGAGCTCGGCCGTGTAGCGCCCGAGGCAAGCGAGCCCGTTCATGCGCGCGCGGTGCAGGAGCGCCGCCTGCGCGATGGCGACATTGGAGGCGGACCCCTTCCACGCCTTGAGCGAAGGCTGCTGCAGCGCGCGCCCGTAGGAAAACGACAGCGGCCACGGCAGCTTCCCGGCGTACATCCGGTTCATCGCGTTCAGGTGCTCGGTGGCAACCTCGTCACTCTGGCCGCCGGAGAGGAACACGACGCCGGCCACCGCCGCGGGCACCGTGCGCTTGAGGATCCTCACCGTGCGCTCGGCGACTTCCTCGACGCCCGCCTGCTTCGGGCAGTCCTTGCCGGAAATCACCATGGAAGGCTTCAGCACCGACTGCTCGAGCGTGACGCGGTGGAGGTGGAGCGCTTCATAGACGGCGTTGAGCGTCCATTCGGTCGCTTCCTCGCAGCGCTCGACGGTGTGGTCGCCGTCCATCAGCACTTCGGGCTCGACGATCGGCGTGAGGCCCGCCGCCTGGCAGATCGCCGCGTAGCGGGCGAGCGCGTGCGCGTTGGCGGCGATGCAGGTCGAGCTCGGCATGCCGGCGCCGATGGTGACGACCGCGCGCCACTTGGCGAACTTGGCGCCCATCTTCCCGTACTCGGCGCAGCGCTTCGCCAGGTTGTCGAGACCTTCGGTCACCTTTTCGTTCGGGCAAAGCGCGAGGTCCTTGGCGCCGGTGTCGACCTTGATGCCGGGCAGGATGCCGTTCTTCGAGAGCAGCTCGACGAACGGCGTGCCGTCGGCGGATTTCTGGCGCATGGTCTCGTCGTAGAGGATGACCCCGCTGATGTACTGCCCGAGCCCCTTGGCGGAGAACAGCATATCGCGGTAGGCGCAGCGGTTCTCCTCCGTGCTCTCGACCTTGATGCCGGCGAAGCGCTTTTCGATCGTGCCGGTCGATTCGTCGGCGGCCAGGATGCCCTTGCCGGGCGCGACCATCGCTTTGGCGGTAGCTTCCAGGGGATGGGTGGACATGAAGATCTCCTAAAAAGCCGTGAGTCGTGAATCGTGAATGGACCCGACCTGAGAACGATATTTTACCGCCTTCTCCTTAAGGCTCACGACTCACGGCTTTTTTACCTGTCGGAATAATACGGATGCATCTGATCGTTAAGGCGAACATCGCCTAAGCACGGCGATGTTCGCCTACCTTCACTATCTTCATGGTGTTGGTGCCGCCGGCCTTGCCGAAGGGCTCGCCGATGGTGAGGATCATGTAGTCGCCGTTCTGCACGACGCCGCGCTTGAGCAGCTCGTCCTCGGCCAGGTGCAGCGCCTTCTCCGGGTTGCGCGCGCCCTTGAACTTGACCGGATAGACGCCGCGGAAAAGCGTCACGCGGCGGCGCGTCTCGACCACCGAGCTCATGGCGTAGATCGGCACGTTCGTGTGCATACGGGACATCAGCAGCACGGTCTTCCCGCTCTGGGTCATCGCCGCCACCGCCTTGATCTTGAGGTTGTTCGAGGTGAACACCGTGGCGCGCGCGATCGCTTCCTCGACGTCGGCGGGGGGTTGCGCGTGCCGGCGGTCGAGCGCGAGCGTGTCCTCCTTCTCGGCCTCCACGCACACTCGCGCCATCGCGGCCACCGTCTCGACCGGGTACTCGCCGGTGGCGGTCTCCGCCGAGAGCATCACGGCGTCGGTGCCGTCGAGCACGGCGTTCGCCACGTCGGAGACCTCGGCGCGCGTCGGAATCGGGTTCGCGATCATCGACTCCATCATCTGGGTCGCGGTGATCGTGATCCGGTTCTTCTCGCGCGCCATGCGGAGCATGCGCTTTTGCAGCGCCGGCACTGCGGCATCGCCCACCTCCACGGCGAGGTCGCCGCGCGCCACCATGATGCAATCGGAAGCGTCCAGGATGTCGGCGAGCGCCGGGATCGCCTCCGCGCGCTCGATCTTGGCCACCATCAGCGCCTGGCCGCCGGCCTTCTGCATGAGGTCGCGCGCCCACCGGATGTCGGCTCCCGAGCGGGGAAACGAGACCCCGAGGAAGTCCGCCTTGAGCTCGGCGGCGATCCGGATATCGTGCATGTCCTTTTCCGTCAACGCGGGCGCGGTCAGCCCGCCGCCCTTGCGATTGATGCCCTTGTTGTTGGAGAGCGCGCCGCCCTGTTCCACCACGCAGGTGATGCGCGGGCCCTTTACCGAGGACACACCGAGCACGATGCGCCCGTCGTCGAGCAGCAGCGTGTCGCCGGGGCGCACGTCGTTCGGCAGATTCGTGTAGTCGAGCCCGACGCGGTGCTCGTCGCCCGCCTCGCATTCGGCGTCGAGCACGAATTTCGCGCCCGCGCCGAGCGTCACCCTGCCGTCGCGGAATCGGCCGATCCGGATCTTGGGGCCCTGCAAGTCCACGAGCACGCCGACCGCGCGCCCGGCCTTGCGGGCGAGCGAGCGCACCAGCTCGACGCGCTTGCGGTGCTCGGCGGCGGACCCGTGCGAGAAATTCATCCGCACCACGTCGAGCCCCGCCTCGATCATGCGCGCGAGCGTCTTCGGATCGCTCGAAGCCGGGCCGAGGGTGGCGACGATCTTAGTCCTTCGCGGCATCCGCCGTGCTCCGGGTTTTAAGTTCCAGGTTCAACGTTCCAGGTTCCATGTCCTCGGCTTGAAGAGTAGCAGACATTCGCCGGGCGGTTAACCTTGAACCTGGAACTTTGAACTCGGAACCTCGGCGCTAGCGCCGGGCGGCGCGCTGCTCGAGCACGGCGACCGCGGGCAATGTCCTGCCCTCGAGGAATTCGAGAAACGCGCCGCCGCCGGTGGAGAGGTAGGAGATCCGGTCGGTGACGCCGTATTTCGCCACCGCCGCGATGGTATCGCCGCCGCCGGCGATGGAGAACGCCTTGGAGCTGGCGATCGCCAGCGCGATGGTCCGGGTGCCTTCGCCGAATCGGTCGAACTCGAACACCCCGATCGGCCCGTTCCACACGATGGTGCCGGCCTTGCCGAGCAGGCTCGCCAGCGCGCGCGCAGTTTGCGGGCCTACGTCGAGGATCAAATCGTCATCCGCGACGTTCTCGGTGGCCTTGGGCTCGGCGCGCGCCGTGGGGGAGAGCTCCTTCGCGCACACCACGTCGATCGGCACCGGCACGGTGCCGCCTTTCGCCTTGATGATCCCGATGATCTTCTTCGCCTCGCCCACCAGTTCCGGTTCGGCGAGTGATTTTCCGATCTTCCCGCCCACTGCCAGCATGAACGTGTTGGCGATCCCGCCGCCCACGATGAGCTGGTCCACCTTCCCGGCGAGCGCGGCGAGGATGGTGAGCTTGGTCGAGACCTTGGCGCCGCCGACGATCGCAACGAGCGGGCGCGCGGGTTTTTCCAGCGCGCGCGTAAGCGCCTCGATTTCGGCCGCCATCAACGGCCCCGCGCAGGCGATCTTCGCGTACCGGGCGATGCCGTGGGTGGTCGCCTCCGCGCGGTGGGCGGTGCCGAACGCATCGTTCACATAGACGTCGCACAGCGCCGCCATCTTCCGGGCGAGCGCGTCGTCGTCCTTCTTTTCGCCCTTGTTGAAGCGGCAGTTCTCGAGCATGACCGCGCGACCGGGCTCGACCACAACACCTTCCAGCCAGTCGCGGCGGAGCGGCACTTCCATGCCGAGCAGCTTGGACAGGTGACGCGCCACTGGCGCCAGCGAGTCCGCCGCGCTGAATTCGCCTTCCTTGGGGCGCCCGAGGTGCGAGGCGAGCATCACGCACGCACGCTGAGAGAGCGCGTGCCGGATCCCGGGGAGCGCGGCGCGGATGCGCATGTCGTCCGCGACCGCGCCGTCTTTCAGCGGCACGTTGAAATCGACCCGGATGAAGACCTGCTTCCCGCGCAGGTCCACGTCGGTCATCTTGAGAACGGGCATTTACCGCAATGTCGAATTTTGAATGTTAAGTTTTGAATTGAGTGCGGCCTGGCGCTTGAACTAAACATTCAACACTCAGCATTCAACACTGAGCGTCTTGCCGCCAGGGCGCCACCGAGGCCGGGACGGGAGCACGAACATTATTGCGGCGCAGCCGTGCACGCCGCTGAGGGCTACGCCGCGACCTTCTTGGCCCCGCTCGCCATCGCGGTGATAAAGGCGACGGTGGTGTCCAGCATCCGGTTGCTGAAACGACGGTTGTGGCTCCGGCCGCCGCTGGGCGGCTTAACCTTCGCTGCGCTCACGTTAGCCTACGCCGCCACTCGTTTCGCACCCGTCTGCCCCTCCGTTGCTTTCACGAAAGCAACCGTGGTGTCCAGCATCCGGTTGCTGAAACCCCACTCGTTGTCGTACCAGGCGCAGACCTTCACCAGGGTTCCCTCGGCCACCTTGGTGAGGGTCGCGTCGAAGATCGAGGAGGCCGGGTTGTGGTTGAAGTCCACCGAGACCAGCGGTTCGGTGCTGTACTCGATGATGCCCTTGAGGTCCTTTTCCGAGGCTTCCTTCACCGCCTTGTTCACATCCTCCACCGTGGTGGGCCGCTTGGCCACGAACGCCAGATCCACGACCGAGACATTGATGGTCGGCACGCGTATCGCGAAGCCATCGAGCTTGCCGTCGAGATGCGGCAGCACCAGCACCTGGTCGTTGGTAAAGGCGTGCACCGTCGTCATCAGTCCCGAGACGACGCCGATGCGGTCGTCGACCGCTTTCACCAGCGGAGCGAGGCAATTGGTCGTGCATGAGGCGTTAGAAATCACCGTGTGCGAGGCCTTGAGCGTCTGGTGATTGACGCCGTAGACCACGGTGGCGTCCACGTCCTTCTCGCCGGGCGCGGAGATGATGACGCGCTTCGCTCCGGCAGCGATGTGCGCGGAGGCCTTTGCCTTGCTGGTAAAAAGCCCGGTGCATTCGAGCACCACGTCCACGCCCAACTCCTTCCACGGCAGCTGCGCCGGGTCCTTCTGCGCGCAGACGCGAATGCGGTCGCCGTTGACAACAAGCTGCTCGCCGTCGACCTCCACTCTTCCCGGGAAGCGCCCGTGGGCCGTGTCGTACTGGGTGAGGTGCGCGTTGATCTTGGCGTCTCCGAGATCGTTCAGCGCGACGATCTCGATAGGATGCTTCTTGCCGCCCTCGTAGTGCGCCCGCAGGATGTTGCGGCCGATGCGGCCGTAGCCGTTGATCGCGACTCTGATGGTCATGCGTCAGTTCTCCTGACTCGAAAACCTTTTACCACAGAGGCACAGAGAACACCGAGAAAACCACGTCTTTCTCCGTGCCCTCCGTGTCTCTGTGTTGAGATCATAGAACGTTTTTGACGGCGGCGGCGACGTTTTGCGCGGTGAAACCGAAGTGCTTGAAAAGTTCTCCCCCCGGCGCCGATTCGCCAAAGCGATTGATTCCCACCACCGCGCCTTCGAGCCCCACGTACTTGCGCCAGTAATCCGGCGCGCCGGCCTCCACCGCCACCCGCGGCACTCCGCGCGGCAGCACGCTCTCCCGGTAAGCTTCGTCCTGGCGGTCGAAGACGTTCGTCGAGGGCATGGAAACGACGCGCACGGGAACGCCTTCGGCCGCGAGCAGCTTCTGCGCTTCGAGCGCAATCCCCACCTCGGATCCCGTGGCAATCACCACGCAGCGCGTCGAACCGCCGCTCGCCTCGGACAGCACGTACCCACCGCGTGCGATTGCGGCAATCTCGCCTGCGCCGCGCTTCACGAACGGTGCGTTCTGGCGCGTGAAGAGGAGCGCGGTCGGTCCGTCCCTGCGCTCGATCGCGACGGCCCACGCCACGGCGGACTCCACCGTGTCGCACGGCCGCCACACGCTCATGTTGGGCATCAGCCTCAGGCTCGCCGCATGCTCGATCGGCTGGTGCGTTGGCCCGTCCTCGCCCAGCCCGATGGAATCGTGCGTGAACACGTAGATCACGCGCACGCACATCAGCGCCGCGAGGCGCAACGCGTTTCTCGCGTAGTCGGAGAACACCAGGAACGTGCCGCCGTAGGGAATGAAGCCGCCGTGCAGCGCGATCCCGCTCATCACGGCGCACATGCCGAACTCGCGCACGCCGTAGAAGACATAGTTGCCGCCGCCTTCGCGCCCGACCACCTTCGAGGTCTTCAACAGGGTGAGGTTCGAGCCGGTGAGGTCGGCGGAGCCACCGACGAGCTCGGGCAGCGAGGCGGCGAGCGCTTCGAGCACGATCTGCGAGGCCCTGCGGGTTGCGACCGCCTCCGCTTTCGAATCAAGTTCCTGCACCAGCGCGGCCACGCGCGCAGCGAAATCCGGCGGCAGCTCGCCCGTCGTGCGGCGGCGGAACTCGGCGGCTTCAAGCGGGTACTGCTTCTCATAGGCGGCGAAGAGCCGCTTCCAGCGCCGCTCGGCGGATGCGCCGCGCTTGCGCGCATCCCACCCGTCGTACACGTGTTGCGGGACCTCGAACGGGGGGTAACGCCAGCCAATCGCCTCGCGGGTGGCGGCGACCTCCTTTTCGCCGAGCGGCGCGCCGTGCGCGGCGCCGGTGTTCGACTTGGTCGGCGCGCCCTTGGCGATCACGGTCTTCGCGCAGATGAGCGTCGGCCTCGATTTCTCGCGCTTCGCCTTCCTCAGCGCCCGGTCGACCGCCTCGACGTCGTGACCGTCCACGTTCGGGATCACTTGCCAGCCGTAGGCCTCGAAGCGGCGCCGCGCATCGTCGGTGTACCACTGCCGGATATTGCCCTTGTCGGAGTCGATCGAGACGCCGTTGTCGTCGTAGACGCCGATCAACTTGCCCAGGCCCAGCGTGCCGGCAAGCGCGCAGGCTTCGTGCGAGATGCCCTCCATCATGCAGCCGTCGCCGAGGAAGACGTAGGTATGGTGATCGACGATCTCGAAGCCGGGCCGGTTGAACTCGGCGGCGAGCAGCCTCTCGGCGATCGCCATGCCCACTGCGTTGGCTACGCCCTGGCCGAGCGGCCCGGTCGTGGTCTCGACGCCGGGCGCGCACCGGTATTCGGGATGGCCCGGGGTCTTCGAGCGCAGCTGCCGGAAGCGCCTGAGCTCCTCCATCGGCAAGTCGTAGCCGGTCAAGTGCAGCAGCGCGTAGAGCAGCATCGAGCCGTGCCCGTTGGAGAGCAGGAAGCGGTCGCGGTTCGGCCACGCCGGGTTGCCCGGGTTGTGGCGCAAGTGGTGGTTCCACAACACCTCCGCGATCTCCGCCATGCCCATCGGCATTCCGGGGTGGCCGGAATTGGCCTGCTGTACAGCATCCATCGCCAGCGCGCGGATCGCGTTGGCCAGCTCGACACGGGCGTTCATCGGATGTTCCTTGCGGGAGAACCGGGGCGAGAAAGGCGCTCATTATCTTCGAATCCGCCGCGGTTGGCTACGAGCGCTGCGGCGGCCGCAGCCGCCATGACCACACGGTCATATCTCCATGGGCGGAACTCGTCCGGCGCGCGCGGTCTCTCATCGGAGAACGGCAAGTTTTCCGCGTGCACGCCTCGCCCGCCTGCGCCGCAGCGTCCGAACGGTTTGCGGCAGGAATCCAACTCAGTACTGTCGGCTGCTTTGCGCGCCTCTACGGTCGCTTCCCCGCAAGCGGGGCGCGTCGTAGGGCGAAAGAGGGGCCCCGGTGATTTTTCGGGGATCTGACCCCGGAGACGCGCGTGGGATCGGCTCTCACACGACGCGCCCACGATCGGCTCCACGGTCGCATCCCATGAATGGGTCCCTGCTCCACATTCCGCCGATCCCTGCTCAACGCTCCGGCGCGCCCTCCTTGGGTCGCACCCGGCGAAGCCGGGCACCTGCTCCTCCCTTCGGCGCACGCGGCCTCCGATCGGACAAGGGCAAGTTTTCCGCGTGCGCGCCCCGCCCGCCCGCGCGCCTACGCAGTCGCACACGGCGAAGCCGGGCACCTGCTCCGCGCTCCGACGCCCGCGGCCTCTGAAACGCTAGCGGCAAGTTCTCAAGGACATCGCGTCGGCCGCCTGCACGCCTCCGGGGTCCCGGCAAGCCGGGCACCTGCTCCGCGCTCCGACGCCCGCGGCCTCTGAAACGCTAGCGGCAAGTTCTCAAGGACATCGCGTCGGCCGCCTGCACGCCTCCGGGGTCAGATCCCCGGCAAGCCGGGGCCCCTCTTCCTCCCTCCGGCGTGCTACTCCTCGTTCTTGCGGGCGAGCCGCACGCCCAACTGCTTCAGCTTGCGGTAAAGGTGGGTGCGTTCCAACCCGACGCTTTCCGCCACCCGGCTGATGTTGCCGCCCTCGCGCACCAGGTGATACTCGAAGTACACGCGCTCGAAGGCGTCGCGCGCGTCCCGCAACGGCAGATCGAAAGGCAGATGGTGCGCAACGGGCAGCATCGGTGCGGGCTGCGGCAGCGCGCGGTTCACTTCGTCGAGCGAAACCTGGTCAGTGAGCCCGGTGAGCGCGAGCGTGCGCACCACGCTCTCCAGTTGCGTCAGGTTGCCCGGCCAGTCGTAATTGCGCAGGGCGTTCAGGGCGGCGGTGGTGAACTGGCGCGGCGGAGCCTCCCTCGCTTCCACGATCCGCGACAGCATCAGATTGGCGAGATCGGGCACGTCTTCACGGTGCTCGCGCAGGCTCGGCACCCGGATGGTGGTCGCCGCCAGCGCGCCGTACAGCCGGCTGTCGAAGTGGCCGTGCGCCACCAGCTCCGCGAGGTCGCGCGAAGCGCCGCAGATGAGCCGCACGTTGTAGCGGTCGAGCTTGGAGGCGGCAAGGAACAGGCCTTTCTGCTCCACCTTGGAAAGATCCCCGATCTCGTGCAGGAACAGAGTGCCCTCGCGCGCCTGGTTGAGGAGCTCGAGCGGCGCTTCGCCGAGCGCGGCATGGTTTTCCGGCGCGACCCACGGAGCGTTGCGCTGGTGCAGGAACCGCGCCGCGAGCTCGATGCCGCAGCCCGGCTCGCCCGCGAGCAGCAGCGGCGAGCGCAGCCCGGCGACGCGCTCCAGGCGCTGTTTGAGCTCGACGATGAGCGACGCACGGCCCAGGCTCGCGAGCGAGAGCGCCGGCTGCGCCTTCTCGCCGCCGTGCTTGAGCGCGCGGCCCACGGTGGCGAGGAGCTTCTGCAGCGCGATCGGCTTCTCGAGGAAATCGTACGCGCCGATGCGGGTGGCCTCGACCGCGGTGTCGATCGTGCCGTGTCCCGACATCATCACCACCGGCATGGTGAGCAGCCCCGCGCTCGCCCACTCTTTCAGCAGCGTGATGCCGTCGGTGTCGGGCATCCAGATGTCGAGCAGCACCAGATCGGGGCGCGCCTGGCTGCGGTACGCGCGCGCCTCACTCGCGTTCTCCGCGAGCCGCACTTGATAGCCCTCGTCACCGAGGATCTCGGACAGCAGCTCGCGGATGCCGATTTCGTCGTCTACTACCAGGATGTGCTGCATAGGCTGGGGGTCCCTAGTTTACACCTAGGCCTGCGCCCTTGAACGGCGCGCCGCGTCCTGCGCCACCGCCGCCGGCAGCCGGATCGTCACCCGCGCGCCGCGCGGCGCGACGTTCGCGATCGCGACCGCGCCGCCGTGCTCCTCGACGATCTTCTTGACGATCACCAGACCGAGCCCGGTGCCCTTCGGCTTGGTGCTGACGTACGGCTCGAACGCGCGTTGCATCAGGTTTTCCGGAAAACCGCAGCCGTTGTCGGTGAAGGTGACCTGCACCGAGCCCTCCACCACGCGGCTCGCGATGACGACGCGCGGCTGCGCGGTGTCGGTGAGCGCGTCCTGGGCGTTCTGCATCACGTTGTGGATCACCTGCCGCAGTTGCGCGGGGTCGCCCACCACCGGCGGCAGGCGCGGTGCGAGCTCGAGCCGGATCGCCGGGCCGAGCGAAGGTTCGTAGAGCGTCAGCACCTCACGCGTCAGCGCGTTCAAGTCGAGCTCGTGCAGGGAGGGCTCGGGGGTGCGGGCGTATTGACTGAAAGCATCCACCATGCTCTTCAAGGCGGCGACTTGGTTGACAATCGTCTGCGTCGAGCGCGACAGCACCTCCGCGTCGGCCTCTACCAGCTTGGCGGCGAGCTTCACCTGCAGACGCTCGGCGGAGAGCTGGATGGGGGTGAGCGGGTTGCTGATCTCGTGCGCGAGCCGCCGCGCCACCTCGGCCCATGCCGCTGCGCGCTGCGCCTCGGCGAGATGCGTGATGTCATCGAACACAACGACACAGCCGCCTTCCGCGCCCTGCGGCAGCCGCGTGCCGCGCAGCAGCAGGAGCTGGGTGCCGCCGCGCGACGGGCGCTCGAGCTGCTGCTCCCATTCGCCCTTTCCCGCTCGCTCGAAAGCGGTCGCGATCTCCCGCGCGAGGTCGGCGAGTCCCGGCTCATGCTCCGGCCAGCGCTGCGGGGCGCTGCCGGTAAGGGGGGTGAAATCCACGCCGAGTATGCTTCCGGCGCTGCGATTCGCGGCGCGCAACCGCAGCGCTTCGTCGAACGCGAGCACGCCGGCGGAGAGGTTGCCGAGTATGCTCTCGAGATACGCCTTGGCGTGCGCCAGCGCCGCCTGGTGGCGCTCGGCCGCGGCGCGTGCCTCGGCCAGCTGCAACGTCATGCTGTTGAACGACCGGGTGAGCACGCCGAGCTCGTCGCTGGAAGCGACCGCTGCGCGCGGGCTGAAGTCGCCGCTCGCCACCGCGCGCGTGCCTTCCACCAGCACCCCGAGCGGCGCCGAGAGGCGATCCGACAGCACGAAACCGAGCGCGAGCGCGGAGAGCAGCGCGAGCAGCAGGGTGAGCGTCAGCGTCAGGCCGTAAAGCCGCTTCAGGCCGCGCCTCGATAGCGTGAGCTCCTGGTACTCGCGATAGCCCGACTGCACGGCCTCGGCGTCCAGCGCGAGCTGCTTCGGCACCGGCTGCAGCAGCTGGAGCACGCGCTGCTCATCGGCGAGGCTCAACCCGAACACCGGAACCAGCACGCGCAGATACAAGCCCTTCTCCGGGATGGCTTCAATCGCGCTGTGGGCGCGCTGCGCGCGCAACTGCCGCAGCGCGGATGGACCCGGCGGTTCCGGAATCAGCCCGACGCGCTCGTTGCCGGCGAAGGCGAGTACCTTGCCGCGCTCGCCGAACAGCGTCGCTTCCTGCACCCCCGCCTGCTCGCGCAACGCGTTGAGCGCCGCGAGGTGCTCCGCCGGCGGCCGTGTCGAGAGCGCGAGCGCCATGGCGTCGGCCTTGGTGGTGAGGTCCTTGAGCATGTTGTCGAGCATGCCGCGGCCGAGATTGATCCCGCCTTCGAGCGCCTTATCCACCCGCACCTCGAACCACGATTCGATCGAGCGCGCAAGGAATTGCACCGACATGCCGTAAATGAGCGCGCCCGGCAGCACCGCCATCAACGCAAAGAGCAGCACCAGGCGCAGCGTGAGCTTGGAGCCGAACACGCCGGCCTTGAGCTTGCGCCGGAGCGTGAACAGCTGATAGAGGACGAGCGCGGTGAGCATGAGCGCGACCGCGCTGTTCAGCACCAGCAGCAGCCGATACCGCTCGGCAAACAGGGCGGGGTCGCTGCTCGCCGTGGCGAGCAGGAACAGCGCGATCGCGCCCAGCCCGACGCACAGGATCAGCACGTAGCGCACGACGGCGCGTGAGACGGCGGGCCGGATTTTGGGCCCCGCGAGGTTCATGGCGCTACCGTCCAGCGGTACCAATCCGAGGCTACGCTCCACTCGCGCGAGCCGACCGCGCTGATCTGGAACGGCCGCGGCAGCTGCGAGGTATCGAGCCGCAGCCGCACCGTCGCGGTGTAGCGGGTGCCCTTGCTCAAGGCACCGGGCTCGGCGAGCTCGCTCAACCGCACCCGGCTCAGGAATCCCAGAGCCTCGGGCAGCGAGCCGAAATTCTGGTAGAGCGTGCCCACGCCGACGCGGTACTGGCGCGTAAGCGCGTTGAAGGAAACGCGGTACTGCTGCTGCGCGTTGGCGACTTTCTCGTTGAACCAGTACCAGCGCGGGCGGATCAGCTCGAACTCGAGGAGAAAGTAGAGCGGCACCCCCTTGTTGAGCGCGTCCTCGAGGGTGTGGGTGAGAGCGATGTCGAAATCGGCTTCGAGGAAGTAGCCGTCCTCGGCAGCGACCAGCGCGGCCTTCTTCACCTCGATGCCGTCAGCATGGACCGCGAGCGGGGCCGCGAACAGCAGCCACGATGCCGCCAGCGCAGCAAGCCAGCTATGCCTTCCGCAAAAGCGCATAGAAGAAGCCGTCATGCCGTTGATCCGGAAGCAGTTGACCCGCCGGCAGTCGTGGATCGTTGTCGACGGCGGGGAGAGTCTGGCGCGTCGCGTCCCGGTGGCGCTCCACAAACTGCTCGACCTGCTCGCGATTCTCCTCCTGAAATACCGAGCAGGTCGCGTACAGCAATTTACCACCTCCGGCGAGCAACTGCCACAACGCATCCAGCATGCGGCTCTGCAGTTGCGCGAACTGCGCGATGTCGGCCGCGCGCCGCAGCCACTTGATGTCAGGGTGCCGCCGCGCCACGCCGGAGGCGCTGCACGGCACGTCGGCGAGGATGCGATCGAAGGGGCTGCCGTCCCACCAGCTCTCAGCCGCGCATGCGTCGCCGCACACGACCCGCGCCGCGAGCCCCAGGCGCGAGAGGTTGGCGCGCACGCGCTCCAGCCGCTGCGCGTCGCTGTCGAGCGCGACGAGATCCACCTCGGCGAGCTCGAGCACGTGGGTGCTCTTGCCGCCGGGCGCTGCGCACGCGTCGAGCACGCGCATGCCGTTGCGCAGATCGAGCAGCGGCGCCGCAAGCTGCGCCGCGACATCCTGCACCGACACCAGGCCCTCGGCCAGGCCCGGGATGCGCTCGGCCGGCAGCGGCGAGCCGAGCATCACTCCCGCGTCCCCGTGCGCCTCGCCCGCGACTCCTTGCTGCGCCAGCAGTGCAAGATAGTCCGCAGTCGTGATGCGGCGGCGGTTGACGCGCAGCGCGAGCGGCGGATGCAGATTGTCGGCGTCCAGGACCGCGGCGTAATGCGACGGATACTGCGCGCGCAGCTTGTCGATCCACCACTGCGGATGGGAATAGCGCGCGGTCTCCGAACGCTGCGCGCGCGCGGCGATGGCGGCGCGGCCGCGCAGGAAGTTGCGCAGCACCGCGTTGGCGAGCCCTTTCGCCGAGGTGAGCCCCAGCGCTTCGCACGCGCGCACGGCGTGATCCACGACCGCGTGCGGCGCGGCGCGCGTGTGCTCGAGCTGGTAGAGGGCGACGAGCAGCAGCGTGCGCAGCCGCGCGTCGCGCAACGGCTTCTCGAGCAGCTCCTCGAGCAGCGCCTCGAGCCGCCCCAGGAAGCGCAGCGTGCCGTAGGCAAGGTCCTGGATCGCGGCGCGTTCGCGCGCGCCGAGCTGCGCATGACGGCGCCATACTGCGCCGAACTCGGCGTCCAGGCTGCCCCCGGCGAGCACGCGCCCGACCAGGGCGGATGCGAGCCGCTGGACCTCAACCATCGCCTGAACCGAAGCGCATACCGGGCGTGAGCTTGAAGCCCGAGAGGAAAGTCCGGGCGGGCAACCGCTTGCCTCCCGCGCGCTGCAATTCGGTGACGCGCAACGCGTCCGAGCCGCATGCGATCATGACCCCAGCCGCGTCCGCTGCGCAGATCTTCCCCGGTTCACCCGCCACTCCCGTTTCGGCGCGCGCGCGCCAGATCTTGAGCACCACGCCGCCGATCTGCGTCTGCGCGCCGGGCACGGGGTTGAACGCACGCACCTGGCGCTCGATGCTCACCGCCGGCTGCCGCCAATCGATCTCGGCGTCGCGCTTGGCGACGCGCGCGGCATAGGTGACGCCGCTCTCGCCCTGAGAACGCGGAGCCGGCGCCGAACCGAGCGCGCGCACGATCAGTTCCGCGCCGAGCGCAGCGAGCTTGTCGTGCAGCGTGCCGGCGGTGTCGTCAACGGCGATCGGGATCGCCTCCTGGAGCAAGATCGGCCCGGTGTCGACGCCCTCGTGCATCTGCATGATCGTGACGCCGGTCACCGCGTCCCCCGCGAGCAGGGCGCGCTGGATCGGCGCCGCGCCGCGCCAGCGCGGCAGCAGCGAAGCGTGCACGTTGAGGCAGCCGCGCGGCGCCACACGCAGCAGCGCGCCCGGCAATATCAGCCCGTAGGCGGCGACCACGATCGCCTCGGGCGCAGCCGCGGTCACTGCGGCGAGAACGTCGGCGCGCTTGAGGGTGGGCGGCTGCATGACCCGCAGGCCGCGCCGTTCCGCCAGTCGCATCACCGCGGAGCGCTGCGGTGTGAGCCCGCGCCCGGCGGGACGGTCAGGCTGCGTCAGCACCAGCGTGACCTCGTGCCGCGCGGCGAGCAGGGCCTCCAGTGAGGCTGCGGCAAATTCGGGGGTTCCGGCGAAGGCGATTCTCATCGTGGCGAGGCGCCGCCGAACGCGATGCCCGGCGTCAAGCGGCTCCCTGGGGCGCATTGACGGCCCGCCCCGCCGCGCTGTTCGAGGCTGGCCTGCGGGCAGCCCCCGGGCGGATGGGCTTGAAAGGAATCAGAGCACAGGCCGGCCCGCCTCGGGCTGTGGCGCGCGGCGCCCCTGTTTCTTGAGCCTGGCGAGTATGCGCTGCTGCTTCAACCTTGAGAGATACTCGACAAACACCTTGCCCTCGAGATGATCCATCTCGTGCTGGATGCACACCGCGAGCAACCCCTCGGCTTGCAGCGTGAACGGGCTGCCGTCGCCGTCGAGCGCGCGCACTGTGATGCGTTCGGCCCGCCGTACCTTTTCGAAAACGCCGGGCACTGAAAGGCAACCCTCTTCGCGCTCCGCCTCACCGCTCGCGGCGGTGAGCTCGGGGTTGATGAACACGTTGAGCTGATCGCGGGTTTCCGAGACATCGATGATGATCACCCGTTTGTGGACGTCCACCTGTGTGGCGGCAAGCCCGACACCCGGGGCAGCATACATAGTGTTGGCCATGTCCTTGATTAGTTTACGAATCCCACCATCAACTCGCTCCACCCTCGCGGCCACCTTGTGCAGGCGCCGGTCGGGATAACGCAAAATGTGCAAAAGTGCCATGGAAAAGCTTGCTAATTTAATCAGCTAGATGCAGAATTTAAAGCAATATCTCGGGCGCAGTTCCGCAGGCGGGGCTGCGCCTCTTAGTCTGTTCGTGGGGGCGTTACATGGGTAAAGCAATTATATCCCTGATTTTGCTGCTGACTCCGCTCGGGGGGGCGCTTGCCGCCGAGGCCTCGGCACTGAAGGACGACGCGCCGGATCGCTATGTCGTGGTCCCCGGGGACACGCTTTGGGGCATCTCCGGGCGCTTCCTCAAGGACCCTTGGAAATGGCCCGAGCTCTGGAAGATGAACCAGGACCAGGTCAAGAACCCCCACCGCATTTACCCCGGCAATGTGCTGGTGCTCGACCGCTCGACGCGGGAAGCGCAGTTGCGCGTGGAGCAAGCGCCCACCGTCAAGCTCTCGCCGAAGGTGCGCGTTGAGCCGCTCGCAGACCGGGCGGTTCCGACCATTCCGCCGTCGGCCATCGAGGCGTTCCTGTCCAAGCCCCTGGTGGTCGGCCGTGAGGAGTTCGACGGCACGGCCATGATCCGCGCGACCGAGGAGAATCGCGTGGCGATCGGCGCCGGCAACCTCGCCTATGCGCAAGGCGTCACCCAGGACCAGGGCGAGGTGTGGCACGTCGTCCGTCGCGCGAACGCCCTGATCGACCCTGACACCGGTGAGACACTGGGCTATGAGGTGTTTTATCTGGGTGAAGCGCGCGTACGAAAGTTCGGCGAGCTGAGCACGATCGAGATCACCAAGTCGACGCGGGAGATCCATGCCGGCGACCGTCTGCTGCCTGCGTCCAAGGAACAGCCCACCTTCTCTTACGTTCCGCGCGCGCCGCAAAAGCCGGTGCGCGGCCGCATCGTCTCGGCCTACGGCAATCTCGGAGAAACCGGCCCGGCGGGCATCGTCGCGCTGTCCAAGGGCAGCCGCGACGGCCTCGAAGTGGGGCACGTGCTCGCCATCTATCGCAGCCAAACCACCGCGCGCTACGAGTTGCGGACCTCGGCGCTCTTCGGGCGTCAGGGGTTGAGCGGGAACGATTCACCGCGCCCGTATTACGGCGCCGAGATCACGCCGCGCGACGCGCCGGTCTATCCCAGCCCGCGACCGATCAGCGAGGCCGATATCGCCAAGCTGCCCGACGAGCGCTACGGCCTGGTCATGATCTTCCGGACCTTTGACCGCGCCGCCTACGGCCTCGTCATGCAGGCTTCGCGCCCGGTGGCGCTCTACGACGTCGTCACCAACCCCTGATCCTGTGACACCGATTCCGCCTCGCGCCCGGTAGCCTCTACGCGCCGTGCGCGGCGCGGCTCGCCGGCCCGCCATGCCCCTTGACGAGGAGCTTGCTGCATGGCTCAGGCTGAGCCTGACGCCGGGCCTTGGCGGGGACGGTCTGCGCCGCCTCCTCGCGGCGTTTGGTAACCCCGAGGCGGTGCTCTCGGCAAGCCGGGCTGCGCTCGCGCGCCAGGTGCCCGACGCCCTGGCTGCCGAGATCCGGCGGGGCGTGTCGGATGATGCCCTGGCCGCCGTCAGCAGGTGGGTGGGGGATCCCGCCAACCACGTTGTCACTCTCGCCGATACGCATTATCCGCAACTGCTGCTGCAGATCCCCGATCCACCGCCGCTCCTCTACCTCAAGGGCCGTCCCGAGCTGCTCGCGCAGCCGGCGCTCGCGATCGTCGGCAGCCGTAACGCGACCGCACAGGGCGCGGCCGATGCCGAAGCGTTCGCCAGGACTCTGAGCGATGCGGGACTCACCATCGTGAGCGGCCTCGCGCTGGGCATCGACGCCGCGGCGCATCGCGGCGGGCTTGCGGGCGCCTCGAGCAGCATCGCGGTCTTGGGCACCGGCGCTGATCTCATTTACCCTGCGCGCAACCGCGCCCTCGCCCATGAGCTCGCCGCGCGTGGCGCCCTCGTTTCCGAGTTTCCGCTCGGCACCCGGCCCATCGCCGGCAATTTCCCGCGGCGCAACCGCCTGATCAGCGGGCTCGCCTTGGGGTGCCTGGTGGTGGAAGCCGCGGCCGAAAGCGGCTCCTTGATCACGGCGCGTCTGGCCGGCGAACAGGGCAGGGAGGTATTCGCGGTTCCGGGCTCGATACACTCGCCCCTTTCCAAAGGCTGTCATGCGCTGATCAAGCAGGGCGCAAGAATGGTCGAAAGCGCACAGGATATTCTCGAAGAACTGCGTTTCCCGCTGCCCCGGGAGTCACCGCCAGCGGAGTCCGCGCCCCCGAGCGACGCGCGCGCTCGACGGCTGCTCCACGCGCTGGGCGACGCTCCGTGCGATCGCGACACGCTCGCCGCGCGCAGCGGCCTCACACCCGCCGAGATCGGCGCCCTGCTCACCCAACTCGAGCTCGAGGGGCTGGTCGCAGCGTTGCCCGGCGGGCGGGTGCAGCGCGTGCACCGCTGATGCCGTGATTTTGATCACTGGTCCCCGCCCGGCGTCGCGGCTCGCTTGCCTAGACAAATTTTTGTTCTTATCATCTTGCGCTCTTTTTGACGCGCGCACGGATACGCTGCGTTCATGGGAAAACGGCTAATCATCGCGGAAAAACCTTCGGTCGCCGCCGACATCGCGCGCGCGCTCGGCGGCTTCGCACGGCAAGGCGATTACTACGAGAGCGAGCGCTACGTGCTGAGCTCGGCCGTCGGCCACCTGCTCGAGCTGCAGGCGCCCGAAGAGCACGACCCGCGTTCGGGGCGCTGGACGTTCAGGCACCTGCCCGTGATCCCGCCGAAGTTCGGGCTCGCTCCGATCGACGACAAGAGCGGCTCGCGGCTGAACCTCGTGCTCAAGCTGATGAAGCGCAAGGAGGTGACCGGGCTCATCAATGCCTGCGACGCCGGCCGCGAGGGGGAGCTCATCTTCCGTTACATCGCCCAGTACGCCAAGACGGTGAAGCCGATCGAGCGTTTGTGGCTGCAGTCGATGACGCCCTCCGCGATCCGCGAGGGCTTTGCAAGCCTCCGTCCCGACCAGGAGCTGCTGGCGCTAGCGGACGCGGCGCGCTGCCGCTCGGAGGCCGACTGGCTGGTCGGCATCAACGGCACGCGCGCGATGACTGCCTTCAACAACCGGGTGAGCGAGAGCGGCTTCTACAAGACGACCGTCGGCCGCGTGCAGACGCCCACGCTCGCCATACTCGTCGAGCGCGAGGAACGCGTCCGCGGCTTCCGGCCGCGCGACTACTGGGAGGTCCACGCGCGCTTTGCGGCCAAGGCCGGCGAGTATGGCGGCCGCTGGTTCGATCCCCGGTTCAGGAAGGACGAAGACCTGCTGTTCGACCTCACCAGCCTGCAGCGGGAGGCGAACGCTCGCTTTGGTTTCTCGGCGAAGAGCACGCTCGCGCTGGCGCAGGCGCTCTATGAAAGGCACAAGGTCCTCACCTATCCGCGGACCGACTCGCGCGCCCTGCCCGAGGACTATCCGGGCACCGTCAAGAAGGCGATGGAGATGCTCTCCGGCTTGCGGGAGTACGCGCCGTTCGCCAAGAGCATTGTGAGGAGCGGGTGGGTCAGGCCCAACAGGCGCATCTTCGATAATGCGAAGGTGAGCGATCACTTCGCCATCATTCCGACGCTGCAGCTGCCCAAGCATCTGCACGAGGCCGAGCACAAGCTCTACGACCTCGTGGTGCGGCGGTTTCTCGCGGTGTTCTATCCGGCGGCCCAATACCTGCAGACCACCCGCCTCACCCAAGTGGGAGCGCAGCTCTTTCGCACCGACGGGCGCATCCTGCAGAACCCCGGCTGGCTGGCCGTCTACGGCAAGTCCGCGCAAGAGGAGAGCGAAAACCTCCCGCCCGTGGCCGCCGGCGAAAAGGTGGAGGTGCTGGAGGCGAGCGCCATCCCCAATCAAACCAAGCCGCCCGCGCGCTACACCGAGGCAACGCTGCTCTCCGCAATGGAGGGCGCGGGCAAGCTCGTAGAGGACGACGAGCTGCGCGCCGCGATGGAAGCGAAGGGGCTCGGCACCCCCGCCACGCGCGCGGCCATCATCGAGGGCCTCATCTACGAAGATTACGTACACCGCAACCTGAAGGAACTGGTGCCGACGCCGAAGGCGTTCTCGCTGCTCTTCGCGCTCAAGCACTTCGGCGTCACGGAAATCACCTCCCCCGAGCTCACCGGCGACTGGGAGCACAAGTTGAAGCTCATGGAAGCGGGGAGGCTGCGCCGCGCGGAGTTCATGGACCACATCGAGCAGGTCACGCGCGATCTCGTGCAACGCATCAAGAAAGGCGACATCCCGGACGAAGCCTACGCCACCGTCGAAGCCCCGTGTCCCAGGTGCGGCGGCGTCGTGCAGGAGAATTACCGCAAGTTCCAGTGCCAGTCGTGCGAGTTTTCGCTGTGGAAGGTGACCGCGGGTCGCGAGTGGGCCCCCGAAGAGGTCGCGGCGCTCATCACCACGCGCTTCGTCGGCCCGCTCACCGGATTTCGCAGCCGCATGGGCAGGCCCTTCGCTGCCGGCATCCGCCTCACCGACGACTTCCGGGTCCAGTTCGACTTCGGCCATGCCCGGCCGGAGGACGAAACCGAGGGCGCGCCCGATTTCAGCGGGCAGGAAAGCCTCGGCGCCTGTCCGAAGTGCGGCGCGCGGGTGTTCGAGCACGGCGCCGCCTACGTGTGCGAGAAGGCGGTCGGTCCCAAGCGCAGCTGCGATTTCCGCTCCGGCAGGATGATCTTGCAGCAGCCGATCGAGCGCGCGCAGATGAAAAAGCTGCTCGCCACGGGCCGCAGCGATCTCATGTCGCGGTTTATTTCGAAGAAGGGCCGGCGCTTCAAGGCTTATCTGGTGAAGACGGCCGGTGGAAAGGTCGGCTTCGAGTTCGAGGCGCGCCCCGCGCGCGCCACCCCCGGGGCGGCCCTTGCCAGGGCGCCCCGCCAGCAGCCCGCCGGCCCCGCAGCGCCTGCAGCCGCAAAGCGCGCCCGGTCGGCCGCCAAGCCGGCGCGCGGCTCTGCGCTCGCCCCGTCGAAAAAGGTAAAGCGGAAGGTTGCCTAGCCTCGTGAAACGTCCAGGCTAGACGTCGAGATTGCGCACGCCGAGCGCGTTCGCCTCGATGAAATTGCGCCGCGGTTCGACCTGATCGCCCATCAGCGTGGAGAAGATCTCCTCGGCGCTGATTGCGTCCTCGACCCGGGTCTTGAGCAGCCGCCGCGTCCTCGGATCCATGGTGGTCTCCCACAACTGCTCCGGGTTCATCTCCCCCAGACCCTTGTAGCGCTGGACGCTCACGCCCCGCTGTACTTCGCCGAGCAACCAGTCGATCGCGTCGCGGAACTCGGCAACGGAATGCTGCTGCTCGCCGCGCTTGACGTGCGCTCCCTCGCCCAGCAATCCCTGCAGCACCTGCGCCGTGCGCCGGATCTGCGTAAAGTCTCCGCTCTGGACGAAGTCCGCGTCGATGTAACAGTGGCGCACGATGCCGTGCTGGATGCGGCTTACCGCCAGCACGTGGCGCTCGCTCTTGTCGTCGAACTTCGCCTCGACGCGGACCCCCTGCGGAGCCAGCAGCGCGCCGAGCGCCTTCGCGCTCTTCTGCGCCGCCTTCTCGTCGGAGAGGTCGAGCGCCACCGGCTGGCGCAGCAGCGCATGCAGCACGTCCTCGTCGATCAGGCGGCTCGCGCGCTCGATCACCGCCTCGGCGAGCAGATACTCCTTCGCGACCTGCTCCAGGGCGTCCTTTTTCAGGGGCTGGCCCTTGCCCGAGGTATAGAGCTCGGCTTCGGCGAGCGCGAGCTTGAGGAGGAACTGCTTGAGCTCGTGCCCGTCCTTGAGATAGCGCTCCTGCTTTCCGTGCTTGACCTTGTAGAGCGGCGGCTGGGCGATGTAGATATGCCCGCGCTCGATCAGTTCCGGCATCTGCCGGTAGAAGAAGGTGAGCAGCAGCGTGCGGATGTGAGAGCCGTCGACATCGGCATCGGTCATGATGATGATGCGGTGATACCTCAGCTTCTCGGGCGCGTATTCCTCCTTGCCAACGCCGGTTCCGAGCACGCTGATAAGGGTGATGATTTCCTGCGAGGAAAGCAGCTTGTCGAGCCGCGCTTTTTCCACGTTCAGGATCTTGCCCTTGAGCGGCAGGATCGCCTGGAACCTGCGATCGCGGCCCTGCTTGGCCGAGCCGCCGGCCGAGTCGCCCTCCACGATATAGAGCTCCGAAGCCGCCGGGTCGCGCTCCTGGCAATCGGCGAGCTTGCCCGAAAGGCCGAAGGAATCGAGCACGCCCTTGCGGCGCGTGAGCTCACGCGCCTTGCGTGCTGCTTCGCGCGCCCGCGCCGCCTCGACGATCTTGGCGCAAATCACGCGCGAGTCGCTCGGCTTCTCGAGCAGGAATTCCGTGAGCTTCTGCCCGACGATTTCCTCGACCACCGGGCGCACTTCCGAGGAGACCAGTTTATCCTTCGTCTGGGAGGAGAATTTCGGCTCGGGCATTTTCACGGAAAGCACGGCGCTGAGCCCCTCTTTCATGTCGTCGCCGGTGGTCTCGACCTTCGCCTTCTCGGCGAGCTTGTTGGACTCGATATATTGATTGAGCGTGCGCGTCAGCGCCGCGCGCAACCCCGTGAGATGGGCGCCGCCGTCGCGTTGGGGTATGTTGTTGGTGAAGCACTGCACGTATTCCTGGTAGGAATCGTTCCACTGCATCGCGATCTCGACCGTGATGCCGTCCTTTTCGCCCAGGGCGTAGAAGATGTTCGGATGCAGCACGTTCTTGCTGCGGTTGATGTACTCGACGAAGCCTTTGATCCCCCCCGTAAACGCGAACTTCTCCTCCTTCCCGGTGCGCTGGTCCACCAGCATGATCCTCACGCCCCGGTTGAGAAACGCCAGCTCGCGCAGCCGCTTGGCGAGGATCTCGTAGTGATACTCGACGTTGCTGAAAACCTCCTTGCTCGGCAGGAAGTGCACTTCTGTGCCGCGGCGCTCGGTCTTGCCAGCGACTTTCAGCGCGGCAACGGGCTCGCCCATGCGAAACTCCATCTGATGGAGCTTGCCCTCGCGGCGGATGATGAGCCGCAGCCACTCCGAGAGCGCATTGACGACGGAAACGCCCACACCGTGCAGGCCGCCAGCGATCTTGTAGGAGTTGTTGTCGAATTTCCCGCCGGCGTGGAGCTCGGTCATCACCACCTCCGCGCTCGAGCGGCCCTCCTCGTCGCCCGGGTGCGGCGCGGTCGGAATGCCGCGCCCGTTATCGACCACGCTCACCGAGTTGTCGGGGTGAATGGTGATGGTGATCTCGTCGCAGTAGCCGGCAAGGGCCTCATCGACCGCGTTGTCCACCACCTCGAACACCATATGGTGCAGCCCGGTGCCATCGCTGGTGTCCCCGATGTACATGCCCGGGCGCTTGCGCACCGCCTCAAGGCCCTTCAGGACCTTGATGCTGCTCGCATCATAGTCCTCGGCGCACTGTTGCTCTTTCTGTCTTGGCTGGACGTTCACTTGCTTTTCCTTCAGATGCGCATCGGCATTACCACGTACCGGAATTCGCGGTTCTCCGGCACCATGATGAGCATGCTGCTGTTCGCATCACCCAATGCACATTCGACATTTTCGCTGTGGACATTGTTCAGCACGTCGAGCAGGTACGTGATGTTGAACCCGACATCGAGCGCCTCGCCGTTATAGGTGATCTCGAGCTCCTCCTGTGCTTCTTCCTGCTCGTTGTTGGTGCACGAGATCCGGAGGCTGTTGCCGGTCATCATCCAGCGCACCCCTCGGAATTTCTCGTTCGAGAGTATCGCGGCCCGCTGCAACGATTGGAGCAACTGTAAACGATTGATTATGAAGCGTTGTTTGTAATTGCTCGGGATCACCCTGGTGTAATCCGGGAACTTCCCGTCGATCACTTTGGTCGCGAGCACCACGTTCCCGAACGCCAAGCGCACCTGGCTGGCGAAAATCTCCACGGCAACCGTTTCATCGCTCTCACCCAGGAGTTTGCTCAGTTCTAGCACTGCCTTGCGCGGCAGGATCACCTCACGCTTCTCCTGCTGCTGCCCGAGCGCACGTGCCGCATAGCTCAGGCGGTGGCCGTCCGTCGCCACTACCTTGACCTGACCGCCGTCGAGCACCAGCAACACGCCGTTCAGGTAATAGCGTATGTCCTGCTGTGCCATCGCGTACTGCACGAGCAGCAGTAGCTCACGCAGCGCCTTCTGCGGCATCGTGAGCTTGGCCTGCGGCTGCCCGGGGTCCGTCAGAACCGGGAAATCCGCGGCCGGCAGCGTCTGGAGGTTGAACCGGCTCTTGCCCGAACGTACCTGAAGGCGGTTGTTCTGTACATCGAGCGTTGTTTCGCTCGGCTCCGGCAGCGAACGCAATATGTCATGGAGCTTGCGCGCCGATACCGTCAGGCTGACATCCTCGCCGCCGCCAGCTGCCATTTCGGCGCTGGTCGCCACCTGGATCTCGAGATCCGTCGCAATCAGATGCAGCCGCCCTTGTTTGCGCTCGATCAGAACGTTCGACAGGATCGGCAAGGTATGACGCTTTTCGACGATGCCGGTGACCGCTTGCAGGGGCTTGAGCAGCGCATCGCGTTGGACTTGGACGAGTTTCATGGTTTATCTATGTTTATCAGTAATAGAACTAATAACGTCGCTTGAGCACTGTGGGTAAGTGCAAAACTCTCATGCGATCAATGCGCATTAGTCCGCAAGCGGTGTGCACATGAAGGTCGATGATGTGTGGGCGGTTTGTGGACAAAAAACCCTGTGTCGCTCTCTCGGCTGCTTATCCACAACTCCGACGGCGTTGGTCAACTCCGTAGTACTTTCAGCAGCGAGTTGAAGTCGCGCGTCAGGTCGCTGTTCGTGGACTTGAGCAGCGTGACCTTGCGGCAAGCGTGCAGCACGGTGGTGTGGTCCCGGCCGCCGAAGGCCTCGCCGATGTCGGGGAGGCTCAACTGGGTGAGCTCCTTGGCGAGGGCCATGGCGATCTGGCGCGGGCGCGCGACGTTGCGGCTGCGTTTCTTGGAGTACATCTCAGAGACCTTGATTTTGTAGTAGTCGGCCACGGTCCTCTGGATGTTCTCGATCGACACCTGGCGATGCTGGATGGCCAGGAGGTCGCGCAGCGCGTCGCGGCACACCTCGACCGAAAGCGCATGCCCGGTGAACCTCGCGTACGCGAGCACGCGCTTCAGGCCGCCCTCCAGTTCGCGCACGTTGGATTGGATGTGCTTGGCAATGAAGAAAGCAATCGCCTCGTCTAGCTTGACGCTCTCCGCCTCGGCTTTCTTGAGGAGGATCGCGACGCGCATTTCGAGCTCCGGCGGATCGACCGCGACGGTGAGGCCCCAGCCGAAGCGGGAAATCAAGCGGTTTTCGATGCCGGCGATTTCCTTGGGGTAGGTGTCGCAGGTGATCACCACCTGCCGGTGGGCCTCGATCAGCGCGTTGAATGCGTAAAAGAACTCCTCTTGGGTCCGGCTCTTGCCGCTGAAGAACTGGATATCGTCTATGAGCAGCAGATCCAGCGAATGGTAATAGCGCTTGAAATCGTCGAACGCCTTATGCTGGTAGGCGCGAACCACGTCGGAGACATACCGCTCGGCGTGGATGTAGCGGATCTTGGTCTCGGGCGAACGCGCGCGCAGATGGTTGCCGATCGCCTGGATGAGATGGGTCTTGCCCAGACCCACACCGCCGTAGATAAAAAGGGGGTTGTAGGCTGCACCCGGCCGCTCCGCGACCTGTATGGCAGCCGCGCGTGCAAGCTCGTTCGCCTTGCCGGTCACGAAGGTGTCAAACGTGAACGCGGGATTGAGCCGGGAAATCTCGCGGCTGCTCGGCTTGGCGCCACCGCTCTCAGCCACTTGGGCCGCGCGCTCAGCCTGCGGCACCGCATGTTCCTTCTCAGCGAGGACGAGGCGCACCTCGACGGGCCGCTTGAGTTGCTCCTGCGCCAGCTGCTCGATGCGCGCCAGGAACTTGTCGCGTATCCACTGCTGCACGAAGCGGTTGGGCGCCACCAGCGTGAGCGCATTGCCATCGGCGCGCGGCCGCAGCGGCTTGATCCAGGTTTTGAACTGCTGAGGCGGAAGTTCCTTCTCGAAGTGGGCCAGACAGAAGCGCCAGAAGCTGTTCATCGGCGTCGCGTTGGAGTTGGAATTCGGACCCGGACGAAGATGCGTTTTTCAACCTCGGATTTTATCCTTTTCGGGGGCAGTTATCCACAGCTTTCGGCGCTGGGCGCCGCGTTTTTCGCGCCCGTGAGGAGGTTGACATAGCGGTGCGTTAAAGGTTGTAATAGCGCGCTTTTCGAGAGCGGGGCCAGGCCAATGAAACGGACTTATCAGCCGTCGGTGACGCGCCGCAAGCGCACCCACGGCTTTCGCGCACGCACGCGCACCCGCGGCGGGCGTGGGGTGCTGCGGGCGCGCCGTGCGAAAGGCCGCGCGCGGTTGAGCGTCTGATCGCCACGCCTGTCGCCGCCACCCTGCCGCGCGGGGCGAGGCTGCAGCGCCGCGAGGAGTTTGGGGCGGCGCTGGCGGCCGGGGCAGCCGGGGCGCGCCGCCATTTCATCCTGTTCGCCAGGCCCAACGGCCTGTCCCAAGCGCGCATCGGCGTTATCGCCAGCAAGAAAGTGGCGGCGCACGCGGTCGACCGGAACCGGTCCAAGCGCCTGGTGCGGGAAGCATTCCGCGCCTGGCGTCATCGCCTGCGAGGCCTCGACGTGGTCGTGCAGTTGCGCCGCTGCCCGGCACGCGGAACGCAGGCGACGCTGCGGGCCGAAATCGCCAAGCTGCTGGCGGAGCTCGCAGCACACCGCGGCTAGCCCGGCCTTTAGCGCCGGCGAAGCACGGCTATGGACTCGCAACGGCTGATACTGTTTTTCGTCTTTTCCTTCTCGGTGTTCCTGCTGCTCGACGCCTGGCAGCGCGATCAGCCAGCCGTGCCCTCTGCGCCCGCAGCCCGCGAACAGGCTGGAAAAGCGGGCCCCGCTGACAAGGCCGCGCCGCCCGCTGTCCAGTTACCGGTCCCGAGCGAGCAGTTAATCGCAGCCCAGGGCGGGGTGCCGCAGCAAGTGCAACGCCCGAGCGAGCCGGGCGCCCTCATCCGGGTCGAGACGGATGTGCTGATCGCGCATGTGAGCACCTACGGCGGCGATCTGCGCCGGCTGCAGTTCAAGAAGCACCGCGACACGCTCGACAGGAACAAGGATTTCGTGCTGTTGGAAAACACTTCGGACCGCACCTACGTCGCACAGTCGGGGCTGATAGGGGCGGGCCTGCCCAATCACCGCACCTTGTTTTCTGCAGCGCGCGGGAGCTTTCAACTGGCGGACGGCGAGGATCGCCTCGAGGTGCGGCTCACCGCGCCGGGGGCGGGCGAAGTGCAGGTCACCAAGGTCTATCGCTTCCAGCGCGGAAGCTACCTCGTGGACGTGCGCTTCGAACTCACCAATGGTGGTGCTGCCGCGATCGAGCCGTACGCCTATTTCCAGCTGGTGCGTGACGGCAAGGCGCCGGCGGGCGACTCGGCGATGCTGCCGACGTTCGCGGGTGTCGCCGTCTACACCGACAAAGAGAAGTTCCAGAAGCTCGCGTTCCCCGACATCGACAAAGGCAAGGGGCCGCACCCGAAGAACAGCAATGATGGCTGGATCGCCGTGCTGCAGCACTACTTCCTCGGCGCGTGGCTGCCGCGCAACGGCGGGCCGCGCGAGTTCTACACGCGGCGGCTCGACGACGGGATGTACGCCGCCGGCACGATCGTACCCGTTGGTAGCGTGGGGCCGGGCAGCACGGGCGGGGTCGCCGTGCCGTTTTATGCCGGGCCGCAGGAGCAGGAGAAGTTGGCGCAGATTGCCCCCGGGCTCGACCTCACGGTGGACTACGGCTGGCTCACCGTGATCGCGGTGCCGCTGTTCTGGGTTCTGGCATGGCTCAATCAATGGGTGGGCAACTGGGGCGTTGCGATCATTCTGCTGACCGTGATCATCAAGCTC
>JACPEF010000248.1 GCA_016183675.1 Betaproteobacteria bacterium
GGTGGGCATGGGCAAGCTCGGCGGGTCCGAGCTCAACGTTTCCTCGGACATCGATCTGGTGCTCGTCTATCCCGAGGACGGCGAGACGCAGGGACCGCGCGCGATCAGCAACCACGAATATTTCACGCGGCTCGGGCGCCGGCTGATCGCGGCGCTCTCCGAGATCACCGGGGACGGTCACGTGTTCCGCGTCGACATGCGGCTGCGCCCCTACGGCGACGGCGGCCCGCTCGCGGCGAGCTTCGACATGCTCGAGAACTACTTCATCACCCAGGGACGGGAGTGGGAGCGTTATGCATGGATCAAGGCGCGGCCGCTCACCGGCGACCGCGCGGGCGATCTCATCGAGGTGGCGCGCCCGTTCGTCTACCGGCGCCATCTCGACTATAACGCGCTCGCCTCGCTGCGCGACCTGCACCGCCAGATCCGGCGCGAGGTCGAGCGCCGCGACATCGCCGAGGACATCAAGCTCGGCCCGGGCGGCATCCGCGAGATCGAGTTCATCGCGCAGGTGTTCCAGCTGATCCGCGGCGGGCGCGATCCCGAGCTGCGCCGGCAGCCGACCCTGGCGGTGCTGCCGCTGCTCGCCGAGCGGAGCCTGCTGCCGCCCGGCGCGGTCGACGAGCTCACGGAAGCCTACGGGTTCCTGCGCAACCTCGAGCACCGGCTGCAGTACCTCGACGACCAGCAAACGCACGTGCCGCCGCAGTCGGAGGCCGACCGCGCGCTCGTAGCCGAGGCCATGGGCCTCGCCCACTATGCCGCGCTCGCGGCCGAGCTGGAGCGTCACCGCGGCCGCGTGACGCGCTATTTCGAGGAGATCTTCGCCACCTCGCCGAGCGGCGAGCACGCGCTCGCCCATCTGTGGCAGGAGGGAGCCGACGGCGAGCGCGCGGTGAGCGAGCTCGCGGCGCTCGGCTTCCGCCAGCCGCAGAACGTCGGGCAGCGTCTCAGAGCGATGCGCTCCGGCAGCCGCTACCGCGAAATGACGGCCGAAAGCCAGTCGCGGCTCGACCAGCTCGTGCCGCTCGCGGTGGAAACCGCCGCGGCCCACCCTGACCCGGACGCAACGCTCGAGCGCATGCTCGAGCTGCTCGAGGCGGTGAGCCGGCGCGGATCGTATCTGGCGCTGCTCGAGGAGTATCCGCAGGCCTTGCACCGACTCGCGGCCATGATGAGCGCGAGCCCCTGGGTGGCAGGGTACCTGACGCAGCATCCCATCCTGCTCGACGAGCTGCTCGATGCGCGCACGCTCTACGCCGCGCCCGACTGGCCTGGCGCCGCGCGGCCGCTGCGCGAGCAGCTCGACACCGCCGCGGGTGACGCCGAGAAACAGATGGATCTGCTGCGCCACTTCAAGCACGCCCATACCCTGCGCCTCATCGCGCAGGATCTCGCCGCGTTGCTGCCGTTGGAGACGCTAAGCGACCACTTGAGCGATCTCGCCGGCGTGATCCTCGGGGAAGTGCTGCGGCTTGCGTGGAAGGCGATGCGTCGGGTGCACCACGAGATTCCGCGCTTCGCGGTGATCGGCTACGGCAAGCTCGGCGGCAAGGAGCTTGGCTACGCCTCCGACCTCGACCTGGTGTTCCTCTACGACGATACCGCGCCGGAGGCGCCCGAGAACTACGCGCGCCTGGCGCAGCGCATCAACTTCTGGCTCACCAGCGTCACCCCCGCCGGCGTGCTCTACGATACCGATCTGCGGCTGCGGCCCGACGGCGCGGGAGGGCTGCTGGTCAGCCCCCTTGCGAGCTTTCGCGAATACCAGACGCAGCACGCCTGGCCGTGGGAGCACCAGGCGCTCACGCGCGCGCGTTTCGTCGCCGGCGACCGGGACATCGGGCGCGAGTTCGAGGCGCTGCGCGCGGCGATCCTGTGCCGCCAGCGCGGCCTGGAGGCGCTGCGGCGCGAAGTGGTGGCGATGCGGGAAAAGATACTGGGTGCCCATCCCAACCCGACCAGGCTGTTCGACATCAAGCACGACCGGGGCGGCATCATAGACGTCGAGTTCGTCGTTCAGTACCTCGTGCTCGGCTACTCGCACGTCCACGCGGAACTCACGGGCAACATCGGAAACCTCGCCCTGCTCAAGCTCGCCGGCGCCCTTGGGCTGATCCCGGCGGCGCTTGCGGAGGACGTGCGCAGCGCCTACCGGGAGTTTCGCCGCAGGCAGCACGCGCTGCGGCTCGCCGGGGAACGCTATGCGAGGGTGCAGCCCGCCGAGGTGAGCGGCCACGCAGCCTCGGTCCGCGCCCTCTGGGAGACGGTATTCTGACGTGCAGGACGCTTGACTCACGCGCGTCGAGCGACCGGGGCCCAAGTGCGACTTCCCGCACCGGCGTCCGCTCCACCGCGCCTATCGATTCTTGCGGAACTGGTTGACAGACCAGTTCCGCACCGTACCTTCCCCCTCGCCCTCTGGGAGAGGGGGAAGGGGTGAGGGTCGAGCTGCGCCAAGCATTTTCGCGCAGCCCGATAGTTGAGCCGGGGCTTTGCTTCCGGCTCAAATGTCGAAGTAGAGATAGAACTCCCAGGGATGCGGGCGCAGTCGCACCGGGTCCACCTCCCGCTTCCACTTGTAATCGAGATAGATCTGGATCAGGTCGTCGGTGAACACGCCGCCGCGCTTGAGGAATTCGTGGTCTTTCTCGAGCGCCCGCAGCGATTCCTCCAGCGAGCCGGGTACTTGGGCGATCCCCTTGGCCTCTTCCGGCGGCAGATCGTAGATGTTCTTGTCGAGCGGCTTGCCGGGATCGGTCTTGTTCTGGACGCCATCCAGCCCCGCCATCAGCATCGCCGCGAACGCGAGGTAGGCGTTGGCCGAGGGATCGGGACAGCGGTACTCCACGCGCTTGGCACTGGGCGAATCCGAATACATCGGGATGCGTGCCGCCGCCGATCGGTTGCGCTGGGACATCGCCAGGTTCACCGGCGCCTCGTAACCGGGCACCAGCCGCTTGTAGGAATTGGTGGTGGGCGCGCAAAACGCCATCAGCGCCGACGAATGCTTGAGCAGTCCGCCGATGTACCAGCGGCACAACTGTGAGGTCAGCGCCCAGCCCTGTGCATCGAAGAACAGGTTCTTATCGCCCTTCCACAGGCTCTGGTGGCAGTGCATCCCGCTCGCGTTGTCGGCGAAGATCGGCTTCGGCATGAAGGTCGCGACTTTGCCGTGCTTGCGCGAGATGTTCTTGCAGAAGTACTTGTACAGCATGACATTGTCAGCCATGCGCGTGAGCGGGGCGAAGCGCATGTCGATTTCGTTCTGGCCGGCGGTCGCGACCTCGTGATGATGCACCTCGA
>JACPEF010000232.1 GCA_016183675.1 Betaproteobacteria bacterium
GCTCTTGGTCTTTCAACCCTCTGTGTTCTCTGTGATCTCTGTGGCTGGTTCTTGATTTTGATCTGCGTTTGCCTGCGGCTAATATCTTGTTTTGTGGGGTTCTGACCATGACAGCGAAACAACTGGCACTGCCCGCTTTCAGCCTGCGCCATCTCCACGTGTGGCGCCGCAATTCACTGGTGTGGCGCAAGCTCGCCATCCCCTCCATGCTCGGGAACCTCGCCGATCCCATGCTCTACATGCTGGGGCTCGGCTACGGCCTGGGCGCGATGCTCTCCGATGTGGGCGGCATGACCTATATTGCGTTTCTCGCCGCGGGCACGGTGTGCTCGAGCACCATGATGAGCGCCACCTTCGAGGCGATGTACTCGGGTTTCTCCCGCATGCACGTGCAGAAGACGTGGGACGCGATCATGAACGCGCCGGTGACGCTGGACGATGTGGTGCTCGGCGAGGCGGTGTGGGCGGCAAGCAAGAGCTTTCTCTCCGGCATGGCGGTGCTGCTGGTGGCATGGGCGCTCGGGCTCACGCACTCGGCGGCTGCGCTGTGGGTCGTCCCGATCGTGTTCCTGACCGGCTTCGCCTTCGCCGGCATGGGCCTCGTCATGACGGCGCTTAGCCCAAGCTACGATTTCTTCATGTACTACTTCACGCTCGCGATCACGCCCATGATGCTGGTGTGCGGCGTGTTCTTCCCCGTCGAGCAGCTGCCCGCGCCGTTCCAGGCGGTAGCGCAGGCCCTCCCCCTTACCCACGCGGTCGAGCTCGCGCGCCCGCTAATGAACGGAATGGTGCCCACGGACATTCCCATGCACCTTGCAGTGCTTGCGGGCTACGGCGTCGCGAGTTTTTACATCGCGCTGGTGCTCACGCGGCGCCGGCTGCTGAAGTAGCGTCAAGCCGGACGCGATGCGCCGGTTGACGTCCGCGTGATCGAACGGACAGAATGGCTGCCGTTCATCACGCGGGTAACGTGACTCATCACTCATCACCCATCACCCATCACCGGTTTCATAAATGCTCTGGATCAAGGCGCTGCACGTTATTTTCATGGTGACGTGGTTCGCGGGCCTCTTTTACCTCCCGCGGCTGTTCGTGTATCACGCGATGGCGGAGGACGCCGCGAGCCGCGAGCGCTTCAAGTTGATGGAGCGCAAGCTCTACTACGGCATCATGACGCCCGGCGCAGCGCTCACCATTGTCTTCGGGCTGTGGCTGTGGCTCGCCTACGGCATCACCGGCGGCTGGCTGCACGCCAAGCTGGCGCTGGTCGCCGTTCTCATCGGCTACCACCTGTGGTGCGGCAAGCTCTTGAACGACCTCCGGCACGACCGGAACACGAAGAGCCACGTGTGGTTCCGCTGGTTCAACGAGTTTCCGGTCGTCATCCTGTTCGCGGTCGTCATCCTGACGGTGGTCAAACCGTTCTAGGGGGCATGCCCCCTGCAAGAACGGTATTGGCCGGGGTGTGCCTCGCTTCGTTGCTCGGCACGCCGCCCGCGGTCGCGGCCGAGGCGCTCATCATCGTGCAGCGCTCGCCGCTCGCGGGCTTTCGCCACCACGAGGGCCGGCGGGTATTCCCCGACATGACGGTCGGCGACCGGCTCGAACTGGTGCGCGAGCCCGATAATCCGTATGATGCGAACGCCGTCCGGGTGGTATGGCGCGGCCACATGCTGGGTTACCTGCCGCAGCGCGACAACGCCGCAGTCGCACGCCAGCTGGACCGCGGCGCGCCGCTCGAGGCACGGGTCACGCGGGTGCAGGAAAACCGCAACCGCAGCGTGCGGCTGGAGTTCGAGGTCGTCGTGCCGCTGCCGTCAAGCGATAGCAAGCCACCAAAAGCCATTGAAACCGCCGATGAACGCAGATGAACGCGGATAAGACCAACACTCGAAATTGATGGTGCCGGGTTTGAATCGGCGTATATCGGCGTTAATCTGCGGTTATATTCGGGTTTCCGGTTTTTTACATCAATCAGGGGGAGTGCATGAAATTCGGACGTTTCGAGCAGCGGGGAAGAGTTTTCTACGGGATCGTCGAGGGCGATCAGGTGAGCGAGCTGGACGGCTCGCCGTTCGACAGCTACAAAGCGAGCGGCCGGCGCCACGCGCTTTCCTCGTTGAAGGTCCTCGTGCCCTGCCTGCCGGCGAATTTCTACTGCGCGGGGCTCAACTACGCCGCGCACATCGCGTGGGCCAACCAGCGCACCGGCGGCAACCGCAAGGTCCCGGAAAAGGCGGATATCGGCTACCGCTCCGCCAACGCCTTGATCGCGACGAGGGAAACCATCGTGATCCCCAGTGACTCGCCGGGGCCGGTCGAGTTCGAGGGCGAGCTGGTCGCCGTGGTGGGGCGCCGGGCCAAGCATCTCGCGGAAGACGAGGCGCTGGGCTGCCTCCTGGGCTACACGCTGGGCAACGACGTCAGCGAGCGCGCGTGGCAACAGAGCGACCGGACGCTCTGGCGCGCCAAGAACACCGACAGCTGACGGTCACGATCAAGGTGAACGGTGCCACCGCGGCCGAGTACGGCACCGACAAGATGCTGTTCTCGGCGCAGCACTACCTTTCTCAGATCTCGAAGTACATGACGCTCTACCCGGGCGACGTGGTGTGGCTCGGCACCGACGGCGCGACCGAGCCGGCGCTCCAGGACGGCGACATGGTCGAGATCGGCCAGAAGGACATCGGCGTGCTCAGCAACCCGGTCAAGCGCGCCAAGAGCTGACCGTCAGCCCGTTAGCCGCCCATCCCTCATCCCTTCCCCTTCTCCCGAGCGGAGAAGGGAAGGCTCGAGCCACCCCTCTCCCATTTCTGGGAGAGGGGCGGGGGTGAGGGTCCGACGCCGATAGACGCCGATGAAAATCACAAACAAGCCACAGAGGACACAGAGTTCACAGAGTATGATCCGCGATCCGTGATTCGCGATCCGCGATCCGCGATGGGTAACGAACATCCTGCATCCCGTATCCCGCATCACGCATCCTGCATCGAATTTTTGATTTTCCTCCGTGTTCTCTGTGATCTCTGTGGCAGAAGTTTTTCGGGATTGGTTTTACCGGCGTTCATCTGCGTTCATCTGCGGTTTCTCCGGTCTTGATGGAAACGTTTTTCGCCACCTGCCCGCGGGGCCTCGAGCAGGCGCTCGCCGCGGAGCTGAAGGAGCTCGGCGCACAGGACGTCGGCCCCGTTGAGGGCGGCGCGCGGTTCGCAGGCGAACTCGCGGTCTGTTACGCCGTGAACCTTCAGAGCCGGGTGGCGAGCCGCGTGCTGTGGCAGGTCGGGCACGCGCGCTACCGGAGCGAGCACGACATCCATGACGCAGCGCGGGCTTGGGCCTGGCCGCGGCTCTTTGACGTGCGGCGCTCGATCCGCGTGAACGTCTCCGCGATCAGGTCGCCCGTGAAAAGCCTCGACTTCGTCACGCTGCGCATCAAGGACGCGGTGTGCGACGCTTTCCGCGCTGCGCACGGAAAACGCCCTGACGTGAATACGCAGGCGCCGGATGTTCGTATCCATGCCTTCCTCACGCGCGATGAAGCAACCTTCTACCTCGATACCTCGGGCGAGGCGCTCTTCAAGCGCGGCTGGCGGCAGCACGGCGGCGAAGCGCCACTGCGCGAGAACCTCGCGGCCGGGATCCTCAAGCTTGCCGGGTGGTCGGCGCCCACCGTGCTCTACGACCCCATGTGCGGCAGCGGCACCTTCCTTGTGGAAGCCGGCATGATGGCGCTCGAGGTCGCGCCCGGGGCTGCCCGCGCGTTCGGCTTCGAGAAACTGGCGAACTTCGACGCGAAAAAGTGGGGCGCGCTGCGCGACAGGGCCGGCGCGCGGCGGAAGTGCCCAACATCACTGCCGATCTACGGGAGCGACAAGTCGGGAACTGTGCTGAAGCTCGCTCGCGAGAACCTCGCGGCGGCGGGCTTGACGGATGCGGTGCAGCTCAAGCAGGTGGACGTGCTCGAAGCGAGCCCGCCCGCGAAAGCCGGCATCGTCGTGATGAATCCGCCCTACGGCGAGCGCCTGGCGGACGAGGACGAGCTGGCGGCGT
>JACPEF010000238.1 GCA_016183675.1 Betaproteobacteria bacterium
CCACATCGCCACCGTAAGCGCGTTGAGCTTGCCGGGATTGCTCAAGCTCACGGTCGCGATCGCGCCCTCGCGTTCAACGAGGATCCGGGGAGTCGTCACTCGACGGCGGCCTCCGAAACGTCATCACAAGATATTCGCATAGTCACGTCGGCCGCCCTGCGCGCCGCCCGGGGTCAGATCCCCAAAAAAACCTTGGGGCCCCTCTTCCGCCCCTCGCCGCGCCCGCGTCACTGCGTCACCATCGAAGCGGGGTATTCTACAATGCCGCCCGCGCGTAACTGAGCGCGAGCGACACGGCCCCGTTCGCGCTCACGCCGACGCGCACCGCAGGCGAGAAAAGCAGTTCCATCGCGGGCGAGGGTAGCGCAGGTGCGCCGCGCCGCTCAACCGAGGCGCTCGGCCAGCTCCTTGAAGTCCGCGACCACGAGGTCCGGCTGATACGGCCATTGCCCGAACGGCCGCCCGCGGCGGTCGACGAAGCAGGCGTACATGCCGTAGGCCTTGGCGCCCACGCAATCGAACGCGTGGTTGGCGACGAACAGGACGTCGGTCGGTGCGACGCCCATGCGCTCCGCGGCCATGCGGTAGGTCGCGACATGCGGCTTGAACGAGCCGGTTTCGGCGACCGAGATCATGCGGTCGAACTCGAACCCGAGATGCGGCCGCGCGGCCTCCAGCATGTCGGGGTCGCCGTTGGAGAGGATGGTGAGCTGGTAGCGCCGCTTGAGAAGGGTCAAAGCGTCGACCACGTCGGGAAACGGCTTGAGCGTTTCGATTTTCGCCACCAATTGCTTGACTTCATCCTGGGTATGGGGGATCCCCGCGCGCTCCAGCGTGTAGGCGAGCGCGCGCCGGCCGATTTCGCGGTACGGCGTGTGCTCGCGGTGCAGCAGCGCGTCGATCATCGAGTTCTCGAAGTGGGTCCGGCGCCACCACGTGACGAGCGCGTCGGGCCTGCCGTTCCAGCCTTTGCTTTCCAGATACGGCGTCACGGCCGCCGCGAGCCCGCTTTGTATGTCGACCACGGTGCCGTAAAGGTCGAACATCAGCACCCTGATTTTGTGCTTCAACTCTTCGGCCATGGGGGGCGTCCTTGCGCTGTCCAGGGCGTGGTTTTGCGTGCCGGCGCATCGGCGCCGCGGGTTCTCCGGTCGGAAGAAGCAGCCCATAGTGTAGCGGGCTTCCGGCGCGCCTTGCCAACGGCCCCTGCGTCGGTTAACGTTTCCGGGTGCAGGGCAATCGCGGCCGGTCCCGGCCGCATTTTCAGGAGGAGGAAAACCATGATGACCCGTTTGATAACAGCCTTTCCGCTCGTGCTCGGCGCGCTGAGCGGCTACGCCCAGGATTACCCATCGCGCGCGATCAACATCACCAACCCGAACCCGCCCGGCGGCATGAACCAGCTTCTCGCTCAGCCGCTGTCCGCCATGATGGAAAAAATAACCGGCCAGCCGGTGCCCATCATTAACCGGCCCGGAGGGACCGCGGCGGTCGGCACCGCGTACGTGGCCAACCAGCCGCCCGACGGCTACAACATCCTGGTGACCACGGCGAATCTGCACCTGGTGATCGAGAAGGACAAGATCTACGGAATCCAGTCGCCCTTCACGCTCGATCAGATCGCGCCCCTTGCTCTGTTGACCGCCGACCCCGTGATCATGGTCGTCCATCCTTCGATGCCAGTGAAGAACGTGAAGCAGCTGGTTGCGCTCGCCAAAGCGAAGCCGAACGAGATCGTGTTCTCGTCCTCCGGCCCGTATGGAATCACGCACGTGCCCACGGTCATGTTCATGAACGCCACCGGAATCAAGATGCGCCATCTGCCGACCACCGGCGGCGGCCCCGCGCTCACGCAGGCCCTGGGCGGCCACTCGCAGGTGACCGGCGGCGGCCCGGCGACGACATACGCGTTCGTCAAGACGGGCAAGCTGCGGGCGATCGCAAGCTGGGGCACCAAGCCGCACCCGGCGTACCCCGACACCCCGACGTTCCATTCCATGGGCTACAAGGACGTGGAAGCGTACCTGTGGGTTGGGCTCTTCACGAGGACGGGCATCCCGGAGCCGGTCTTCAACAGGATGCGCGAGCTGATCGCCAAGGCTACGGCCGACCCGAGCTTCAAGGCCACGCTGGAGAAGGTCAACGTCGTGCCCGACTATCGCGACGCGCCGGAATTCAAGAAGTTCTTCGAGGAAGACTACAAGCGCATGGCGGCCGCGATCAAGAGCATCGGCAAGCTCTGATCAAGAACAGTGACGGGGTGACGCGGTGACGGGCCTGGGCCGGGTGACGCAGTGACGCGGTGACGAGAACCCTCACATAACACCCCGTCACTTCGTCACTTCGTCACTTCGTCACTGCGTCACTGCGTCACTTCGTCACTTCGTCACCATGAAAATAAAGCGCATCGAGGCGATCGCGGTCAACGTCTCGATGGTGAAGCCGGTCAAGATGTCGTTCGAGGAGGTGCGCGCCGCGAACAACGTGCTGGTGCGGCTCGAGACCGCGGACGGCATCGTGGGTTGGGGTGAGGCCGGCTCCGCCCCCGTCATGACCGGAGAGACGCTGGAGGGCATGGTCGCCGCGGTGCGCCATCTCGCACCGCGGCTTGAGGGCATGGAAGCGGACGACATCGCCGCGGTGATGGAGCGCGCCGACCGCCACCTCTACGGCAACCGCGCGGCCAAATCGGCGATCGAGATGGCGCTGCATGACGCGCTCGGGCGCGCGACAGGCAAGCCGGCCTGCGAGCTGCTTGGAGGCCAGCGACGGGACCGCGTCGCGCTGCTGCGCCTCATCGGCACCGGCCAGGGCGCCGGCGCCGACGTCGAAGAAGCGCTGAAGCGCAGGGCCGAGGGCTACGTCGCGTTCAAGGTGAAGGTCGGTGTCGGCGACCCGCTCGCGGACGCGGAGCGCACGCGCAAGGTGTGCGAAGCGCTCGGCGACGGCGGGCTCCTCGTCTGCGCCGATGCCAACCAGGGCTGGACCGCGGAGCAGGCGATCGGCTACCTGCGCGGGGTCGAGGATACCGGGCTCGCCTTCTTCGAGCAGCCGGTGCCGGGCGATGACCTTGAGGGCATGGCGAAGGTCGCGCGCGCAAGCCGCATCCCGATCGGCGCCGACGAGGGGCTGCACTCGCTGGACGATCTCAAGCGCCACCACGAGGCCGGCGTCCGCGGCGGCAGCCTGAAGACCATCAAGCTGGGCGGAATGAAACCGGTGATCGAGGCCGCAAAGCTGTGCGAGCGGCTCGGGATGAAAGTCAACCTCGCATGCAAGATGGCGGAAACCGGCATCGCCGCCGCCGCCATGCTGCACCTCGCCGCGGCGATCCCCGTGATCGACTGGGGGGTCAGTCTCACCAACACCTACCTGACGGACGACCTGGTCAAGAAGCCCGTCACCATCCGCGACGGTCACGCCTTCGTGCCCGCCGACCCCGGTATCGGTGTGGAGGTGGATGAGGCGAAGGTGCGCCGTTATGCCAGAGAAGCGTGACGAAGTGACGAAGTGACGAGGTGACGAGGTGACGAGGTTGACGGGGTGACGAAGTGACGAGGTGACGAAAATCAACGGGCCCGTCACTACGTTATTACGTCAGCGCGTCACTACGTCACTGCGTCACTGCGTCACCGATCAAGCTTTGAGCATCGCTCAAAGTTTGATCTTGGGATCGAGCCAGTCGCGCAGCGAGTCGCCGTACAGGTTGAACGCGAACACGCCGAGGCTGATGGCGATCCCCGGGAACACGATCATCCACGGCGCCTGCTGGTAGAAGTCCGCCGCCGCGCCGGAGAGCATCAATCCCCACGAGGGCGTCGGCTCCGTCACGCCCAATCCCAGGAACGAAAGCGAGGCTTCCGCGAGGATCGCCTGCGCCACGAACGCGGTCAGCAGGATGAGGTAGGGCGCGACCACGTTGGGCACGATGTGGCGGAAAATGATGCGCGTGTGCGAGTAGCCTGCCGCGCGCGCGGCGTCGATATAGGGCATTTCGCGGATCGCCAGGGCGGACGCGCGCACCACGCGCTCCACCCTCGGCAGCATCGGGACGCTGATCGCGATGATGAGGTTGACATCGATGCCGAGCACCACGTAGTTGCCGAGCACCGCCACCACCGTGATCGCCAGCACGATGATCGGGAACGACAGCAGCACGTCCATCAGGCCCTGGATGATGAGATCCGTCTTGCCCCCGAAATACGCCGACGCCACCCCGATCACGGCCCCGGCGGTACACCCCAGGAACGAGGCGATGAAGCCGATCGCGAGCGCGGTGCGCGCGCCGTAGATGATGCGCGAGGCGACATCGCGGCCGAAGGAGTCGGTGCCGAGCCAGTGCTCCGGGGACGGCCGCGACAGCATCCCGCCGTAATCCACCGCCAGCGGATCGTAGGGCGCGACCCACGGCGCGAACGCGGCGCACACCGCCATCACGAGGATGACGACCAGCCCCGCCGCGCCGAGCGGCTGCTGCGTCATGAACAGCACCGCCGGGTGCCGGCGCTTCGGCACCTTGTACGGAATTGCTGTCGCCGCCGTACTCATAGGGAATTGCCCATCACTGCGTCACTTCGTCACTGCGTCACTTCGTCACTGCGTCACTTCGTCACTGCGTCACTGCGTAACTAGCGATAGCGTATGCGGGGATCGAGGAACGCATACATCATGTCCATCACGAAGTTGACCAGCACGAAGAACACCGAAACGAGCAGCACCAGCGCCTGGATCATGGTGAAGTCGCTGCGCGCCACCGCCTGCACGAAGAGCCTGCCGATGCCGTTCAAATTGAACACCTGCTCGGTCACGACCAGCCCCCCGATCAGGAACGCGAACTCGAGCCCGATCACGGTGACGACCGGCAGCAAGGCGTTCCGCATCGCGTGGCGCGCCACCACGAGGCGCCCGATCACGCCCTTGGCACGCGCGGTGCGGATGTAATCCTCCTGCAGCACTTCGAGAATGGAGGAACGCATCATCCGGGTCGATACCGCCGAGTAGCGGTAGCCCACCGCCAGCGCCGGCCAGATGAGCTGCGAGAGATTCGCCCAGGGATCATCGATGAGCGAGGTGAACGTGAGCGGCGGGATCCACGAGAAGTAGGTAAGCAGCAGCAGGATCACGATCATCCCCAGCCAGAAGGACGGTACCGCCAGGCCCGCGATCGAGAACACGCGGATCGTCTGGTCGATCCAGCTGTCCTTGAAAATCGCCGACAGCGTGCCGAGCGGCAGCGCGAGCAGGACAGCGAGGATGGTGGCCATCACCGCCACCTGGAGCGAGAGCTCGAGCCGAATGCCGATCTCGTAGGCGACCGACCTGCCGGTCCACATCGAGAAGCCGAAGTCGCCCTGCAGCATGCCCCAGAACCACTTGAAGAACTGCACGTAGAGCGGCTGATCGAGCCCGAGGCGGACGCGCTCGGCCTCGATCACCGCTTTCGGGATGTTGGCGCCGCCCGCGTCTCCGAGCAGCATGGTCGCCACCGGATCGCCGGGCATCAGCCGCAGCATGAAAAAGACCAGGATCGCGACGCCGAGCAGCGTCGGGATCATGAGCAGGAAGCGGTGGAAGATGAACCGCAGCATGAAGCCGTGAATTGTGATTCGTGAATCGTGAATCGAGGGCGCGGCGACCCTCGGGCAGCCGCGCTTCTCTTCACTCCGTCACTTCGTCACTCCGTCACTGCGTCACGGGTATTACTGGTCAAGCCAGACGTCGGCGAGATCCTGCCCCACGTAGTGGCTGGGCATGATGTGCCAGCCCTTCATGGGTTTGTGGTGCACGATGATGCGGTGCCACCAGATGGTCGGAACGGTGTACGCCTGCTCGAGCGCGCGCTTCTCGAACTCGCGCAGGAGGGCATAGCGCTTCTTCTTGTCGAGCTCGCCCGACTGCCTGTCGTAGAGGTCGTCGAGCACGCGGTCGGTCTGCTGCGCGTAATTGATCGGCGAGCGATCGTGCGAGAGGTACTTCTGCAGCTGCAGGTTGGGCTCGTCCATGAAGTCGCAGTTGAAGTCGAGCGCCGCATCATAGGTCGGGTTGTCGCGCTGCTGCGCGGCGAGGTAGAGCCGCGTCTCAAGTTGCTCGTGCTTGACGCTCACCCCGATCTGCCGCCACTGGTCTATCAGGAACACGCCGACCGGCACATAGGGCATGGCGATGTTGCGGTTGGTGAACGTGAAAGCGAGGTTGGGCACGCCCGCCGCCTGCAGGAGCTTGCGCGCTTCCGCGCGCGAAGCATTGATGTCCTTGGACCATCCGGGCAACTGCACGAGCTCCTTCTCGGAGGCCGCGAGATCGTAGCCTGGCCGGAGTATCCCGCCGACGTGGCGCACCAGCGCCACCTTGGATAGGGCCTGCGCGCCGGCCCAGCGGTCGACGGCGAGCGAAAGCGCGCGCCGCACGCGCGCGTCGTCGAACGGCTTCTTCCTGGTGTTGAAGGTGACGACCAGCGAGCACACCCACGGGGTCTCCTGCACCTGTGCCTTGTCGCCCAGCGCCTTCAGCAGGCGATCGCGGTCCGCCGGCGAGTGGCCGCGGAACTCGGCCACTACTTCGCCCGCGGCGAGCGCGTTAACCATCGGCGCGCCGCTGATGAAGATCGCGACATAGCCGTTCAAATAGGGCTTTCCCTTCTCGAAGTAGCCCTCGAACTTACGGCCGGTCCAGTGCGAGCCCGCCACGTGCTCGACGAAGGTGAACGGCCCGGTGCCCATGACGTTGCGCTCGGGGAAGCGCGGATCCTGCTTGAGCTTCGCCGCGCTGTAGACGCAGTCCCACGGGCTCGCGAAGTTGGTGAGCATGGAGGCGTTCTGCTTCTTCAGCTTGAACACCACCGTGAGGGAATCGGGCGTCTCGATCGAGGCGATGTCTGCATAGCTCGCCTGCCGCACCGAGCGCACACCCCCGGTCGGATTGCGCAGCCGGTCGTAGGTCGCCTTGATGTCTTCCGAGGAAAAGGGGCTGCCGTCGTGGAACTTGACACCCTTCCTCAGCTTGAAGGTGTAGGTCAACCCGTCTTTCGACACGTTCCACGACTCCGCGAGGTCGCCCTTGATAGCGGGATACTTCGGCGGGTCGAACTTGAGCAGCGTGTTGTAGTGCGGCCGCACCGGGTGAATGAACGCGAACGAGGTGTTCGCGTGGCAATCGTAGTTGGGCGGCTCGGCGCTCACCGCGAACTTGAGCAGCCCGCCGCTTATCGGCGCCTGCGCCCAGGCCGCGCCCGCGACGGCCAGCGCCGCCGCACCCACCAACACCGCAAGATGTCGCTTCATGGTCCCTCCTCCTTTATTGGTGACGAGGTGACGCGGTGATGAGGTGACGTGGTGATGAGGTGACGAGGTGATGAGGTGACGAGGTGACGAGGTGACGAAACCCGCGAACCCGTCCCGTACCCACATCACTACGTCACTACGTCACTGTGTCACTGTGTCACTGCGTCACTGCGTCACTGCGTCACTGTGTCACTGCATCACGATTTTCAGAGTTTGATGCACGCCGCGTAGTGCTTGGACCGCACCTCGCGCAACTCGGGAATCACCATCTTACACTCCTCGCTCGCCATCGGGCAGCGCGTGTGGAACACGCAGCCGCGCGGCGGGTTGAGGGGGCTCGGTACCTCGCCCCCCAGCACGCGGTACTCGCGCTTCGCTTCCAGCGCGGGATCGGGGATCGGCACCGCGTCGAGCAGCGCCTTGGTGTAGGGATGCTGCGGATCGGCGTAGAGCGTGTCGCGGTCCGCGATCTCCATCACCTTGCCGAGGTACATCACGATCACGCGGTCGGAGATATGCCGCACCACCGCGAGATCGTGCGCGATGAAGAGGAACGTGAGCCGGTACTTCTGCTGCAGCTCCTCCAGCAAGTTAATGATCTGCGCCTGGATCGAGACATCGAGCGCGGAAACCGGCTCGTCGCACACGATGAACGAGGGCTGCATCGCGAGCGCGCGCGCGATCCCCACCCGCTGGCGCTGTCCGCCCGAGAGCTCGTGCGGATAGCGCTCCGCCATGTACTCGAAGAGCCCGACCTGGGTCAAAAGCTCCGCCACCTTCCCGCGCGCTGCCTTCCTGTCCGGCACGAGCTTGTACACCAGCATCGGCTCGGCGATGATCTCGCCGATCGTCATGCGGGGATTGAGCGAGCTGTACGGGTCCTGGAAGATCACCTGGATCTTGCGGCGATAGTCCTTGAGCTGCTGTCCCCCGGCGCGCGTGACGTTCGCGCCCTCGAACATCATCTCGCCGCCGGTCGCCTCCTCGAGCCTCAGGAGCGTGCGCCCGACCGTGGTCTTGCCGCAGCCCGACTCGCCCACGAGACCCAGGGTTTCGCCGCGGTACACCTCGAAGGAGAGCCCGTCCACCGCGCGCACCTCGGAGCGGGTGTTCTTGAACACCTGGATGCCGGCGCCGACCTCGAAGTAGGTCCTCAGGTCGTGAACTCCCAGCAGGGGGTGCGCCCGGTCGAGCCGCTTCCCCCACCCGCGCCATCTGTCTTGCCCGGATGCAGGCCGAGTAGCGGTGCGGCTCGACCTGCACGAGCGCCGGCAGCTCCTTCACGCACGCGTCCTGCTTCGCCGCGCAGCGCGGCGCAAAGCGGCAGCCCGGGGGGGGATCGATCAGGTTGGGCGGCAGCCCCTCGATCGTCTCGAGCTTTCTGCCGCGCGGCTGGTCGAGCCGCGGCACCGAGCGCAGCAGGCCGGCGGTGTAGGGGTGCAGGGGCTTCGCGAAGACGTCGGCGGCGCTGCCCTGCTCCGCGAGCCGCGCCGCGTACATCACGTTCACGCGGTTGGCGTAGCGCGCGACGATCCGCAGGTTGTGGGTGATGATCACCATCGCGATCCCCAGGTCGCGCGAGAGATCCTTCATGAGCTTCAGGATCTGCGCCTGGATCGTGACGTCGAGCGCGGTGGTGGGCTCGTCCGCGATGATGAGCTTGGGATTGCAGGAGAGCGCGATGGCGATCATCACGCGCTGGCGCATGCCGCCCGAAAACTGGTGCGGATACTGGTCGAGGCGGCGCTCGGGGTCGGGAATGCCGACCATCTTGAGAAGGTCCATCGCCCGGCTGCGAGCGGTTTCCTGCGTCATTCCCATGTGGATCAGCAGCGGTTCCATGATCTGGAAGCCGATGGTGAGCACGGGATTGAGCGAACTCATCGGCTCCTGGAAGATCATCGCGATATCGCGCCCGCGAATCTCGCGCATCTCGTCTTCGGTGAGATCGAGCAGATTGCGGCCCTGGAACAGGATCCTGCCAGCGACGATGCGCCCCGCGGGGCGCGCCAGCAGCCGCATAATGGAGAGCGCGGACACCGACTTCCCGCAGCCCGACTCGCCCACGAGCGCCAC
>JACPEF010000239.1 GCA_016183675.1 Betaproteobacteria bacterium
GCGAAGGTGGCCGGCGTGCGAGAGATCACCATGGTCGTGCCGGCGCCTGGCGGGGCGAGAAACGAGCTGGTGCTCGCCGCTGCGGCGATCTGCGGCGTGGATCGCGTGTTCACCATCGGGGGCGCGCAGGCGGTCGCCGCGCTCGCGTACGGCACGGCGACGATCCCAGCGGTGGACAAGATCGTCGGACCGGGCAACGCGTACGTCGCGGCCGCCAAGCGCCGCGTGTTCGGCGTGGTCGGCATCGACATGGTGGCAGGGCCATCGGAGGTCGTGGTGGTCTGCGATGGCAAGACGGAGCCCGACTGGGTGGCGATGGACCTTTTCGCGCAGGCGGAGCACGACGAGCTCGCGCAGGCGATCCTGATCACGCCCGACGCCTCGTTCGTCGAGGCGGTGGCCGCCAGCATCGAGCGCCAGCTCGCCGACATGCCGCGGCGCGAGGTGATCGCAGCGGCGCTCGGACGGCGCGGCGCACTGATCTGCGTGCGCGACCTCGATGAAGCGTGCCGGCTGGTCAACCGCATCGCCCCCGAGCACCTCGAGCTGTCGGTGGAGCAGCCGGATGCGCTGCTGCCCAGGATCCAGCACGCGGGGGCGATCTTTCTCGGCCGATTCAGCTCCGAAGCGCTGGGCGACTACTGCGCCGGGCCGAATCACGTGCTGCCCACTTCGCGCACGGCGCGCTTTTCCTCGCCGCTCGGGGTCTACGACTTCCAGAAGCGCACGAGCGTGATCCGCGTCTCGCGCGAGGCGGCGCGCGCACTCGGCGCAATCGCTTCCGAGCTCGCGCGCGGCGAAGGTCTGACCGCGCATGCCAAGTCGGCCGAATACCGGATGAAGTAGCTTTCACCACAGAGGCACAGAGGACACAGAGTTTTCTTGTTCTGTCTTTCTCTGTGATCTCCGTGTCTCTGTGGTTAATTTCCCATGGCGAAAGCACCTGAAGAGATCATTCGAGACGAGATCCGCGCGCTGTCGGCGTACCACGTGCCCGACGGCACGGGGATGGTCAAGCTCGACGCCATGGAGAACCCATACCAGCTGCCCTCGGAGCTGCGCGCCCGGCTCGCGCGCCTCATCGAGGAGGCGCCGCTCAACCGCTATCCCGACCCCGGCGCCGGCGCGCTCAAGGCGCGGCTGCGCCAGACGCTCGGGGTCCCCGCGGGGATGGAGCTGCTGCTCGGCAACGGCTCCGACGAGCTGATCCAGATGCTGGTGCTGGCGGGCGCGCGGCCGGGGGCGGTGGTGCTCGGGCTGGAGCCCTCGTTCACCATGTTCCGTATGATCTCGACCTTCGTCGGCGCGCGTTACGTCGGCGTTGACCTGCGCGAGAACTTCGCGCTCGACGCCGAGCGCGTGCTGGCTGCGATCGAGCAGCACAAGCCGGGGCTGATCTTCATCGCTTATCCCAACAATCCGAGCGGCAACCTGTTCGACGCCGGGACGATCGCGCGCGCGATCGAGGCCGCGCCGGGCTTGGTGGTGATAGACGAGGCCTATCACCCGTTTGCCGAAAAGAGCTTCATGGTGAACCTCGCCCGCCATTCCAACCTGCTGGTGATGCGCACGCTGTCCAAGCTGGGGCTGGCCGGGATCCGCCTCGGCGTGCTGGTCGGCGGCGGGGCGTGGCTCGCGCAGCTCGACAAGCTGCGTTTGCCGTATAATGTCAACACGCTCACGCAGATCATCGCATGCGAGGTGTTGCAGCACGGCCAGGTGTTGACAGAACAGGCGGCGGCCATCAAGCTTGAGCGCGGGCGCCTGCTGCGCGAGCTGCGGAGCGTGGCGGGAGTCACGACGTATCCCAGCGACGCCAACTTCATACTGTTCAGAATCAGCCACGCGGAGCGCGTTTTCGACGGACTGAAACAACGCGGAGTACTGATCAAGAGTCTCCACGGTTCTCATCACCTGCTCGCGGACTGCCTGCGGGTGACGGTCGGCACGCCGGATGAGAACGCCGCTTTCCTCGCCGCATTGACCCACACCCTCAACGCTTGATCCTTGTGCTTAACCCTTGTGCGTTACACCCGTACCGGTGTGAGCACTGCCATGCGTAAAGCCGAAGCCAGCCGCAACACCAAGGAAACCCGAATCGGCGTCAAGCTCAACCTCGACGGTGCCGGCAAAGCCAAGGTCGCCACCGGCGTGCCGTTTCTCGACCACATGCTGGAGCAGATCGCGCGCCACGGCGCGTTCGATCTCGAGGTGTCCGCGAAGGGCGATCTGCACATCGACGCGCACCACACCGTGGAGGACGTCGGCATCACCCTGGGCCAGGCCTTCGCGAAGGCCGTGGGCGACAAGAAGGGCGTGCGCCGCTACGGGCACGCCTACGTGCCGCTCGACGAGGCCCTGTCGCGGGCGGTGGTGGACCTTTCCGGACGGCCCGGGCTCGAATATCACATCGAGTTCGCGCGCGCCCGCATCGGCGAGTTCGACGTTGACCTGGTGCAACAATTCTTCCAGGGCTTCGTCAATCACGCCCAGGTGACGCTGCACATCGACAACCTCAAGGGCGCGAACGCGCACCACCAGGCGGAAACCGCGTTCAAGGCGTTCGCGCGCGCGCTGCGCCTGGCGGTCGAACCCGATCCGCGCGTGAAGGACGTGCCGAAGGACGTGCCCTCCACCAAAGGCCGTCTCTAAGTCTCAAGTCTCAGGTTTAAGGTTTCAAGTTAGTCCCTGCGCCGATTTCTCCGAACCTTAGACTTGCAACCTTAAACTTGAGACTGGTTTTCGAATGACCGACGTCGCTGTCGTCGATTACGGCATGGGCAACCTGCGCTCGGTGGCGAAGGCGATCGAGCACGTCGCCCCGCATCTCGAGGTCGCGGTGACCAGCGACCCGGAGGCTGTGAAGCGCGCGGCGCGCGTGGTGTTCCCGGGCCAGGGCGCGATGCCGGACTGCATGCGCGAGATGGACGCCCGCGGGCTGCGCGACGCGGTGCTCGCCGCGGCGCGCGGCAAGCCGTTTCTCGGCATCTGCATCGGCCTGCAGATGCTGTTCGAGAGAAGCGAAGAGGGCGACGTCGCCGGCCTCGCGCTGCTGCCGGGGCGGGTGCGGCGCTTCCCGGCCGACAAGATGGCGGACGCGCAGGGGATCAGGCTCAAGGTGCCGCACATGGGATGGAACGAAGTGCGGCAAGCGGGCGTGCATCCGTTGTGGGACGGCATTGCGCAGGGAAGCCGTTTCTATTTCGTGCACAGCTATTTCCCGGAGCCTTCGAACCGCGAGCTGGTGGCGGGAAGCAGCGTCTACGGGGTGCCGTTTACCTGCGCCTGCGCGCGCGACAACATCTTCGCGGTGCAGTTCCACCCGGAAAAGAGCCACACCGCCGGATTGAGGCTGCTCGCCAATTTCGTGGCGTGGCAGCCCGCCGTGCGCCGCCCGGCACGGACGGTACCCGCGTCTTCCGCCGGATAGCGCTGCGACCATGCTGATCATTCCGGCGATCGACCTCAAGGACGGCAAGTGCGTGCGCCTGAAACAGGGCGTCATGTCGACCGCCACGGTGTTCTCGGAGGACCCGGGCGCCATGGCAAGGCACTGGCTGAAGCTCGGCGCGCGGCGGCTGCACGTGATCGACCTGAACGGCGCGGCCGCCGGCCGCCCGAAGAACGAGAACGCGATCAAGGCCATCACCGCGGCGGTCGGCGACAAGCTCCCGATCCAGCTCGGGGGTGGCATCCGCGACCTCGATACCATCGAGCAGCTGCTCGATTCCGGCGTGAGCTACGTCATCATCGGCACGGCGGCGGTGAAGACCCCTGGGTTCCTGCACGATGCGTGCACGGCATTCACCGGCCACGTCATGGTTGCGCTCGACGCGAAGGACGGCAAAGTCGCGGTCGACGGCTGGTCGAAGATGACGGGCCACGAGGTCGCCGATCTCGCCAGGAAGTTCCAGGACTACGGCGTGGAGGCGGTCATCTATACCGACATCGGGCGCGACGGGATGCTGACCGGGGTCAACGTCAAGGCGACCGTCGCGCTCGCGCGCCAGCTGACGGTGCCGGTGATCGCGAGCGGCGGCATCACCAACCTGGAGGACGTCAAGGCGCTGTGCAAGGTCGAGCACGAGGGCATCATTGGCGCGATTACCGGCCGCGCGGTCTACGAGGGCAAGCTCGACTTCGCGAAGGCGCAAAAGCTGGCCGATAAACTCAGCAACAAGGATTGAACCACAGAGACACAGAGGCACAGAGAAATCGAAAATTAGAGACGTTAAACAGAGAGGCACGAAGGGCGCGAGCAAGAAAAATCCTATTTTTCTTCGCGTTCTCTGTGCCTTTGCGTTTCATTTTTGAATTGGTTGTCTCTGTGCCTCTGTGGTGAGAACTTATGGGCCTCGCCAAGCGCATCATCCCCTGCCTCGACGTCACCGCCGGGCGCGTGGTGAAAGGGGTCAACTTCGTGGAGCTGCGCGACGCAGGAGACCCGGTGGAGATCGCGCGGCGCTATGACGAGCAGGGCGCCGACGAGCTCGCCTTTCTCGACATCACCGCGTCGAGCGACGGGCGCGACCTCATCGTGAGCGTGGTGGAGGCGGTGGCGGCGCAGGTCTTCATCCCGCTGACGGTGGGCGGTGGCGTGCGCACGGTGGCGGACGTGCGGCGGCTGCTCAACGCCGGCGCCGACAAGGTCAGCATCAACACCGCCGCGGTGCAGAACCCGCGGCTGGTGGCGGAAGCGACCGGCCGCTACGGTTCGCAGTGCATCGTGGTGGCGACGGATGCGAAGCGCGTGCCTGGGTCCGGCGCGCCGCGCTGGGAGGTGTACACGCACGGCGGGCGCAAGGCGAGCGGGCTCGATGCGCTGGAGTGGGGCCGGATGATGGAACAGTACGGCGCCGGCGAGATCCTGCTCACCAGCATGGACCGCGACGGGACCCGGAGCGGGTTCGATCTCGAGCTCACGCGCGCATTCTCCGATGCGCTGTCGATCCCGGTGATCGCAAGCGGCGGCGTCGGAAATCTCGACCACCTCGTGGCAGGCATACTCCAGGGTCGCGCCGATGCGGTGCTCGCCGCGAGCGTGTTTCATTACGGCGAGTACACCGTGCGCCAGGCCAAGGAATACATGGCGCGGCACGGCATCGAAGTGCGGCTCTAGCCGCGGTTTCATGTTCCAGGTTCCAAGTTCAAAGTTCCAAGTTCTGTATTCAGTGCCCGGTGTTTTGTGTTACAACTTTGAACCTTGAACTTTGAACCTTGAACTTTGAACCCGTGAAAGAAGGCTGGCTCAACAAGGTCAACTGGGCGCAGGACGGGCTGGTGCCGGCGGTGGCGCAGGAACTCGGCAGCGGCAAGGTGCTGACCGTGGCGTGGATGAACCGCGAGGCGCTGGAAAAAACGGTGCAGACCGGCGAGGCGCACTACTGGTCGCGCTCGCGCAAGAAGCTGTGGCGCAAGGGGGAGGAATCGGGCCACGTGCAGAAGGTGCGGGCGATCCGGCTCGACTGCGACGAGGACGTGCTGCTGCTGGAAGTGGAACAGACGGGGGGGATCGCGTGTCATACCGGACGTCACAGCTGCTTCTTCCAGAAGCTCGACGACGGCAAGTGGGTGGTGACCGATCCCGTGCTGAAAGACCCGAAGGAAATTTACAAGCGATGATCAACGCGGACATTCTGCGGCGGCTCGGCGAGGTGATCGCGGCGCGCCGGAAGGCCGACCCCTCCACCTCCTACGTGGCGAGCCTGTTCGCCAAAGGCGAGGACGCGATCCTGAAAAAGGTGTCGGAGGAGGCCGCCGAAACGGTGCTTGCTGCGAAGGGCGGTGATAAACTGCACATCGTGCGTGAAACCGCCGATCTCTGGTTTCACAGCCTCGTGCTGCTGGCGTGGCACGGCCTCGCGCCCGAGGACGTGCTCGCCGAGTTGCGGCGCCGGGAAGGTAAATCGGGAACTGACGAAAAGAAGTCCCGCGGATAGGCGGGACTTCTAGTGCCGTTCCAACTTGTTTCTCCGAGTACTGGCCGCCCGCCTACCGAGGACAGCCGGCCACTGGAGAAAAAGTTGGCTTGGCACAAATAGTTGGAACGGCACTAGGAGAGCGAACATGGGCTCGTTGAGCATCTGGCACTGGCTGATCGTATTGCTGGGGGTGGTCCTGATTTTCGGCACCAAGAAGCTGCGCAATCTCGGCGCCGATCTGGGCAGCGCGGTGAAGGGCTTCAAGGACGGGATGAAATCGGAAGAGGAAAAGGCCGCGCAGGCCAAGGCCGAGATCCCGCCCACCACCGGTCAGACCATCGAAGGCGAAGCCAAGAAGGAAACGCCCAAGGCGTGAGGCGAGAGGGATGAGGCGCAAGCCGGCGGCCTCCCGGTTCCTGCTCGCCACTTCTCACGCCTCACGCCTTAATCATGTTTGATATCGGATTTTCCGAGCTGCTGGTGATCGCGGTCGTGGCGCTGATCGTGATCGGGCCTGAGCGGCTGCCGAAGGTCGCGCGCACGCTCGGGCACCTTTTCGGCCGCATGCAGCGCTATGTCAACGACGTCAAGGCCGACATTTCGCGCGAGATGGAGCTCGACGAGCTGAAGAAGCTGCAGTCGAGCATGGAAGATGCCGCGCGCACGCTCGGGCAGTCGGTGGAAAAGGAAGTAACCGAAACCGAGAGCGAGCTCAACAAGCTGGCGCAGTCGGCGCAGCCGGTGGCCGATCCCTATCCGGAGCCCGGACCCGCGCCCGCGCCGACCGAGGCCGCTTCCAAACCGGCTTCCCCGCAGCTCGAGCTCGGACTGGATACCGCCGCACAGGCCCCTGCGCAAAAGCAGGCCTGATTCGGCTAGCAGCCTGTCGGCCTTGGCGCCGCGACAGGCTGCTAAAAGAAAAACCGCCCGAGGATTTGAGATGGAGCTGAACCGAATGACTCCTCCGGGCCCAATGCTGGAAACGGCAGCGGGGTTGAATTCATGTCTCTATAGCCTTTTTTTGCCGTCTTCTTGCGGGCGGTTTTGCCTAAGGAGTTTGTGGGACCAAAGTCCGACAAACTCCTAGCGTGCAAGCCGAATGAGCGAAGATACCTTCATCTCCCACCTGATGGAGCTGCGGGACCGGCTGCTGCGCACGCTGATCGCGATCGGCGCCGTGTTCGTGCTGCTGTTCCCGTTCGCCAACGACCTCTACGACCTGCTGGCCTACCCGCTGATGCGCACGCTGCCCGACGGCGCCAAGATGATCGCCACCGGCGTCGTGACGCCGTTCCTGATACCGGTCAAGGTCGCCGCCGTGGCCGCTTTCCTGGCGGCGCTGCCCTACGTGCTGTACCAGGCGTGGGCGTTCGTCGCTCCGGGGCTCTACGCCCACGAGAAGCGCCTGGTGCTGCCGCTGGTGGTGGCGAGCACGATACTGTTCCTGCTCGGCGTGGCGTTCTGCTACTTCCTGGTGTTCGGGCTGGTGTTCGATTTCGTCTACAAGATCGCGCCGAAGAGCATCTCGGTCGCGCCCGACATCGAGAATTACCTCAACTTCGTGCTCACCATGTTCCTCGCGTTCGGCGTGACCTTCGAGGTGCCGATCGTGGTGATCATCCTGGTTCACATGGGCGTGGTCTCGATCGAGCAGTTGAAGAGCATCCGCCCCTACTACGTCGTTGGCGCCTTCGTGGTAGCGGCCATCGTCACACCGCCCGACGTGATCTCGCAGCTGCTGCTCGCGATCCCGATGTGCCTGCTGTTCGAGCTCGGGCTCGTTGCGGCCCGCTTCTTCGGCAAGCCGCCGGCAAAAAACGAAGCGGATTCCCGGGCGCCCGGTGACGCGGAGATGGAGCGCGAGCAGCCTGTCGGACCTGGCGCCCCCGACACGCTGCTGACAGCAAAACCGCCCGAGAATCCGGAATAACGCGGAACGAACGCGCTCAATCGGTCTGCGGTTGGGGACAACAGCGCAAGTCGAATTCACGCATGCGCGATCCTTTCTCGCCGTTTTTTCCGGGTGGTTTTGCATCAGGAGTTCGTCACGGCCCAGCCAGACGAACTCCTGGCTCGGCAAGATCGAAGCCGAGGAAAAAAGCCGCTGGAACTAACGCAGTGTTGAGTTATGGTTTCTGTCGTGGCGGCTTGGGCCGCCGCCCGACCGTGACGGTAACGTCGGTCTCGGCCTGAGTGCGCACCAGCTTGAGCTTTGCTTGCTGTCCGGGTTGCAGCGCCGCGATCAGGTTGAGCATGCCGGTGGTATCGGCGACCGGCTTGTCGTTGACCGCGAGCAGGACGTCGCCCAGTTTCACGCCAGCCTTGTCGGCGGGGCCATCGCGCTCAACTTGCGATATGAGCACGCCGCTCTGGCGGGAGAGCTTGAACGACTCGGCGAGCTCCTTGGTGATGTCCTGCACGCCGACGCCGATCCAGCCCCGCGTCACCGACCCCTTCTGGATGATCTGCTCCATCACCTGCCTGGCGATGCTCACCGGGATCGCGTAGCCGATGCCGATCGAGGCGCCGGTCGGCGATTGCGAGTAAATCGCGGTGTTGATGCCGATGAGATTGCCGCTGACGTCCACCAGCGCGCCGCCGGAGTTGCCCGGGTTGATCGCGGCGTCGGTCTGGATGAAGTTCTCGAAGGTGGTGATGCCGAGGTGGCTGCGCCCGAGGCCGCTGACGATGCCGAAGGTGACGGTCTGCCCGACGCCGAACGGGTTGCCGATGGCTAGCACGATGTCGCCCACGCGCACCTGCTCCGGCCGCCCGAAGGTGA
>JACPEF010000247.1 GCA_016183675.1 Betaproteobacteria bacterium
TCACCTCACCGATGGTGAAGTAGCGCTTCGCCGGGATCGGCGGGAGCTGCGTCTTAGGAGTGTGACTTGCTTCCATGGTAGTTCTGCTCCACCATCGCCTTCAGCTTCTGCGACGCATGAAACGTCACCACGCGACGCGCCGTGATCGGGATCTCCTCTCCCGTCTTGGGATTTCTTCCCGGACGCTGCGGCTTGTCGCGCAGCTGGAAGTTGCCGAAGCCGGAGAGCTTGACGCCCTTTCCGGTTTCGAGCGCGAGCCGCACCTCCTCGAAGAACGACTCGACCATGTCCTTCGCTTCGCGCTTGTTGAACCCGACCTTCTCGAACAGGAGGTCTGCGAGTTCGGCCTTGGTTAACGTCATGTTTTCCCCTTTCAACGGAGTTTCGCGTTGAATTGTTGTTGCAATACCTGGCGTAGCTGCGAAACGGCGGATTCGACTTCAGCGTCGGTCAAAGTCTTGCGAGTATCCTGCAATAACACCCTGAATGCAAGACTTTTTCTGCCTTTTTCTACACCCGTTTCGCGGTAGATGTCAAACAGCGCGATTTCGGTCACGATCGCGGGCTGTTTCTCGCGCAAACCCTCCAATATCGCCTGGTAGCTTATTCCCTCGTCGACTTCGGCTGCGATGTCGCGCCGCACCACCGGGAATCTTGATATCTCGTTATAGGCCGGCAGCTCGCGCTCGCTGATCGTTTCGTATTCGAGTTCGAACAGGATTGGCGCGAGCGGTAGATCATACTTCCGTTGCCAGCGCGGATGCAATTCCCCGATCCAGCCCGCGGGCCGGCCCGCGAAAACGATGCTCGCCGACTTGCCTGGATGCAGCGCCGGGTGCCCGGCCGGCCTGAATTCCACCTGCCGCGGCGCGAGCAACGCTTCGACATCGCCCTTCACGTCGTAGAAATCGGCCCGCCGCGCAGGAAGCCCCCACTGTTCCTGCCGGGCGTCGCCGTAGGCGATCGCGCCCACGCGCACCGGCTGCCGGTAGGCCCCCGATGCCTCCGTCATAAAGCAGCGGCCGAGCTCGAACAGCCGCACACGGGTCTGCTGGCGGCTCACGTTGCGGGCCAGCGAATCGATCAAGCCACCGGCAAGGGTCGAGCGCATCACGCTCATGTGGCTCGCGATCGGGTTGGCGAGCGCCACCGGGCTCCCGTTGCCGGCGAGATCGCGCTCCCACGCCTCATCCACGAAGCTGTAGCTCACGATCTCCTGGTAATCGCGCGCTACCAGGAGCGCGCGGATCGCGGCCGCGTCGCGCTGCGTCTCGTGCGCCGGCAGCATGCCGGTGGCGGCCGCGGGCACGGCGGGCGGAATCCGGTCGTAGCCGTGGATGCGCGCCAGCTCCTCGATCAAGTCCTCCTCGATCGCGATGTCGAAACGATAGCTCGGCGGGGTCACGCGGAATTCGCCCCCGGCGGCGGTGAACTCGAAGCGCAGCCGGCGCAGTATGTCGCTCGCCTGCGCCCCATCGAGCCGAATGCCGAGGAGCCGTTCGGCACGCGCCAGACGCAGCCGCACCGGCTCGCGCGCGGGCAGCGCCGCACGCGCCTCGGTGATCGGTCCCGCGCCGCCGCCGCAAATTTCCAGCACGAGCTGTGTCGCACGCTCGAGCGCCGCGGCGGTGCCCGCGAAATCCACGCCGCGCTCGAAGCGGTAGGCGGAATCGGACCCGAAGCCCAGTACGCGCGACTTGCCGGCGACGGCATCGGGTGCGAAAAATGCGCTCTCCAGGAACACGTCGCGCGTCGCGTCGCCGACGGCCGTCTCCAGCCCGCCCATGATGCCGCCGAGCGCCAGCGGTTTGGCCTCATCGGCGATCACGAGGAAGTCCGGAACGAGCAGCGGCGCGGCGCCGTTGAGCAGCGTGAGTTTTTCCCCGGCCTTTGCAAAACGCACCCGGATGCCGCCCTTGAGCTTCGCCGCGTCGAAGGCGTGCAGCGGCTGTCCCAGCTCGAGCATGACGTAGTTCGTGATGTCCACCAGCGCGCTGATCGAGCGCATGCCGCTGCGCGCGAGCCGGCGCTCCATCCAATCCGGCGTCGCGGCCCGGGCGTCCACGCCGCGCACCAGGCGCCCGCAGTAGCGCGGACAGGCCTGCGGCGCATCCAGCGTGACGCTCAAACGGTCGGTAATGGCGGCGCGCGCGGTCTTGATTTCGGGCGCAAACAGCGATGCCCCCGTGATCGCCGCCACTTCCCGCGCCACGCCGAAGACGCTCAGGCAATCGCCGCGGTTAGGCGTGGGCTTGAGCGTGATCAATCGATCGTCGAGGTCCAGGAGCTTCCTGACGTCGCCGCCCGCCGCGGCATCCTGAGGCAAAGCCAGCAGCCCCGCGGCGTCCTCGGCGAGGCCCAGGTCCTTGGCCGAGCACAGCATGCCGTGGGATTCGACACCTCTCACCGTGGCGCTCTGGATCGTGGTGCCGAGCAACCTAGCCCCGGGCAAGGCGGTCGGCACCTTCATGCCCGCGGCCACGTTCGGCGCGCCGCATACGATGGTGAGCGGCTTCCCGCCCGCATTCACCCGGCATATCGTCAGGCGGTCCGCATCGGGATGCCGCTCCACCCTTACAACCTCGCCCACCACCACCTGGTCGAACGCGGGCCCTGCGGGCTCGACCTCCTCGACATCGAGCCCGCCCATGGAAATCGTTTCCGCGAGCTCGCGCGTCGCGAGCGGCGGATTGACGAAGGTGCGCAGCCAGTTTTCCGAAAACTTCATCTGTTATCACCACAGAGACACAGA
>JACPEF010000234.1 GCA_016183675.1 Betaproteobacteria bacterium
AATCTTCAAACTGATGGCTGATACGCATCGCTTCCTGGACAGTGGTCTTGCCGGCGACGACCAAAAGCGCCGCGTGGCGGCGCAGGGTGCGGCCCCCCATCTGCTCGCGCGCCACGCGCACGAACGTCGGAAGATCGCCGGTATTCGCCGCCTCGACCACCGGATTGGTCATTTCCAGCATCTCATAGACGCCGGTGCGCCCCAGGTAGCCGGTGCCGTTGCAGCGCGAGCAGCCTTTGCCGCGCTTATAGCGGTGCTTGTCAACCTCGTCGCGCAGCTCGTAGCGCAGCCATTCGTGCTCGTGCGGCAGCAGCTCACCGTCGGTCGCGCAGCTCTCGCAGATGACCCGCACCAGGCGCTGCGCGATCACGAGCTGCAGCGACAGCGCGACCATGTAGCGTGGCGCGCCGATGTCGAGCAGCCGCGCCGGTGAGGACACCGCGTCGTTGGTGTGCAGCGTGGAAAACACCATGTGCCCGGTCATGGCCGCCCGCAGGCCGGTCTCCGCGGTCGCCTGGTCGCGCATTTCGCCCACGAGGATCACGTCCGGGTCCTGGCGCAGCGCCGAGCGCAGCACGCGGTCGAAGGTGAGCTCGATCTTCTCGTTGACCTGCACCTGGTTGATGCCGTGCAGCCGGTACTCCACCGGGTCCTCCACCGTGATGATCTTGAGCTCGGTGGTATTGAGCTCGCTCAACGCGGCGTAGAGTGTCGTCGTCTTGCCGCTGCCGGTGGGGCCTGTCACCAGCACCATGCCGCTCGGCCGGTGGATCACCGTGCGCAGCTTCTCCAGCATGTCTGCCGGTATGCCAAGGTTTTCGATCCCCAGCATGCCGGTCGCCTGGTTCAGGAGCCGCATCACCACCGACTCGCCGTGCTGCGTGGGCATGGTCGAGATCCGCACGTCGATCTGGACGTTGCGCACCCTGACGTTGAAGCGCCCGTCCTGCGGCAGGCGCTTCTCGGAGATGTCGAGCCCCGACATGAGCTTCAGCCGCAGCGCCACGGCGGTGGCGATCTTGGCGTCCGCTTCCGTCTGCAGGTGCAGCACGCCGTCGATACGGAAGCGGATCTGGAGCTTCTTGTCCTGCGGCTCGATGTGGATGTCGGACGCGCGCGCCTGTATCGCGTCCTCGAACACCGTCTGCAGCAGCTTCACCACCGGGGCTTCCTCGAGCCCCGGCGTGAGCGCCAGCGCGCCGAAGTCCACCGCCACCACTTCGCCCATCTCGGCCTCGAGCTCCTGCGCGAGCCCGGTGATCTGCTCGGTGCGCCGGTAAACGCGGTCTATCGTCAGCAGCAGCTCGGACTCCGTGACCACCACGATGTCAATGTCGCGCCTGAGGATCCGCACGATTTCGTCGTAGGCCATGAGATCGGTGGGATCGGCCATGCCGACCTTGTAGGTCGCGCCGGCGTCATCCAGTACGAGCGCGCGAAAGCGCCGCGCCTGCGTCTCCGGCAGCTTCATCGTGGCGTCGCGCTTGAGGTTGAAGTACTTGAGGTTGACGTAGGGAACGCCGAGCTGGCGGGCAAGCGCCTCCGAGATCTGCTCCTCGGTGACGAACCCCTTCTCGATCACCACTCGGCCGAGCCGGCGCCCGGACTTCTTCTGTTCGTCGAGCGCCTGCTTGAGCTGCTCCACGGTGAGCAGCTTCTGCTGTACTAGTATTTCGCCCAGGCGGACTTTTTCAGGCCGGCCCATGAGTACCTCCAGACGATTTAGAGTTTATTATTATGACAACGCTACATGCCTTTGATCTGTAAGGATAACTTTTTTTTAAACTCTCGGCAACCTGCGCATGTTTGAGATCGTGCTCTTGGAGCCGGAGATCCCACCCAAAGCGGGTTCAAGGTTTCGGGTTCCGGGTTCTGAGTTCCGGGTTCAAACCTTGAACTTTGAACCTTGAACTTTGAACTTTAAACCTCGTGCGGCTGCTCGGATTCTCGTTGCGGGACAAACAGTTGCAGCGCGCAGGGCTCGATTACCACCGTCTGGCCCAGGTCCGGCAGCACGAAGACTGGCGTGCGTGCAGCGCCTCGCTTGCGGGCAGGCGATTGTACGCCATCACCACGCGCGGTGAGTGCCGCTACGACGAGCCCAGTTATCGCGAGAACGACGTCTTCGTGTTCGGCCGGGAAACGCGCGGCCTGCCCAGTTTTCGCGGCAGCGGCTAACTGCCGCCAAAACCAATTTTGAGTGATGAATTTTTGATTTTGAATCGAACGCGCCCCAGACAATTCAACACTCAAAACTCAACATTTAACATTCCGAGTTCAATACTCGGATTTCTGCTCGCGCGCCAGAAGGTCCTGCACCACCGCGCGTGCTTGCCCGGGATCGTCAAGAACCCGGCACACCGCGCGGGTGATCGGCATCTCGACCTTGAGCTCATCCGCCAGGCGCGCCACGGCGCGCGCCGTGTACACACCCTCCGCGGCGTGCCCCAGACCGGCAAGAGCCGCTGCGAGCGGCGTGCCATGCGCGAGCGCCAGCCCCACCCTGCGGTTGCGCGACAGATCCCCGGTGCAGGTGAGTATGAGATCGCCCGCGCCGGCGAGCCCCATGAACGTTTCGGGCCGGCCGCCCAGCACGACTCCGAGCCGGGTCATCTCGGCAAGCCCCCGGGTGATGAGCGCGGCGCGCGCGCTCAATCCAAGACCGAGCCCGTCGCTGATGCCGGCGGCGATCGCCATCACGTTCTTCACTGCGCCCGCCGCCGCCACGCCGGCCACGTCCTCGCTCAGGTAGACGCGCAGCGTCGCGCCATGCAGGGCGCGCGCTGCGGTGCGCGCGAACCCGGCGTCGGCCGACGCGAGCGTAAGCGCGGCGGGAAGCCCGCGGGCCACCTCCTCCGCGAAACTCGGCCCGGAAAGCACGGCGCGGGGTACTTCCGGGGGAAGCTCGTCGGCGCAGATCTGGTGCGGCAGCCTCGCTTGCTCGCTTTCGAAGCCCTTGCACAACCACACGAGCGGCGCGCTGCGGCCGGTCGCCCGTACCTGCTTGAGCGTTTCGCGCAGCCCGTTGGTGGTCACCGCAGCGAGCACCAGCTCCGCGCCTTCCAGCGCCTGCGCCATCGCATCGACCAGCGCAAGCGCCGCCGGCAAGGCGAACCCGGGCAGATAACGCTGGTTGCTGCCCGCCGCCCGCATCGCGGCGAGCAACGCGGCATCGCGCGCCCACAGCTTCACCGCGTGGCGCGCGCTCAGGCTGATGCTGATCGCCGTGCCCCAGGCGCCAGCGCCTAATACCGCAACTTTCATGCGGAGTGTTGAATGTTGAGTGTTGAGTGTTGAATGAACGCCGGGCCTGGATGCTCAGAGCCAATTAAACATTCAACATTAAGAATTCAACACTGATTGTCAGGCGCCCCAGACCTGCGTGATCTTGACGAAGCCGCTCTGGCCCTCGCGGTGACGCACGCGCAGCCAGCCCCCGCTCGCCACTTCCAGCAGTTCGAGCAGCACGTTCTGCTGGGCCTGGAACACCACCGGCGCGTCGTCACCGGCGCCCTCGCGGATCTGCGCGAGCGGCACCTTGACGAGCACGTTGCGCTTGTTGGCGAGATGCTTGTTCTCGATCCAGGTCAGTTCCCCGTTGGCGTCGCGCACCTTGCTCCAGCCCTCGACGATGACCACGATCTCGAACGGGTAGCCGTGGCTCACCACGTAGAGCTTCTTCGCCTTGGTGGACGGGGCATCGTAGAGCACCGCGGCGTTGTCGGCCACCGAGCGGAACTCCGCGGCGCGCGCGGCGTCCGTGCCGCCCAGGGCGGCGGCCCCCAGCACGGCCAAAACCAACAAATTTTTGCGATGGGTTCTAATCGCGGGATCATCCGGCGGGCGCGGGCGGTGTTCCGGCCTGCTGCTGCTGCTGTTGCTGCTGCTGCTGTTGCAGACGCTGCTGGTAGAGCGCCTCGAAATTCACGTGGTTCAGGAAAAACGGCGGGAACCCGGCGCGGCTGACCACGCTCGAGATGGTCTCGCGCAAGTACGGAAACAGGACGTTGCCACAGATGACGCCGAGCACCGTTTCCAGTTCCTGCTGCGGGATGTTGCGGATCCGGAAGATTCCCGCCTGCGCGGCTTCCACCAGGAACGCGGTCTTGTCCTTCAGCTTCGCGGTGACGGTGGCGGTGAGAACCACTTCGTACACGCCGGCGTCGAGCGCCCGCGCCTCGTTGTGCAGGTTGATATCGATCTTCGGCGACTCGCGCTCGACGAAAATCTGCGGCGCACCCGGGATTTCGAGCGACAGGTCCTTCAGGTAAATCTTCTCTACCGCAAAAAGCTGCTCTGGCTGTTCGCTCATGATATCCCTAGTTTCAAGTTTGAAGTTTGAAGTTTCTAGTTGTCCGTGTGTCTAAGCTCCTTAACTTCAAACCTGAAACTTGTAACTTCAAACTAGCCTTCGAGCAGCTCGTCCAGCCTGCCGGCCAGCTCCAGCGCCGCCAGCTCTTCGTAGCCGCCGACGTGAATTTCCCCGATGTAAATCTGCGGCACGGTGCGGAGTCCGGTCTTCTCCATCATCTCCGCGCGCCTTTCCGGTTCAAGGTCGACGCGAATCGTGTCGAACGCGACGCCCTTGGTTCGCAGCAGCCGCTCCGCCATCCGGCAAAACGGGCAGACCCCAGTGCTGTACATCCGGACTTTCGGCATGCCGCGCTAAGAGCCTCTAGCCCTTCTCGAGCGGCATGCTCGCCTGCTGCCACGCCGCGACGCCGCCGCGCAGCGCGAAAACCTCGGCCAGGCCGCGCTTGCGGAGCGCGCCCGCCACCACAGGCGCGCGCGTACCGGTGCGGCAGCTGACGATGATCGGGCGCGATCGGTACTTCTCGAGCTCCTTGATGCGGCCCGCGAGCTGCGCCTCGGGAATGTGCTTGGCGTTCACGATGTGCCCGGCCGCGAACTCGCCGCTGTCGCGCACGTCCAGCACCACGGCGTCGCGCCGGTTGATGAGCTGCACCGCCTCGAAAGTCCCGATCTCGCCCGTCCGTCGCAGCAGCCGCATGACGAGCGGCCAGATCAACATTGCGCCGGAGGCCACCGCCAGCCCGAACAGCAGCATGTGAAACGGGTTTTTCTGCAGGAAAACGAGAAACTGCTCCAAACCAGGCTCCTGAAAGCTCGCGCCGGCCAAGCGCGTCATCGCGTCGCGCCGCGCGCGTGACGTTCAGCGCTTTTGGCCACTGCTAATTCTAGCAGAGGAGCGAATTCGCCGGGGCGGCGGCGCGCCAAACCGCCAAGTTCGGAGACAGTGTGATCGAGCTCGGCGGGATAAACGCGCGCCGCATGCTCGAGCTGCCGCACCGCCGCCGCGCGCTCGCCGGCCAACGCGAGCAGCAGCGCCTGGCGATAGACGACGACATCCACGGGCGCAAAATGCATCGCGCGCGCATTGAGATCAAGCTTTTGCTGCAGCCGCTCGGCGGAGACGGTGATGCCGTATGCCACCGCGAGTTCGACGTACGGCGCGAGCAAGGGCTCGCGGTGTATGCGGGCGATCGATTCCGCAAACACCGTGTCCTCCAGCTGCGGCGCCGAACCGCGCTCAGGGAGAAAGACCAGGCGCTCGAAGTCACGGTACGGGCCCAGCACGGCGAGCAGGTTCACCCACCCGGCAAGGATGACGAACGCCGCGACGAGGCGGGCGGCGCCGGCGAAGCGGAGCCTGATCGCCCGCTGCGCGCCGAGGCCGAGCAACAATGCCGCCAGGCCGAGAAAATAGGCGTACCACAAGGGAAACTCCAGCATGCTATGAATGCCCATGACCGCGAGGAGCGCCAGCAGCCACCACCACTCGAGGTCGAATTTCACGTTCCTCAGGTCCGCCGCCCAGGCGATCGCCGCGCCGACGACCAGCAGCGCGCCGGTGATCCCGGTCTCGGCGAGCAGCTGCAGCACGATGTTGTGCGCGTGATTGAACACGCCGGGCGCTGCGGTCGCGCCGGTCGAAGCCAGGTAGAGGAAATGGTGCCACGCGAACTTTCCCCAGCCCGAGCCGAGCGCCGGTGAAGCGAGGAACATGTCCCACGCTTCCTGCCAGAGTTGCAGGCGTGCCTCGATCCCGCTCGCCATCTCGAACAGGCGCTGCGCGGAAGTCACCAGCAGCCCCTTCTCCGGCGTCAGGAAGGGCAGCGTCGCCGCCCATTGCGCGACCACGAACGCCGGCAGCAGCCACAGGGTAAATTCTGCGAGCCTGCGGCTTTCGGTGTCGCCGCGCCACCCCTGCAGCATCAACCCGAGCAAAGTCAGCGCGCCGAGATAAAGCCAGGGGCTGCGCGAACCGGAGAGCCCCAGCATCAGCAGCAACAGCGCGGCGCATGCACCGGCCAATGCTCCGTGCAGGCGGCCACGGCCGTACAAGTAGATCGCCGACGCAAGCGCCAGCGTCATGTACGCGGCGTAATGGTTGGGCTGTCCGAGATTGCCGTACACGGCCGCCGAACCTTTGCCTGCAACCAGGAAATCGAGCGGCGTCGAAAACTGGTAGTGTTGCAGCAGACCGGCGAGCGCGCCGAGCAATCCGCCCGCGAGCACGAACCACGCGAGGGTCTCGGCGACAACCGCCAGCCCAAGCTCGCGCCGAAGCGCATGCGCCAGCACTATCAGGAGCGCTACCCACAGCAGGTACAGTGTTGCGGTCAGCGCTTGTTCCGGGTACGGCACGCGCTCGAGCGCTACCTGCAACCCGAGCAGGAGGATCAGCCCGAACGGAGCGAGCGCCACCGCCGGCAGCGCCATCTCGCGCCACAAAGCCCTTTTCAGCAGCAGCAACGCCGCCGCCAGCCCGAGCGCGAACGCAAGCCACTCGCTGTAGAACGAAGTAAGGGGGAAACGATGGTAGGGCTGGAGGAACGGCAGCGCGCCCATCAGCCCCGCCATCGCGAGGCTCGCGCGCGCCAAGGAAAGCGCGGGTTCCGGGTTCCGGGTTCCGGGTTCCGGGTTGAAATCGGAGGCTGCGCCGCCCGGCTTTTTTGAATCGAAACTCGAAACTCGCAACTCGAAACCCGAAACGGGGCGCGCTAGTGCGCCATGCCGCAGAACACCTCGCGCATCATTCCGATCAGCGTCAGCGTGCGCTGGTCTCCCACGCGGTAGTACACGCGATCGGCGTCCCTGCGGGTGCGCAGCACGCCTTTTTCACGTAGTATCGCCAGGTGCTGGGAGATGTTGCTCTGCGAGGTGCCGACGCAGTCGACGATGTCCTGGACGCTCAATTCCTGGTTGCCGAGCACGCACAGGATCTTCAGCCGCAGGGGATGTGCCATGGCCTTGAGCGCGCGCGAGGCCTGTTCGATGTGTTCCTGCTCGTCTATCAGCGCAGCGCGCGGCGCGAGAGTGTCAGCCACGATGCGTTCCCGCAGGGTCTGGGTTAATCAGAATATACTAAAATTGCCCGGCCGCCGATTCCACCGTAAAATCTTAACTAAATCATGAAGGTAACGCCTGTCTTGCTGATCATACTTGACGGTTTCGGGCACCGCGAGGAGTGCGATTTCAACGCCATCTGCCAGGCGCGCAAGCCGCACTGGAATTTCCTGTGGTCGACCTATCCGCACACCACCATAGACGCCTCGGAAAAATGGGTGGGCCTGCCGCGGGAGCAGATGGGCAACTCGGAAGTCGGCCACATGAACATCGGCGCCGGGCGCGTGGTGTACCAGGACTACACCAAGATCGAGCACGCGATCGAGACCGGCGAGTTTTTCAGCAACCCGGTTCTGGTCAAGGCGGTGGCAACGGCGCGCGGCGCGGGCCGCGCGCTGCACGTGCTCGGCCTGCTCTCGCCGGGCGGCGTGCACAGCCACGAGTCGCAGATCCACGCGATGCTCGAGATGGCGGCGCGCGGCGGCGTCCAGAGCATCCGCGTGCACGCGTTCCTCGACGGGCGTGACACTCCTCCGAAAAGCGCCGGGGCATCGCTCGATGCGCTGCAGCGCAAGTGCGACGAGCTGAAGGCGGGCGGCATCGCCTCGATCTGCGGACGCTACTACGCCATGGACCGCGACCAGCGCTGGGAGCGCGTCAAGCCCGCCTACGATCTCATCACCCGGGGCCTGGCGGAGTTCCGCGCCGCCAACGCGTTGGAGGCGCTTCACGCCGCCTATGCGCGCGGCGAGAGCGACGAGTTCGTGAAAGCCACTGCGATCGGGAAACAGGCGGGCATGAACGACGACGATGCGGTCGTCTTCATGAACTTCCGGGCGGACCGCGCGCGCCAGTTGACCCGTACCCTCACCGAACCCGATTTCAAGGGTTTCAAGCGCGAGCGCTTTCCGAAGCTCGGCTACTACTGCACGCTCACGCGCTACGGCGAGGACTTCGCCGGCATCCCGGCCGCGTTCCCGCCGCAGAGCGTCGACAACGGCTTCGGCGAATACGTTTCCCGGCAGGGACTGAAACAGCTGCGCATCGCCGAGACGGAAAAGTACGCGCACGTCACGTACTTTTTCAACGGCGGCGTCGAGACGCCCTATTCCGGCGAAGACCGCATCCTGGTCCCCTCGCCGAAAGTCGCGACCTACGATCTCAAGCCCGAGATGAGCGCGTACGAAGTGACCGACAGGCTGGTGGAAGCGATCAGGAGCCGCCACTACGACGCCATCATCTGCAACTTCGCCAACGGCGACATGGTCGGCCACACCGGCAACCTCGCGGCCACGACCCGCGCGATCGAGGTCCTCGACGAGTGCATCGGGCGCGCCGTCGCAGCGATGCAGGAGGTCGGAGGCGAAGCGCTGATCACCGCGGACCATGGCAACGCCGAGACCATGCTCGATCCCGCCACGAAGCAGGCGCACACCGCGCACACGCTCAACGTCGTGCCGCTGCTCTATATCGGGCGCAGGGCGAAGATCGCCACGGGGGGCGCTCTTCAGGATGTCGCGCCGACCCTCCTCACCATGATGGGCCTGCCGCAGCCGGCGCAGATGACCGGCAGGTCGCTCATCCGCTTCACGTGAGCGTCCGCGCTCTCGGCGTACTCCTCGTCCTGCTCCTTGCGAGCCCGCCCGCGGCGCCGGCGGCGACCTCCAGCGGAGCCAAAGAGAAGGAACTGCGCGAGCTGCGCGGGCGGATCGAGGCGCTGCAGAAGCGGCTCGCCGATGCCGAGGAATCGAAGAGCGAAGCGGTTGACGCCCTGAAGGAGTCGGAGCGCGCGATATCGGACGCGAACCGCTCGCTGCGCGGGCTCGGGGAGCAGTCGCGCGGGATCAATCGGCGGCTCGCGGAGCTGCGCGGCGAGTCGCAGCAGCGCGAGGAAGCGTTGAAATCGCAGCAGGAGTTGCTCGCGCGCCAACTCTACCAGAACTACCTCGGTGGACGGGCCGAGCCGTTGAAGCTCCTCCTCAATCGCGAGGATCCCGACCAGATCGCGCGCCACCTGCACTATTTCGCGTACATTTCCCGCGCGCGCGTGCAGCTGATCTCGGAACTGCGCGCGAGCCTCAGCCGGCTCAGAGAGCTCGCGCACGAAGCCGAGCAAAACGCGGCGGAGCTCGCGGCCGTCACCCGGGAGCAGCACGCGCAGCGCCAGCGGCTGGAGCGCGAGAAGCGCGCGCGTGCCCAGGTGCTCGCCCGGATCTCGCGCGACATACAGCGCCAGCGCCGCGAGATCGGCACGCTCCGGCGCGATGAGACCCGACTCGCGCGGCTGGTGGAGCAGCTCTCACGCCTCGTCGCGCGCGAGCGGCCCGCGCCGCGGCTCAGGAACGAGCGTGTGCCTGACGCCTCAACCGACGGCGATCCGTTCCAGGAATTGAAAGGCAGGTTGAGTCTCCCCGTTCGCGGGGAACTCGCCAACCGCTTCGGCAGTCCACGTTCTGAGGGCGGGGCGGTCTGGAAAGGTCTGTTCATCGCGGCCAAAGCCGGCGAGGAAGTGCGGGCGGTCGCCGCGGGCCGCGTGGTGTTCGCCGACTGGTTGCGCGGCTTCGGCAACCTGCTGATCATCGACCACGGCGGCGCCTACATGAGCCTCTACGGCAACAACGAGGCGCTCTACAAGCAGGTCGGCGAGGTGATCCGCGGCGGCGAGCCCATAGCCATCGTGGGGAATAGCGGCGGCAATGCGGATTCCGGTTTATACTTCGAATTGCGGCATCAGGGTAAGCCTCTGGATCCCCTGACGTGGGTAGGTATCGAGTGAGAAGCGAACTCGCGGTCTTTCGGGAGCTGGCAATGCGTAACAAGCTGCATCAAATCGGACTGATCGCCATCGGCGTGCTGATCGGCGTCGCGGTGAGCCTCAATTTCTCTGCGGTCGCGCAGAAGGCGACGACCGCGCCGCTGCCGATCGAGGAGCTGCGCGCGTTCACCGAGGTTTTCGGGCGCGTCAAGAGCGACTACGTCGAGCCGGTGGACGACAAGAAGCTCATCACCGAGGCCATTAACGGCATGCTGACGGGGCTCGACCCGCACTCCGCCTATCTCGACCAGGAGGCGTTCAAGGAACTGCAGGTGGGCACCCAGGGCGAATTCGGCGGGCTGGGCATCGAGGTCGGCATGGAAGACGGCTTCGTCAAGGTGGTCGCGCCGATCGATGATTCGCCCGCGTACCGCGCCGGCCTCAAGTCGGGCGACCTGATCGTCAAGCTCGACGAAACCTCGGTGAAGGGAATGACGCTGAACGAGGCGGTCAAGCGCATGCGCGGCAAGCCCAACACCCAGATCACGCTCACCATCGTGCGCAAGGGCGAAGCGAAGCCGATCGTGGTGACGCTCACACGCGCCGTCATCAAGATCCAGAGCGTCAAATCCAAGCTGCTCGAGCCCGGCTATGCCTATTTCCGCGTGAGCCAGTTCCAGGAGCACACGGGAGAGACGCTGGCGCGCGCGATCGAGAAGCATTTCAAGGAGAACCAGGGCCCGATGAAGGGCATCGTGCTCGACCTGCGCAACGACCCCGGCGGGCTCTTGAACGGCGCCGTTGCCGTCTCCGCTGCATTCCTGCCGCCCGGCGCGCTGGTCGTATACACCGACGGCCGCACCGAGGACTCGAGGATGAAGCTCAACGCGAGCCCCGAGCACTACCTGCGCGGCCGCATGAAGGAGGATTACGTGCGCCGGCTCCCGGCGGAAGTGAAATCGGTGCCGATGGTGGTGCTCGTGAACGCCGGTTCGGCCTCCGCTTCCGAGATCGTGGCGGGCGCGCTTCAGGACCACAAGCGCGCCGTGGTCATGGGCCAGCAGACCTTCGGCAAGGGTTCCGTGCAGACCATCCTGCCGCTCGCGAACAGCACCGCGATCAAGCTCACCACGGCGCGCTACTATACGCCCAACGGGCGCTCGATCCAGGCGAAGGGCATCACGCCCGACATCCCTCTTGACGACGGCTCCGCGGAAAGGACCGCCGCCCTAAAACTGCGCGAGGGCGATCTCATCAAGCACCTCAGCGACGGCAACAAGGAACAGGCCGCGAAGATCCCGGAGGCGGTGGTCAAGCAGTTCAGCTTCTCGCCCACGCCGCGCCCGAAGGACATCGACGAGAAGCTGCTCAAGCCCGAGCCCGGCGAGATCGTGTCCAAGCACGACTACGAGCTCAACCAGGCGATCGCGTTCCTCAAGAGCCGCGGCGGCGTCAAGGTCGCGAACTAAGACCGATCAGCCGCCGCTTCCAGACGCCCGGCGCCCGCCGGGCGCTTTGCTGTACACTCCTCACCCCCCGCTCCTCGCTCCTCACTGAACCATGGACGACCGGCAGCTGTTGCGCTACAGCCGTCACATCCTGTTGCCGCAAATCGGCGTCGAGGGGCAGGAAAGGTTGCTCGCCGCGCGCGCGCTCGTCATCGGCGCGGGCGGGCTCGGTTCGCCCGTCGCGCTCTATCTCGCGTCCGCCGGGGTGGGGAACATCACGCTTTGCGACAACGAAGACGTCGACCTTACCAACCTGCAGCGGCAGATCGTGCACCGCACCGAGTCGGTCGGCAGAAAAAAGGTCGAGTCGGCCCGCGCAACGCTCGCCGCGATCAACCCCGAAGTCAAGGTCTTCGCCCTTGCGGAGCGGGTGGATGAGAAACGGCTGGAAACGCTGGTCGCGCAGACCGACGTGGTGCTCGACGGCAGCGACAACTTCGCCACCCGGCATGCTGTCAACCGCGTGTGCGTGCGGCTGAGGAAGCCGCTCGTGTCAGGCGCGGCGGTGCGCTTCGACGGGCAGGTCGCGGTATTCGACCTGCGCGCCGCGGACTCTCCGTGCTACGCGTGCCTGTTTCCGGAGCATGGCGAGTCCGAGGACGTGCGCTGCGCGGTGATGGGCGTGTTCGCGCCGCTGACCGGAATCGTGGGTTCGATCCAGGCGGCGGAAGCGCTGAAGCTGCTCGCGGGCGCCGGGGAGACGCTCGTCGGGCGGCTGCTGCTCCTCGATGCGCTCGCCATGGAGGTGCGCACCATCAAGCTCGCGAAAGACCCGGCCTGCGCGGTGTGCGCGACCGCTTAAGTTTCAAGTTCCAGGTTACAAGTTTCAAGTCAAGAACGCGGCATCACGTGGGCCAACTTGAAACCTGAGACTTGAAACTTTAAACTCGCTTTATCGGATTATATCGAGCGGCGGGCCGCCGGCAGCGGGAGCGGTGGCGGCGGGCGCAGCGGCGGGAGCAGCCGCTGCTGCAGGCCGAGCACTGAGCAGCGCCTCCAGATCTCTCATTACCTGCGCCGCATCGGGCGGGTTACGCCCTTGATGGGCGAGCAGCACCCGCGCCGGGAAATCCATCAGCGTCGGCACGTGGCCGGTGTTGCGGATCCGCGCCGCGGTCTGCAGCGTCGGCGCGAGGTGCATCCTGAAACCGGCCTTCTGGCTCTCCGCCGCCTCCACAATCGCCTGCTGCGCGCGCGCGACGCCGACCAGCAATTCGGCAAGCTGTTGCGTGGTGATATTGGCCATCGCTGTCCCCCTTTTTTTCGTTTAACCGTGCGCGAGGGATCTCGCACTCATGCGATGACCCCTTCCATGAGCTGCCGCCACTGCCTGTTCCACGATTCGACCGGGTCGCGCTTGAAGCCGCTCTTCGCGAACTGGTGCCAGCGGCCGGTCACAAAACTCATCAGCAGGTTCGCCTGCGCCGCCACGTCCACCTCGGCGTCGAGCTCCCGCTGTGTCACGCTGAAGCGCAACGCCTGCTTGAGCGCGGCTTCCAGCCGGTCGTGCAATTGGTTGATGCGCGTCTGCAGCCGCTGGTCCTCGTTGACCAGCGCATCGCCGATGAGCACTCGGGTCATGCCGCGGTTCTTCTGCGCGAAGGCGAGCAGCACGGAAATGATCGCCTCGAGCTGGCGCAGCCCGCTTTTTTCCTCGCTGGTGATCTTGTTGATCAGCGCGAACAGGGTGTGCTCGACGAACTCGATCAGCCCCTCGAACATCTGGGCCTTGCCCTTGAAGTGGCGATAGAGCGCGGCCTCCGATACCTGCAGCCGCGCCGCGAGCGCCGCGGTGGTGACCTTCTCGCCCGAGGGATTCTCCAGCATCTGCGCCAGCGTCTGCAGGATCTGGTCCTTGCGCTCGCCCGTCCTCGCCGCCATTTTCAACCCTGCCGAGTTTCCCGGGTTAGAGCCTCCAATAATCGTGACAGCGCATCGTGTATTTCATTGTATTGGAGGCTCTTATTGTGAATACGCCAGCATGATACAGCGTTGCGGCCCGAGAGGGTTGGCGCGGCACAGGCGCAGGAAGCCGTAGCTACATGATTCAGTTCCGGGTTCCGGGTTCCGGGTTCCAGGTTTCCGGTTGAACTTTGAACGTTGAACATTGAACGTTGAACCTTGAACTTTGAACCCGGAGCCGCGCGCCGGCGCGCGGCGCTCAGCGCCGGCGGATCAGCGTGCCGACGCCTTCATCAGTGAGGACCTCGAGCAGCAGCGCGTGCTCGACGCGCCCGTCTATGATGTGGCAGGTATTGACGCCGTTCTTCACCGCGTCCAGCGCGGAGCCGATCTTGGGCAGCATTCCGCCCGAGATGGTGCCGTTTGCAAAGAGCTCGTCCACCTTGCGCGCGCTCAACCCGGTGAGGAGGTTTCCGTTCTTGTCGAGCACGCCCGGCGTGTTGGTGAGCACGATCAGTTTCTCGGCCTTCAGTATCTCGGCCATCTTGCCGGCGACCAGATCGGAGTTGATGTTGTAGGTCTCGCCCTTCTTGCCCACGCCGAGCGGCGCGATCACCGGGATGAAATCGTGGGTGTGCAGCCGGTGCACGATCTCGGGATCGATGCTCTCGACTTCGCCCACCTGTCCGATGTCAAGGAGCTCGTCGGAATCGTTCGCGCCGCGCACCAGCAGTTTCTTCGCCCGGATGAGTCCGCCGTCCTTGCCGGTGAGGCCGACCGCGCGGCCGCCGTG
>JACPEF010000236.1 GCA_016183675.1 Betaproteobacteria bacterium
AATCTGAAAATAAAAAGCGACAGCCGAAATGCCAGGAGCAGAGTCTCCCGCAAGCGTCGTGAGCACCAGGCTCCCTTGGCGTCCCTCGTAAGCTCTCGGGGAAGTTTATCAGCAGGCGTCGCCCTCGTGCGCGGGCAGTGGTCCCGGTCCATTATTCATTCGAGTGATTCTCATGGCGTCTTGGCGGTTCGATCTGCTTTGCCGCTCAGCGCAGGATGAGCGGCACGCCGCTCGCGACCAGCACCAGGGCGACCAGGCGCTTGAACATGAGCTCGTTGAGTCTGGCGTGGATGCGGTTGCCGAGGAAGATCCCTATGCCCATCAGCGGCAGCGCCGCGGCGCAGGCGATCAAGGCGTCGCGGTCATACGCGCCGACCGCGGCGTAGCCGGTCCCGCGGAGCACGCCGAGGCCGAACAGGATCGCCGCCACCGTCGCCCGGAACTCGATCTTTGCGAATTTGAGCAGGTCGAGATAGATGGCGAAAAACATGCCTGCATTTGCGCCGAACAGCGTGCCCACGAACCCGGCGAGGGTTCCGGCGACCGGCATGACCGCCCCCATCGGCAGGCGCAGCTCGGAACCCCGGCGCAGCGTCGCCCAGAGGGAGTAGCCGCCGTAGACGAGCACGAAGACGCCCAGCGCCTGCGCGAGAGTGCGCGAGTCGAGCGTCTTGAAGAAGTAGAGCCCGGCCGCAAAGCCGATCGCGCACCACGGCATGATTCGCCACAGATCGCGCCAGACGACGTGACGGTAGTTATCCCTGAGTATGGCGAACGAGGAAATCAGTCCCAGGAACGTCACCATCGGCGCGACGGTCTTGAGCGACATCACCAGCGCGAGCAGCGGCACTGTCACGCCGCCGAACCCGGCGCTGCCGCGGATCGCGTACGACAGGACGATGACGAGGCAGAAGAACAGCAGTTCCGGGAGGCTTAGCGCTTCCATGCTTGGCGTCGGTGACGAGGTGAAGAGGTGACGCAGTGATGATGGGCTCGTTTCCCGTCACTTCATCACTTCGTCACCCCATCACTTCTTCTGCTACTTGTGGGGCTCGCGCTTCGCGGGTCTTCCGCCCAACAGGGCGGCGGTCGGGCGTTCGGGCCTCCGGTGGGCGGGGCGGGCGTGCTCAGGCCGGGCCGGCGGGCCGGATAGCGCGGGCTCGTAGGGCTTGGTGTAGTCGAAAGCAGGCGCCTCGGGGCGCGGGGCAGCGTGAAGCCTCGCCTGCGGCCGCTCGGCGGGGCGCTTGTGCGTGCCGTCCTTCGGGCGATGTCCGGGGCGCGTCCCGCGCGCGAGCTCCGGGGCGGACGCCCGCGGCAACTTGCGCTTGAGCATGCGCTCGATGTCCTCCAGATACCTCATTTCGTCCGGGCTCACCAGCGAGATCGCTTCGCCCGGCAGGCCGGCGCGGCCGGTGCGGCCGATGCGATGCACGTAGTCCTCGGGCGTGTGCGGCAGCTCGTAGTTGACCACGAACGGCAGCTGTTCGATATCGAGACCGCGCGCGGCGATGTCGGTCGCAACCAGCACCGGCACCTTGCCCTGCTTGAAGTCCTCGAGCGCCTGCATGCGCTCGGCCTGGGTGCGATCGCTGTGGATCGCCGTCGCTGCGACGCCATCCTGCACCAGCTGGCGGGCCAGGCGGTTCGCGTCGCGCTTCATCCTGACGAAAACGAGTACCTGCCGCATGTCGCGTGAACGGGCGAGGTGCACGAGCAACGCGCGCTTGCGCAGGGCGGGGACGGGATAGACCTGGTGCGAAACGAGGTCGGCCGGAGCATTGCGCGGCGCCACGTCGATCGTTACCGGCGAGTGCAGCAATTCCTTCGCGAGCCTGCGCACTTCGTCCGGGAAGGTCGCCGAGAACAGCAGGTTCTGGCGCCGCGGCGGCAGCACCGCGAGAATGCGCTTGATGTCCGGCAGGAAGCCCATGTCGAGCATGCGGTCGCCCTCGTCCAGCACCAGGATCTCGACGCGCGAGAGATTGACGCTTTTCTGGTGCAGATGGTCGAGCAGCCGCCCGGGCGTGGCGACCAGGATTTCCACTCCGGCGTGCAGCCGCTTCATCTGCGGGTCGATGTCCACGCCGCCGTACACGACCGCCGAGCGCAGGGCGAGGTGCGTGCCGTAGGTGCGAACGCTTTCCTCGACCTGCACCGCGAGCTCGCGTGTCGGCGTGATGATCAGGGTGCGCACGGGATGCCGGGCCGGCGAGAGGCTGGTATTAGCCTGCTGCGCGAGCAACTGCAGTATCGGCAGCGCGAACCCGGCGGTCTTCCCGGTGCCGGTCTGGGCGCAGCCCATCACGTCGCGCCGCTGCAGGATCGGCGGGATGGCCTTGACCTGGATTGGCGTCGGCTCCTCGTAGCCCTGGTCAGCGACCGCGCGCAGCAGCTCCGGTATCAGGCCGAGCGCGGCGAAGGACGGCGTGGAGATGTCGGCGGCGTTTGCCGGATGGGCTTCAGGGCCGTGGCTGGGTCTGGTCACGGCTGCCGGAACCGCAAAGGCGGGGAACTCTACGCATCACGGCGCGGCATTATACGCTTCCCCTGTGCGCCGCACCATCGAAGGGCGTGCCGCGCTGCGGGGCGCAGTCGGGACCACCTGCGGGCCAAAAACTGGCATAAATTCAAAAATCTGGTAAATTGTGCCATGCACCGGCGCCGCCGGCGTCGGAAAATGATCGGCAACGGACTCGTCTGAAAGATGTACCACGCAATAGAACGACAAGTGGCGCTGGGCGGCGGCCATCCGCTGATCCTCACGCTCGATACGCACGGCGTCCCGCACCGCTGGATCAGCTGGCAGCACGCCTGCTACTACTACGCGAAGGACCAGGTCGCGTGGACCACGGGCGAGCACGCGTTCACCGTGTACGGCGGCATGAACCGTCTGTCCGGAAGGCGCTCCAGCATCACCGCATCCAGCATCATCGCGATCAAGGGCAAGGCGATGGCGCTGAAGGCGTTCAGCCAGGTGCCACCGCTGAACAACCGCGAGCTGTTCCACCGCGACCGCCAGATTTGCGGCTACTGCGGCGGCATGTTCCCCATCTCCAGGCTGACACGCGACCACGTCGTCCCGTTCTCGCGCGGCGGCAGGGATACCTGGATGAATTCGGTGACGGCCTGCCGGACCTGCAACGAACAAAAGGGCAACTGCGGGCCGGAGCAGGCGGGGATGGAACTGATCTACCTGCCGTACGTGCCGAACCGCGCCGAGTATCTCATCCTCACCAACCGGCGCATCCTCGCCGACCAGATGGAATTCCTGGCGCAGCACGTGCCTGCGCAAAGCCGCCTGCGCCAGAAGCTCGCGTAAGCGCCCCGGCCTATTTCCCGTCCTTCTTGTGCAGGTGCGCCGCGAGCGTGTACATCTGCTCGCGCGTGAGCTGCGAGGGGTCGCGCTCCCTGAAGATCAGCCACAGCAGTGCGCCGTTCACCAGGAGGAAGATGACCTCGAGGTAGAGCAGCGTGATGACGATCGTGTGGCTGGGCCGCTGGCTGAAGATGAAGTAAAAACCCTCGAAGGTCGGCAAGGCCGCATTGGTGAGCGCGAACACCGACTCGAACGGCGGAAACAGCACCACGAGAATCAGATTCACGCCGGTGAAGATCAGCGCCGCGTTCTGGTAGCTGACTTTGCGCCGCTCGGCGCCGGCCGGCTTGTCGCGCAGCAGCAGCAGGGCGATGCCGGTGTTGACGAGCACCACGAACGCTTCCAGCAGCAGCACGCCGTTGTTGATCTCGCTGTAGGGGAGCGGGGTCAACACGAAGTTGAAGCCGATGAACACCGGCACCTGGGTGGTGGCGATCGAGTATTGGTCGAAAGGCGGGAACAGCAGGATCAGCAGCAGGTTCACTGCCGCAACCACCAGGGCGATCTTTTGGTATCGGTTCACGACCCCTCTCCGCCGAGCGGATGGCCCCGATGATTATAGCGGACTGAGGGCCAGGGCGCCGCCGGCCCGAAGGCGTGATTAACGGCAGCTGGGTGTCGCCAGCGCCTGCAGCACCTCTCCCGTTCGCTCGTTCTGCACAAAAGCCGCAATGTGCAGGTCCGCGCTCTTCCAGAGGGGGTCGAGCTTGAAACGGTGGCTTAATGCGATGTCCCCTTGGGAATCGGTCGCATGGGGGCCCGACAATTCTCGCACCACGAAGTCATGCTGCAGCCGCTTGCCCCTGTTTTCGTCCGCGGTGACCTGGTTGGAGAGGTCGTTTTCGTAAAGCGCGAGGAAAGCCTGCGCGCCGCTGGGCCGTGTCCGGAACGAAAACCTTCCCGTGCACGGAAAGCGCGTCTTTCGCCTCAGCCGCGCGGCCTCTGAAAGGGAAGTGGCAAGTTCCCCCGGTTGTCGCGTCGGTCGCCTGCGCCGCAGCCTCCGCAAGGTCTGCCGCAAGAACTGGGCCCAACGGCGTCGGCTGCTCGCGCGCCTTCCCGCTCCAGCCTGCGGCAGTCCGAGTCCGGCGCGCCCTCCTTGGGTCGCACCCGGCCAAGGCGGGCACCTGCTCCGCCCTCCGGCGCTCTAGCTTGAGGCTGATCTTTGCCCTGGCCGGTTCCTGGTTGACCGCGCTTACGCGGTCGGCGAAGTCGTCGCGGAAGCTGCCGCGGCGATAGTCCCTTCCGTCAAGAATGAGCTGAGGGGTGTAGACGAAGCGCGCCTTATTGCGCTGGCTGGCCGTGCGCTGCCGCGCGCTGTATTCCGCCTTGGCGAACGGATCGGCCCAACCGAGGTAATTCCAGTAATCGACGTGGAACGCGAGCGTCACGACGCGCCCGGCCGTGAGTCCGCGACCCGGCAGGCCGCTCACCCAGCGGTCGGTGGGTGGGCAGCTGTCGCAGCCCTCGGAGGTATAGAGCTCGAGCAGCGGCACGCGCCGCGCACCGCTTTCCGCGGAACACTGTGCGGCGAGGCTCTCGCCGCCGGCGAGCAAGATGGCAGCGATAGCGAGCGAGGAGGCGAGCAATCGTTTCGTCATGACGGGATGTCACTGTTCTACGCGTGCGGGAAACCAATGGATTCGCCGGGTGGTCTAGCATTTGTTATGATGGCTCACCGCATGATGGTATTTACCTGATTTTAATACGCTTTTCTATGCGCTGCATCGACTTGCACTGCCATTCGACGCATTCCGACGGGCTGCTGCGCCCGCGGGAGCTGGTAGCGCGCGCGGCGGAGCGCGGCGTCAAGGTTCTGGCGCTGACGGATCACGACGAGACCGGCGGCCTGGCCGAAGCGCGCGCTTGCGCGAACGCGGCGGGGATCGTCTTCGTCAACGGCGTGGAAGTTTCGGTCACCTGGGGAGGACAGACCATACACGTGGTCGGATTGCAGGTTGATCCCGGGCATGCCGTGCTCGCCGCCGGTCTCGGCGGGCTTCGCGCCGGGCGCAGCCGACGGGCCGAGGCCATCGCAGCCGAGCTGGCAAGAGCTGGCATTGAAGGCAGCCTCGAAGGGGCGCGCCGCCATGTCACCAACCCCGAGCTCGTCGGCCGGACCCATTTCGCCCGGTTCTTGGTGGCGCGCGGTTACGCGCGCGACGTGCACGCGGTGTTCAAGAAATACCTCGCCACGGGCAAGCCGGGATATGTACCGCACCAGTGGGCGAGCCTTGCGCAGGCGGTGAACTGGATCAACGCAAGCGGCGGCGCCGCGGTGCTGGCCCATCCCGGCCGCTACCCGTTGAGCGATGCGCAACGCGATGCCCTCTTCGATGACTTCAAGGAAGCCGGAGGCATCGCTGTCGAAGTCGTGACAGGGAGCCATACCGTGGATCAGTTTCGGGTGTATGC
>JACPEF010000242.1 GCA_016183675.1 Betaproteobacteria bacterium
ATCGGTCTCGGTGCGGCGCCCCTTGGCGATGTCCTGCGCCATGGAGGGGCGCTGGTCATCCGAGCGCTTCTTCGTGCCCTCGATCAGGATGTCGGTTATCTCCGCCAGCGCGTCGCGGTTGCCCTCGCCCGCCCGCGCCAGCGTCTCCGCCTCCATCCCGAACATCTTCTCGAGCTGGAAACCGAGCGCCTGCCCCACGCGCACCGCCTGGCCGCCCAATCGGACCGAAAGCCAGCGCGGTCCCTCCGCGAGGTCGCGCTGGTTGCCGTAGAGCCCGGTGGCGGCCGACAGGCCGTTGCGCATCGAGTTCACGACAAGCTTCGACCAGCGCTCGCCCCACAGGTTGGTCGTCGCCTTCGCGCTGTCCACCGCGCGCAGCATCTCCGCGACCTCCTCCACGCGCCGCGTCACCCGCCCGTGGGGCTCGCCGACGCGGAACACGGTATGGCGCTCACCGCCCAGCGGAACGGTGCGCATCACGTGCCCCGGCTGGTACAGCTCGACCGCGATCAGGCTCGCGATGCACCCCACGGTCCGCCCCCATCCCACGTGCGCCGCGACGCGCTCCTCGTTGATGCAGTTCTGCAACGACACCACGAAGCCGTCAGGCGCAAGGTAGGGACGGATCAGCAGCGTCGCCCATTCGGTGTCGTAGGATTTCACGCAGATGAACGCGATGTCGAAAAGCCGCTTCTTGATCAGGCCCTGCACCTCGCACACGTGGAGTGCATTGACCTTGATCGAGTGCCGCTCGGCCTCGGTCACGCCCGAGAGCTGCAGCTCGTTCACGCGCATCGACTCCACATGCTCGGGCCAGGGGTCGATGATCGTTACGTCGTGCCCGGCGCGCGTCATGTGGCCGCTGACGTAGCCACCAACCGCCCCCGCTCCGACAAAGGCTATCCGCTTACCCATTCAAGCACTCCTTCATGGCAAAACCGTGACATGGTGATGCGTGACATGATGAATCGTGACATGCTAAAGCGTGACTTGGTGAAGCGCGGGGCAAAAAGGCTTGCGAGCGACGCAGCATCACATCACGCCGTATCAGGTCACGCAGTACCACGTCACGAAGTACCATGTCACGCCTTCAGTTTCTCAATCACGGAAAACATGAAATCCGAAAATTCAGATTACCGACTCAGCTTAGCGTTGTGTGGCCGCAGCATTCCGTGGCTTCCGTGTGGTTCCGTGGCCGATCGGGTTTGCTTCAGCATTTAACTGCGGCCAGGCACTAAGAGCGCCTAACATAATGAAACACACGCTGCGCTGTCACGGTTTTAGCGACGCAGGACCAGCAGCATGGTCAGGCCTCGCAATGGGCATGCACCGAGTCGGTAGTCGCGGGCCAAAACCGTGCCAGCCCACAAGGGGTTGCGGCCAGAATCGCCGCTAGCTTTGTCGCGAGTCTTGCCAATACAGCAAGTATTGGCTGCACCTCGCTTCGCGCTATCGACGATTCTGGCTCGCACCGCACGCGCGTTTCATTATGTTAGGCGCTCTAGGCTTTCTCGGCGGTGGCGCCTGCGCGCCACGCCTTGAGCCGCGGCAGGATGAAAGGCAGAGCGACGGAGAGGACGGAAAGCGCGACCAGCGTGACGGTGATCGTGCTGCCCACGAAGATCTTGGGATTACCGCCGGAGATGGTCATCGCCTGCCGGAACGACTGCTCCATGATGCCCCCCAGCACCAGCGACAGCACCATCGGCGCGACCGGGATGTCCACCTTGCGGAAGATATAGCCCATCACGCCGAAGATGATCCCGAAATAGAGCTCGACCGGGTTGCCGTTGATGGCGTAGAGGCCGATAGTGGAGATCGCGAGAATCAGCGGCATCAGGATCCCGCTCGGGATGTAGAGCAGCCTCACGAAGATGCCGATCAGCGGGAGGTTCAGGATCAGCAGCATGACGTTGCCGATGTACATGCTATCTATGAGGCCCCATACCAGATCGGGGCGGTTCTGGAACAGGAGCGGCCCGGGCTGGATGCCGTACATGATGAAAGCGCCGAGCATCACCGCGGTCGCGCCGCCGCCCGGGATGCCGAGAGTCAGCAGCGGCACCAGCGCGCCGGCCGTGTCGGAATTGTTCGCCGCCTCCGGCCCGGCGACCCCCTCGATCGCCCCGGTTCCGAACTGTTCCGGGTGCTTCGAGAGCCGCTTTTCCCACACGTAGGACAGGATCGACGCAATGGTGCCGCCAGCGCCCGGCAGCACGCCGATGATGAAGCCGATGATGCCGCCGCGCGCAATCGGCACCACCGAGCGGTTCCATTCCTCGCGCGTGAGCCACAACCGCCCCTGCAGCTTGATGATCTCGGGGCGGATGCCCTTGGTCATCTCCTCCATGGAGTAGAACACCTCGGCGATCGCGAACAGCCCCACGACCGCGATGATGAAGCCCACCCCGTCCTGGAGCTCGGGCACTCCCATGGTGTAGCGCGGCTGCCCGCTCTGGAGGTCGATGCCGATGGTGGCGATCATGAGCCCGAGGATCGTCGAGATCATGGCCTTCGCGGGCGACTTGCCGGCGAGCGAGGACACCGCCGTCATCGCGAAAAACATGAGCACGAAGTACTCGGCCGGGCCGAACTTCAGCGCCATGGCGGTCAGCGGCACCGCGAACATCGTAAGCCCGATCACGCCGATCGTGCCCGCGATGAACGATGCCAGCGCCGAGACGGCGAGCGCCGCGCCCCCGCGGCCTTTCTTCGCCATCTGGTAGCCGTCGAGGGTCGTCATGACCGAGGACGCCTCGCCCGGCGTGTTGATCAGGATCGCTGTGGTCGAGCCGCCGTAGCGCGCGCCGTAGAAAATGCCCGCCATCATGATGAGCGCCGAGGTCGGGTTCATGCCGTAAGTCACCGGGATCAATAGCGCAATGCCGGCGGAGGGTCCGATTCCCGGCAGCACGCCGATGATCGTGCCCAAAAAGCAGCCGAGAAAGGTGTACCAGAGATTGATCGGCTGCAGGGCCACCGAGAACCCGTTGAGGATGTGAGTCAACGTATCCATACGCTAGGTCCTTACCCAGGGCCGCAAGATCAGGATTAGCTGAAGATCGCCTTGAACGCCGTGATGACGGCGTTTACGACCACGAGGATGGCGTCGCTGATCCAGCTGAACGCCGCCACGCCGCGCGGGAGATTGACGTCGAGCTTGACGAACATCACGAAGCTCAGGATGCTGAAGAATACGGCGGAGAGTACGTTGGCGAGCCACTTGCCCCGGTTGAACCAGGCCATCAGCGCCACCAGGAAGATCGTCGTGGCGACCACGTAGCCGAGCTTCTCGAACGCCGTGTAGTAGATCCCCATCCACACGGTTACCCCGGCGATGATCCAGATATGCCGCCAGTCGCGCGAGCTCGAATCCGGAGCCTGCGGCGCCCGCGCTTTGTGGTCCTTCCACATCTCGAGGAAGAACAGGCCGGCCGCGATCAGCAGGCAGACGCCGAGCAGGCGCGGGAATGCCTTCGGCCCCAGCGGGTCCCCGATTTCGAGGGTGGGAATCAGCGTGGTGGCGTAGAAATAAACCGCCGCCACGATGAGGGTGCAGACGAAGATGACCCGGTCGGTCGTCATGAAAATGTTCTCCTCAACCGGTGCAACATTATGGTTTCTGTGTAGAAACCCCGGGCGCGGCGTCACCCTCCTCTTGTTGCGGGCAACATAATACCCAAGAATAGGCCGCTCGTCTCGGGGTTACCTCGGTGCTTCCCTCGCCTCCGCGGCCTCCG
>JACPEF010000240.1 GCA_016183675.1 Betaproteobacteria bacterium
CATTTTTTTGAACTCGTTTGTTGTCTTTGCGTTCGCGGCCGTTTCCACCGGTCCCCATCCGGCGGCCGCGCAGGCGTTAGTATATCCAGCCCGCCGCGATGGCGCCGGATGAGCGGCACCTGCGTCCGTTCGATCCGGCGCAGACGGCCTGGCGCGCGGGCTGCGCGTCCGCAGGCCGTCAGACGTTGAAGCGGAAGTAGATCACGTCGCCGTCCCTGACGACGTAGTCCCTCCCCTCCAGCCGCATCTTGCCGGCCTCCTTCGCCCCTTGCTCGCCGCCGCACGCCACATAGTCGTCGTAGGAGATGACCTCGGCGCGGATGAAGCCGCGCTCGAAGTCGGTGTGGATTTCCCCCGCCGCCCGCGAGGCCGTGTCGCCCCTGTGGATCGTCCAGGCCCGCGCTTCCCTGGGCCCCGTGGTGAAAAAGGTCTGCAGCCCGAGCAGATCGTACACGGCGCGGATCAGCCGGTTTAACCCCGGCTCCGCGAGCCCCAGGTCGGCCAGGAAGGCGTTTTTGTCCTCCTCGCTCATGTCAGCGATCTCGGCCTCCAGCTTGGCGCAGATCGCCACCACCGGCGCTCCCTCCTGCGCGGCGTGTTCCCTCACTGTGTCGAGCAGCGGGTTGCCCGCAAAGCCGCGCTCATCCACGTTGGCGACGTAGATCGCGGGCTTCGTCGTGAGCAGGCACAGCGGCGTGAGCAGCTCCCGCTCCTCCGGCTCCAGTGCGAGCGAGCGCACGGGTTTGCCCTGGTCGAGATGCGAGCGCGCCCGCGCGAGCACGGCTTCAAGCTTCGCTGCCTCCTTGTCGCCGGAGCGCGCCTTGGGGATCGCGCGGGCGAGGGCTTTGTCCACCGTCGCCAGATCGGCGAGCGCAAGCTCGACCTGGATGGTCTCGATGTCGGCCGCCGGATCGACGCGTCCGCCGACGTGCACCACGTTCTCGTCCTCGAAGCAGCGCACGATGTTGATGATGCCGTCGGTCTCGCGGATGTGGCGCAGGAACTGGTTGCCCAGGCCCTCGCCCTTGGAGGCCCCGGCGACCAGTCCCGCGATGTCCACGAACTCAACCACCGCCGGCGTCATCTTCTCGGGCCGGGCAAGCTGGGCGAGCCGCGGGAGCCGCGGGTCGGGCACCGGCACGACGCCCACGTTGGGTGAGAGGGTGCAGAACGGGTAGTTCTCGGCCGGGATCGCGGCCTGGGTGAGCGCGTTGAACAGCGTGGACTTGCCGACGTTGGGCAGGCCCACGATGCCGCAGGTGAGGCTCATTTCTTGCGCGCCGAGCCCGTGCCCGGCAGGAACTTCCTCAGAAGAGCGCTGAACGAGCTTTCCTTTTCGGGCTTCTCGGGCTTCTCGACCTTCTTGGGCGCAGCCGCTTTCTTGGCCTTCCCGGGCTTGCCCGGCTTGCCGGCCTTGTCCGGCGCCTTGGGCCGTTCGGCCTGCTCGGCGGCCTCCTGGGTGTGCAGCTTCAGCATCGCGCCCTGCAGATCGCCCGCGAGCGCGAGCGGCAGCACTTCGAGCGCGCGCCCGATCGCGGCGTCGATCGCGGCGCGCTCTTCCTGCGTGGGCTTGTGCAGCACGAAATCGGTTACGCCCTGCTGCTCGCCTGGGTGGCCAATGCCGATACGCAGCCGCCAGTAGTCGTGCGAGCCGAGCCGGGCCGAGATGTCCTTGAGGCCGTTATGGCCCGCGATGCCGCCGCCCTGCTTGATCCTCGAGACGCCCGGCGCGAAGTCGAGCTCGTCGTGCGCCACCAGGATCTCGGCGGGCGGGATCTTGAAGAAGCTGGCCAGCATCTGGATCGGCCTGCCGCTCGAGTTCATGTAGCTCTGCGGAAGCAGCAGCCATGCGCCACTCGGCTCGTGCCGCCCGACGAGCGCCTGGAACTTCGGGTCCTTGCGCAGCACCGTGTGGGTCTCCGCGGCGAAGCGCTCGACGAGCCAGAAGCCCGCGTTGTGCCGCGTGCCTTCGTATTTGCGGCCCGGATTGCCGAGCCCGACGACGAGCTTCATTCGAAGAATGCTAAATGTTGAATGTTGAGTGTTGAATGAAATTCATGGCCGGGCATTGGTCAATTCGACATTAAGCATTCAACATTCAGAATTGCTGCAAAAAAGCCCGCCACACTGCAACTGCATGGCGGGCTTTTTTCGCGGGCGGCGCTATTCCTTTTCTTTCTTGCCCGTTGCCTTTTCCTTCTTCTCGGCGGTGGCCGGTTCCTTTTCCTTCTTCTCGGCGGCGGGCTCCTTTTTCTCGCCCTCGGCGGCCGCCTCGGCAGCCTCCTCGCCCTCGGCCGGCGCTTCGCCGATGATCTCGGTGACCGGCGGCGGGGCTTCCTCCTCGATCACGATCTCCTTCGGCACCTGCACCGACACGACCGCCGGGTTGTCGTGCTTGAGCTTGGACGTGGGCTCCACGCCCCTGGGCATGGCGAGTTCATTGGCGTGGATCGTCTGGTTGAGCTCCATGTCCTTCAGATCGACCTCGATGAACTCCGGCAGGTCGTCCGGCAGGCACTGGATATCGATATCGTTCATCACGTGCTGCACCACGCCGCCGCCGGCCTTCACGCCCGGGCAGATTTCGGCATTGATGAAGTGCAGCGGAACCCTCATGTGGATCTTGCGGTCCTGGTCAACGCGCTGGAAGTCCACGTGCAGCACCTGCTGGCGCCATGGATGCATCTGGTAGTCGCGCAACAGCACGCGCTGCTTCTGTCCGTCCACCGTCAGGTCCAGGATGGAAGCGTGGAACACCTCCAGCTTCAGGTGATGCAGCAGCGCGTTGTGGTCGAGCTCGACGTTTTGCGCGGCCTTGTCCGCTCCGTAGATGATGCCCGGCACCCGCCCTTTGACGCGCAGGCGGCGGCTCGCACCCGATCCCTGCTGCGCGCGCGGGAATGCAGTCACTTCGATCTTCATTGCAATCTCCTATTCATGCGGAGCGTCCGCGACCAGATCGCCCCGAATCGAAAAAATGTTAAGTGTTAAATGTTAAATTGCGCGCCAGCCTTCAATTCAACACTCAACATTCAAAATTCAACATTCAGCTCGCTATTCGACGAATAGCGAGCTGACAGAGTCCTCGTTGCTGATGCGGCGCATGGTCTCCGCCAGCAGGCTCGCCACGGTGAGGACGCGGATCTTCTTGCAGTTCTTCGCGTCCTCGCGCAGCGGGATGGTGTCGGTCACCACCACTTCGTCCAGCGCCGAGCCGGCGATGCGTTCCACTGCACTTCCCGACAGTACCGCGTGCGTGCAATACGCGAGCACCCGTTCCGCGCCGTTCTGCTTGAGCGCGCCCGCCGCCTCGCTCAGGGTGTTGGCGGTGTCGACCAGGTCGTCCACGATCACGCAGGTCAGGCCCTCGACCTCGCCGATGATGTTCATTACGGTGGCGACGTTCGGCCGCGGCCGGCGCTTGTCGATGATCGCGAGGTCGGCTTCGAGCCGCTTCGCCAGCGCCCGCGCCCGCACCACGCCCCCGACGTCGGGCGACACCACCACCAGCTTCGTGAAGCCGTGCTTCCACACGTCGCCCAGCATGATCGGCCCCGAGTAGACGTTGTCCACCGGGATGTCGAAAAACCCCTGGATCTGCTCGGAGTGCAGGTCCATGGTCAGCAGCCGGTCCACCCCGACGCTCGTCATCATGTTGGCCACCACCTTGGCGGTGATCGGCACCCGCGCCGAGCTCGGACGCCGGTCCTGCCGCGCGTAGCCCATGTAGGGGATGGCGGCGGTGACGCGCGCCGCAGAGGCGCGCTTCAATGCGTCCACCATCACCAGCAGCTCCATCAGGTTGTCGTTGGTCGGCGAGCAGATCGACTGCAGCACGAACACGTCGCGCCCGCGCACGTTCTCGAGGATCTCCACCATCACCTCGCCGTCGCTGAAGCGTCCGACCTTGGCGCGGCCGAGGTGAATGTTGAGATGCCCGACGACGTCCCCGGCAAGCCTCGGATTGGCGTTCCCGGTGAACACCATCAAGCGATCGAAGCCCACGCTCTCACCTATGCGCGCCTGCGCCATCTCGCACCGATCCTAAGAGGCTCTTAAGCATTGGGCTGGGGAGGTAGGATTCGAACCCACGCATGCCGGAATCAAAATCCGGTGCCTTAACCAGCTTGGCGACTCCCCAGTAGCGCGACGTCCGGCCCGGCGTGCCGTCCGTCCGAAAGCCCGAGTCCGCCTCAGCGTGCCAGGTCGCGCAGCGGATGCCGCGCCAGACCCTGCGCGATGAATCCCTGCATCCCCGCAGGCGCTTGCGCCCATACTTCGCGCGCCGCGCGTTCGGCCGGAAATGCGGCAAACACGCACGCACCGGAGCCGGTCACCCATGCCGGTGCGGCCCGCCGCAGCCAGTCGAGATGCCGCGCCACTTCCGGGTATTCGCGGCATACAATCGGCTCCAGATCGTTGCCCGCCTGCTCGGCCGAAAAGCGTTGTATTCTAATTGGATTTGAGTCCCGTTTCAATTCCGGATGGGCGAAAATCCGGGCCGTAGGCACCGCTACCGGCGGCACCAGCACCAGGTACCACGCCGGCGGGAGCTCAACCGGCGTCAAGCGTTCGCCGACGCCCTCGGCGAGCGCGTTTTCGCCCCATACGAATACCGGCACGTCCGCCCCGAGCTCGAGCGCAATCGCGAGCAGCCGCTCGCGTGGAAGGTCGGCGCCCCACAGCCGGTTCAGCGCCAGCAGCGTGGTCGCCGCATCGGAGCTGCCGCCGCCCAGCCCGCTACCGAGCGGCAGGCGCTTTTCCAGCGTGATTTCGGCGCCAAGCCGCGTGCCCGCCGCGCTCTTGAGCAGCCGCGCGGCGCGCACCGCAAGATCGTCCTCGGCCGGCACGCCCGCGACGTCATTGACGCGCGCGATTACCCCGTCCTCGCGCACGCGATAGTGGAGCGTGTCGGCATAGTCGATGAAGCGCAGCACCGTCTGCAGCAGGTGGTAGCCGTCGGCGCGCCTCCCCACCACGCGCAGCATGAGATTGAGCTTGGCAGGCGCGGGATAGCCTTGAGGTTCCATAATATCTACCACAGAGGCACAGAGACACGGAGAAACCAAGAGGTTACTGAATTTTTTCGATTTTCTGACCTACACATGGGCCGACGCATGCTTTGTCACCGACCGAATATAAAAACTCTCCGCGCCTCTGTGTCTCTGTGGTGAAAAATCCGGAACAAGCGTGTGTCGGACCGTTCATGGGGCGGCGGCGTCGAGGCGCCAGCCATCGATCAGCAGCCGGATCTCGTGCTCGCCGCTCGCCAGCTCCAGCCGGCGCGGCAGCCCTCCGTGCTCCTGCGGCGGGTAATGGACGAACGCGATGCGCCAGCCGTCCTGGGTGAGCGCAGTGAGCCGCGCGCGATCGTCCCGCTCGACGATTTGCGGCGCACCCTCGGGCGCGATCTCGCCCCGCACCCACCAGGCGAGGCGCGCGAGCGGCAGCTCCCAACCCAGCGCCTGGCGCGTGAGGCTTTCGACGCTGGCGGCGCGGAACTGCTGCTGGTCGGCGCCGGTCAGCGTCGCCCCCGAGGCATCGCCCACGATATGCGCGAGCGTCTGTCCCACCGGGGTGAGCAGCCAGAGCTCGTCGCGCTCAGGCGTGTGCCGCCAGCGCACGTTGGAGGAGAAGGCGCGCCCGTCGTAGCTCACGGCGACGCGCCCGATGAGATCAAACGGCGCCGGTCCGGCCGGCCGCTCGCCGGTGGGCGCAAGCGCGGCGCACGCCGCGACGAGCGCGGAGACCGCCGCGACCGCTGCGGCG
>JACPEF010000241.1 GCA_016183675.1 Betaproteobacteria bacterium
CGGCACCACCGCCTCGCGCTGCTTCGTGCCGTACGCCTGCCACAAGGCGCACGCTGTGACGGGCACGGTCTGCGTGGCGTCGGCGTGCGCAATTCCGGGAACCGTTGCATCGCGCCTGGTTTCGTTGCCGCCGGCGCCGCAAGGCGTGATCAGGATCGAGCATCCCTCGCGGATGATCGCGATCGACCTCGACGTCGATCTGGCCGGCGACGAGCAGACGATCCGACGCGCCGCGCTGGTTCGCACGGCGAGACGCCTGTTCGAGGGCCACGTCTGCATCCCCGAAAACGTGTGGCCGGGAGCGGGCGCACACGCAGGCGAATCCGCCGCACCGACCAAGGCGGCTGTGGCAGCGTAGCCAGCCTGCGCTCGAACATCGCGGGCCGTCCTTTACCATGAACGTGGCCGTGATCGGCGGCGGCTACGCCGGCATGGCGGCTGCCGTGACGCTCGCCGAGCGGCGCGTGCCGGTCACGGTGTTCGAAGCGGCGAGAACCCTCGGAGGACGCGCCCGGCGCGTCGAGCATCGCGAACTCGCGCTCGACAACGGCCTGCACATCCTGATCGGCGCCTTCCGCGAAACCCTGCGCCTGATGCGGCTGGTGGGCGGCAACCCCGAGCGGCAACTGCTGCGGATCCCGTTCACGTGGAAAATCCACGAGCGGTTCTCGCTCCAGTCAGCAAACCTTCCCTCCCCCCTCAACTTGCTGGCCGGCCTGCTTGCCGCGCACGGCATCTCATTCGCGGAGCGACTTTCCGCCGCGCGCTTCGTGCTGCGCATGCGGCGCCGCGATTACACGCTGTCGCGTGACATGGGCGTTGCGCAGCTCCTCGACGAGGAAGGGCAGAGCCCCGGCATCTCTCGGCTGCTGTGGTGGCCGCTTTGCGTTTCCGCCCTCAACACCCGCCCGGAGGCGGCTTCCGCACAGGTTTTCCTGAGGGTGCTGCGCGACAGCCTGGACGCGGACCGCGCGGCCAGCGACCTGCTGCTGCCGCGAACGGACCTTTCGGCGCTGTTTCCCGAGCCGGCCGCGGCCTACGTCAAAGCGCGGGGCGGCGCGGTGCTCACCGGCGAGCGCGTCACGGCGATCGATCCGGGCCCGGACGGATACACCGTTCGCAGCACCGCGGGCGAGCGCGTATTCAGCCACGTGATCTGCGCGCTGCCGCCCTATCAGGTAAGGGCGTTTCTGATCGGCATCTCCGCGCTCGCCGAGGTCGCGGAAGCGGTCGACCGGCTCGCCTATCAGCCGATCTACTCGGTTTACCTGTGCTACCCTCAGGCGTTCAGGCTGCCTGCGCCGATGCTGGGATTCGACAGCGCGCTGCTGCAATGGGCCTTCGACCGCGGCGCGTTGTGCGGTCAGAAGGGGGTGGTCGGCCTGGTGATCAGCGCCCAGGGTGCGCACGAGGATCTCGCGCAGGACGAGCTCGCGCGGCTCGCGCACCAGGAGCTGCAGCAGCAGCTCGGGCCGCTGCCCGCGCCGTCGTGGCACCGGGTGATCGCCGAGAAGCGCGCGACGTTTGCATGCATTCCCGGGCTCAAGCGGCCCGAACCGCAGACGCCGCTGCGGAACTTCCTGCTGGCCGGCGATTACACCGCGAGCGATTATCCGGCCACCCTCGAAGCGGCGGTTCGCTCCGGCGTCGCCTGCGCCCGCGCTATTATCGGGACTGCATGATGGGGAATGGCGACCGCCAAGACGCCATGACGCCACGGGGAAAGAAGCGTTGAATTCAAGCCCCAAGAAGGTCAAGCCTCCAAGACACGAAAGGAAGATCTTTGTAGGCGAGGATGCAAGCCATTTTTGGATTTGCTCTGATTCATTGTTAAGCTTCTGCCCTTCTTGGCGTCTTGGCGCCTTGGCGGTTCAATAGGATCTAGTTTGTGACGCAGCGCGAAGCGATGGAATACGACGTGGTCGTCGTTGGCGCCGGGCCGGCCGGGCTGGCCGCCGCCATCCGCTTGAAGCAGCTCGCCGCGCGCGACGGGGGTGAGGTCAGCGTGTGCGTGCTGGAGAAGGGCGCCGAGGTCGGCGCGCACATCCTGTCCGGCGCGGTGATCGACCCCCGCGCGCTGAACGAGCTCTTCCCCGATTGGCAGCAGCGCGACGCGCCGCTCAACGCGCCGGTCACCGAGGACCGCTTCCTGTTCCTGACCGGGAGCGCATCGTACAAGGTGCCGGACTTCATGCTCCCGGCGTGCTTCCGGAATCACGGCATGTACGTCGTCAGCCTGGGCAACGTCTGCCGCTGGCTGGCGCGGCAGGCCGAGGGGCTCGGCGTCGAGATCTTTCCCGGGTTCGCCGCCGCCGAGGTGCTGTACCGCGACGGCGGCGCGGTGCGCGGCGTGGCGACCGGCGATATGGGCATCGGCCGCGACGGGCAGCCGACCGCGAATTATCAGTCAGGCATAGCCCTGCACGCCCGGTACACCTTCTTCGCCGAAGGATGCCGCGGCCACCTCGGCAGGCAGCTCGAAGCGCGCTTCAACCTGCGCGCCGGCGCCGACCCGCAGGTCTATGGCATCGGGCTCAAGGAACTGTGGGAAATCGCGCCCGAGAAGCACCGGCAAGGGCTCGTCATCCACACCGCGGGCTGGCCGCTGTCGAACGACACCTACGGCGGGTCGTTCCTCTACCACCTCGAGAACAACCAGATTTCGATCGGCTTCGTGGTGGGGCTCGGCTACAGCAACCCCTATCTCAGCCCCTACGAGGAATTCCAGCGCTACAAGGCGCATCCCGCGATCCGTTCCTGCCTCGAGGGCGGCAAGCGCGTTGCGTACGGCGCGCGGGCAATCGCCGCCGGCGGGTTGCAGTCGCTGCCGAAGCTTGTCTTCCCCGGCGGCTGCCTGATCGGCGACGACGCGGGGTTCCTCAACGCCTCGCGCATCAAGGGCAGCCATGCCGCGATGAAATCGGGCATGCTGGCCGCGGAAGCGGCGTTCGCGGCGTTGCGGGCGGGACGGTCGCACGACGAGCTCGCTGCATTCCCCGAGGCGTTCCGCGCGAGCTGGCTTTTCAACGAGCTTTACCGCGCGCGCAACTTCAAGCCCTGGATGAGCAAGGGCCTCGTGCTCGGGACGGTGATGGTGGGCATGGACCAGATCGTGTTCGGAGGAAGAGCGCCGTGGACGCTGCGCCACGGGCACGCAGACCACGAGATGCTCAAAACCAGGGCCGAGGCGGATCCGATCCAGTACCCGAAACCCGACGGGGTGATCACTTTCGACCGCCTGTCATCGGTGTTCATCTCGAATACCAACCACGCCGAGGACCAGCCGTGCCATCTCACGCTCAAGGACGCGGCGGTCCCGATCACGGTCAATCTCGAGCTCTACGACGCACCCGAGCAGCGTTATTGCCCCGCGGGGGTCTACGAGATCGTGCACGATGCAAATGGGGAAAATCCCCATTTGCAAATAAATGCCCAGAATTGTGTCCATTGCAAAACCTGTGACATCAAGGACCCGACGCAGAATATCGTGTGGGTCGCGCCCGAGGGCGGCGGCGGCCCGAATTACCCCAATATGTGATGCGCCCACCGGTGCCCCTACAGGCGGCGAGGATTTTATGACGAGGCCGAACGCTTGAACGCCCTGTTGACGTTCTTCCGCTCGCCGTGGGTCCGTCTGGCGCTCGTCCTCCTGGCGGCCGGCGCGCTCGGCGCGGCGCTGGTCGTGACCATATACCTCACGATCGTCGACCTCCAGTGGCTCGCTTTTCTCGGTGGCGTGCTGTTCGCAGCGCTGCTGGCGATGGCGAGCCAGGCCTCGAGGGCCGAATGGACGATCGCGCGGCGCACCCGGCAGCTCGAGCGCGCGCGCGAGCAGCTCACCCAGGAGGTCGCGCGCAGCCGGAACGCCGCCGAAGCGATGCGTATCAGCGAGGCGCGGATGCGCATGCTGAGCGATGCCCTGCCCTCCCTCATATTCTTCGTCGACCGTGACGAAAGGTGCCGCTACCACAATGTCGCGGCGGGGCGGAAGACCGGACTGGCGGCGGACAGGATCAACGGGCACCCGCTGCGAGACGTGGTCGGCAACGATGTCTATCTCAACATCGCTCCGCACATCGCGGAAGCCCTGTCGGGGAGCGTGGTCGATTACGAGCTCGCCTGGGACAGCGCCAACGCACCGGACCTCGTCTACGCCGCGCGGCACGTGCCTTATCCCGCCGATGAAGCGCAGCCGCGCGGATTCTACCTGCTCCTCACGAGAGCCGCCCTGCAGCCGGCGGCGCGGGCGTCGGCTGCAGCCCCGGCACCGGCGGCGGAGCACGCGACCGAGGCCGGCGACGCGTTCCTGGTGCACGGGGAAGGCGGAGAAATGCTCTACCTGCGCTCCATGACGGACGAGCTGATGGGCTGGGGCGACCCGCGCGCGAAGCTGGTGCGCGCGCTCGCAGAAAACCAGTTCCTGCTGTTCGCGCAGAAGATTCTTTCGCTCAAGAGCGGGGTTCCCGATTGTTACGAGATCCTGCTGCGGCTGAAGGAGGAGGAAGACAACCTGCTCCCGCCCGGGGGCTTCATCCCCGTGGCCGAGCGCTACGGCATGATGGAGGAGCTCGACCGATGGGTGGTGCGCAATCTTGTCACGTGGTGCCTCGAACAGCGGCGCAGCGACTCCGACTGGCGCGCGCCGCTCTACTGCGTGAACCTGTCCGGCGCCGCGCTCCGCAATCCCGAGTTCGCACGCTTCGTTCTCCGCGAGCTGCAGCGCCCGGGGTTCGACCCGCGCTCACTGGGTTTCGAGATCGGCGAACAGGACGTCATCAACCAGCGCGCCAGCGCGCAAGATTTCATGACGGCCCTGAAGCCGACCGGGTGCCGCTTCACGGTCGACGCCTTCGGCGGCGTGAAGGTCTCGTTTTCTTACCTCAAGGGGCTGGCCGTCGACTTCCTCAAGATCGACGGCATCATCATCCAGAACCTGCTGCGCGACCCCGCCGAGCTGGCGAAGACCAAGGCCATCAACACGGTTTGCCAGAAGATCGGGGTGCGCACGATCGCCGAGTTCGTCGAGACCCAGGAAACGCTCGACAAGCTGCGCGAGATCGGCGTGGGCTACGTGCAGGGCTTCGGCATCGCGCGCCCGGGACCGATCGCGCAACAAGGCTGATCATTCACCACAGAGGCACAGAGAGCACAGAGAAAAGAAACCGGGCACGGATGCGGAACAATCGATACAGCACGCCGCATTCGTTATCTAACATCGCCCGTAAGGCTGAGGCGACGCATGCCGCTTCAGCCGCCGAGCATCGCCTTCTTCAAGCCCGCGTCGGCCGGGCTCTCCCCGAGCCAGATCCGGAGCAGCGCGCGGCTGAACTCGTCCCCCGGGATCGTGCCCTTCGCTTCGCCGTTGACGACGACACGCGTGCCGGTGCCGGGCAGGAAATCGAGCACGATGGCGTCCCCCGTCTTGGCCGCCTTCACCGCGTTGAAGATGCCTTCGAGCTGCCGCACCTGCGGCTCGAGCCTCGCAAGGACTTCAGGCGTGTGATTGTTCCTGAGGCCGTCGTTCAGCGCCGAGAACAGCTGGTCCGCGGCGAGATCGCGCAGCATATGCATCGCCACGCGCTTGGCCCCGGTGTCGGCAAGCGCGGCTTCCGCGCTCGTCTTCTTCTGCTGCAGGTAAAGCGCGCCGACGTACACCTTGAAGAACACGCGCGTGCGCACGCCGGCGCCGTTCAGCACGAGCTCCGGCCCGGCATCGCCCACCCGCACCTTGTCGGCGAGTTTCACGCCCTCCACCTCGGCCGCGCCGCAGCGCAGCGCGACCGCCATCATTACAACAAAGAGCCATCGCACCATGACACCTCCTTGCGGACCCGCCTCAGGTCCGGCCCACTATAGGAACAGCGTGCCCGCCCACCATGCAACGCCCGCGATGAACGCGGAGCAGGGTATGGTGAGGACCCACGCCCAAACAATTCCGCCGGCGACCCCCCAGCGGACCGCGGAAACGTTGCGCGCCGAACCGACGCCGACGATCGCCCCGGTGATCGTGTGGGTCGTCGAGACCGGGATGCCGAGCGCTGCGGTCGTGAACAACGTCAGGCCGCCGCCGGTTTCAGCGCAAAAGCCGTCAACCGGCTTGAGCTTGGTGATGCGCTGACCCATGGTCTTGACGATGCGCCAGCCGCCGAACCAGGTCCCGAGCGCGATGGTGACGTAGCACGCAACCACCGCCCAATACGGGATAGGTTCGTTCGGGCTCGACAACCCGGCCGCGATTAGCAGCATCCAGATGATGCCCACCGTCTTCTGCGCGTCGTTGCCGCCGTGGCCAAGGCTGTAAAAAGACGCCGACACAAGTTGCAGCCGCCGGAACCATCTGTCCACTTTGGCCGGTGCACTCCGGACGCAGATCCATGACACCGCGAGCAACAGCATCGAGCCGAGCACAAACCCGAGCAACGGGGATACGACAATGAAGATCACCGGCTTCACCAGGCCGCTCGCGATCAGCGCATCGGACCCCGCCTTGGCAACGGCCGCGCCCGTGATGCCCCCGACCAGCGCGTGCGATGAGCTCGAGGGGATGCCGTAGTACCAGGTGATCACGTTCCAGCTGATCGCACCGATAAGTGCGCCGAACACCACGTGGTGGTCGACGACCGCGATATCGACCATCCCCTTGCCGATTGTGCTGGCGACCTTGAGCTCAAACACAAACAGCGCCGCGAAGTTGAAAAACGCCGCCCAAATGACCGCCCAATGCGGCTTGAGCACCCTCGTCGAAACGACGGTGGCGATGGAGTTCGCGGCATCGTGGAAGCCGTTCATGAAGTCGAAGACAAGCGCGACCAGTACCAGGAACACCAGTACCTCGAAGCTCATGGGGACCACCGGTTCTGTTCTCGTTATTGATTGCGTTCTGGCGGACGGGGCAGCGCCGCCGTTCAGGAATGTTCGACCACGATGCCTTCGATGATGTTGGCGACGTCCTCGCAGGCGTCGGTCACCGCTTCCAGCGTCTGGTAGACCGCGCGCAGCTTGATCAGCTGGCGCACATCGGGTTCGTCGCGGAACAGCTTCGCAATCGCCGCACGCATAACGTGATCGGCCTCCGACTCGAGCTTGTCGAGTTCGTCGCACGCGGCCATGATGGCAGCGGCGTTGTCCATGTTCGACAGCATTCCCACCGCGGACTTGACTTTCTCGGCGCACGTCACGCAGATATCGGCAAGTCTCTTTTCCTCAGTGGTGACGACCCGGATATCGTAAAGAACC
>JACPEF010000235.1 GCA_016183675.1 Betaproteobacteria bacterium
AGCGAACAGGGGCTCCAAGATCAAAAACGCTGTCGGCAATTATTGACAATTGATGTCAGGTTCTTCCTGACAATAGCGTGAAACCCCGTGAGCGCGGCTCCCGTGGAACTAAACACAACGTCGTAAATGTTGCAGCGTGTTTTAGGTTTTTTCCCTCTGAAGACTTAGTGACATGCTGGGTTACTTAGGACTTCACGTTTAGCAGCCCTGCTCTTGCCAGTGGCATAGGGCGGGGTTTGGCGCGATACTTCAAGGAAAATCGAGTCTGACCCTAAAGTCTGTTGGTGTCCTTAGTGGCTCAAGTTTTTATTTGATTTCCTTGGCGTCTTGGCGGTTAATTTCTAATCAACGCGCACGCCGGCGTCCTTGACCACCTTCGCCCACTTCGCCACTTCCGAGCGGATGAGAGCGGCGAACTGCTCTGGCATGTCCGCGAGCGGCTCGAACGCCTGGCCGAGCAGCCGTTCGCGCACGTCGGGCGATTGCAGGACCTTGACGATCGCGCCGTTGATCCGCTCGACGAGCTGCGGCGGCGTGCCGCCGGGCGCGAGCACGCCATACCAGGTCGTGACTTCGTATCCCGGCACGCCCGCCTCGGCGACGGTCGGCGCCTCCGGCAAGGCGGGCGAGCGGCGCGCGCCGGTGACCGCCAGCGCGCGCAGCCGCCCCGCCTTGACCTGCGGCATGGCGAGGGCCATGCCGCCGAAAGTCAGCGAAACCTGTCCGGCGATCACGTCGGTGATCGCGGGCGCAGCGCCCTTATAGGGCACCACCAGCAAGTCAACGCGCGCCATGCTCTTGAACAGCTCGGCGGCGAGCTGCGACGGGCTGCCGCCCGAGGCGCAGCTGATCTCGCCCGGCCTCGCCCTGGCGAGCTGCATCAGCTCCTTCACCGAGCGGACCGGCAATGACGGGTGCGCGACCAGGACAAACGGCACCTGCGCAAGGCGCGTGACCGGCGCGAAATCGTTCACCGTGTCGTACGGCAGCTTGGGGAAGAGGCTCGCGTTGATGCCGTGCGTGCCGCTCGTGCCAAGCAGCAGCGTGCGCCCGTCGGGCGGGCTTTTCGCCGCGAGCTCGGTTCCCAGCACCCCGTTCGCCCCAGGCCGGTTGTCCACCAGCACCTGCTGTCCCCACGTTTCCGTGAGCTTCTGGCCTATGGTACGCGCAAGCAGGTCGCTCGGTCCCCCCGGCGCGAAGGGAACGATGAGCCTCACGGGCCTTCCCGGAAACGCGCCGGTACCCTGCGCGAGCGCTCCGCCGGCGAGCGCGCACGCAAGCGCCAACACCCACCACGTCTTCGCGAGCAATGAAATCTTCGTGTCCTTTGCGTCCCTTGTGGTTCCGCTTTCGTTTTCCTTGGCGTCTTGGCGCCTCGGCGGTTCAATTCTTGTTCTTGTTTTTCCTTTGCGTCCCCGGCGTCTTGGCGGTTGATTTCTAATCAACGCGCACGCCGGCGTCCTTGATCACCTTCGCCCACTTGACGATCTCGCTCTGGATGTACTGTCCGAGCTGCTCGGGCGGGCTGCCAACGGGCTCAATCGCGTTGTTTACCAGAAATTTCCGGTAGTCCGGCAGGTTGAGCACGCGCACGATCTCGCCGTTGAGCCTCCCGATGATTTCGCGGGGCGTGCCGGCGGGAGCGAGGATGCCGTACCACACCCCCGAGTCATACCCCGGAACGCCGGCCTCCGCAATGGTCGGCAGATCGGGGAGCGAAGCGGGACGTTTCGCAGTGCTCACCGCCAGCGCGCGGATGCGGCCGCTTTGCACGTGCGGCCAGGAGGCGAGCTGGGTCGAGAACAGGACCTGCACCTGCCCCGCGAGCAGGTCCATGAGGGCGGGCCCGCCGCCTTTGTAGGGGACGTGCAGCATCTTGATGCCGGCCATGTTCTTCAAAAGCTCGGCCGCGAGATGCCCGCCGCTGCCGTTTCCGGACGAGGAGTAAGCAAGCTCGCCGGGCCGCGCGCGCGCGAGCGCGATGAGCTCCTTCACCGATTTCACCGGCAGGGAGGGATGCACCACCAGTACGTACGTCCCGGAGCCGAGCAGCGTGATCGGGGCGTAGTCCCGGACCGGGTCGTAAGGAAGCTTCCTGAAGAGACTCACGTTGACGGCGAGCTGCGCCGTGATGGCGAGCACGATGGTGTAGCCGTCCGGCGCCGAGCGCGCGACGAGCTCCATGCCGATCGCGCCGCCCGCCCCGCCGCGGTTGTCCACCACCACCTGCTGGCCGAGATGCTCCGAGAGGCGCTGCGCCAGCGGCCGCGCGATCGTGTCCGTGCCGCCGCCGGGCGGGTACGGGAGAACGAGGCGGATCGGTTTCGAAGGAAAAGGCTGCGCGCCCGCCGGCTGCGGGACGATACACAGCGCGGCAACCACGCCCGCCCAAGCGACGCCGCTTAAAACCGGGATCAGCTTTCTCATGGCACCTCCTCAGCTTGCGTATCCACCGCCCTCGCCTTCAGTGTCGGATCTGCCCGCAGCGCCGCCTTCGCCACTTTGTGCGTCGGCGTGTGCGGCAGGCTGTCCGTCAGCAGCACGTAACGCGGCACTTTCATCGGCGCGAGCCGCTCGCGGCACCACTGCGCGATTTCGGCCGCCGCGACATCGCAGCCGGGCTTGGGCACCACGGCGACCAGGATGTCGTCCTCGCCCAGCTCGGAGGGCACCGGGATCGCCGCCGCCTCGTGCACCGCGGGGTGGGCGCCGATCACGCGGTCGAGCTCGGCGCCCGCGATGTTCTCCCCGCGCCGCCGGATGATGTCCTTCTTCCGCGCGACGAAGTAAAGATAGCCGTCGTTGTCGCGCCGCACCAGGTCGCCTGTCAGAAACCAGCCGTCGCGGAACGCCGCCCGCGTCTGCTCCGGGTCGCGGTAATAGCCCTGCATCACGATGGGGGTCTTCACGATGAGCTCGCCCACCTCGTCCGGGGCGACGTCGCACCCCGCCTCGTCCACCACGCGGCACTCGGCCCACGGGCGCGCGGGGTCCGGATGGCGCCCGAGCGGTCCCATGCTGCCGGGCTTGACCGGTCCCTCGAAGGGATTGCAGGTGACGCCCGGGATCTCGGTCATGCCAAAGCCGCCGATGAGATGCGGGATGCCGAACTCGTTGCGGAACGTCTCCGCCACGTTCTCGCGCACGCCATAGACCTTGCGGATCCCGTGCCCCGGCCGGAACTCGGCGCGCGGCCGGTTCTTGAGGATGGTTCCGATCGCCTCGATGATGTTGACCTCGGTCGCGCCGGTGTCCACCGCAAGCTGCCAGAAGGCGGACGCCGAGAATTTCGGCACGATGATCATCACGCATCCGGCTGCCAGCGCGCCGGCGACGGAGTAGAACAGCGCGTTGATGTGAAACAGCGGCAACACGATCATCACGCGCTCGCGCGGCTGAACGTACATGCGCTGCACGAAAGCCTCCCCGCAGGTGACGAAATTCCTCTGGCTGTGCATCGCGCCCTTGGGAAACCCCGTGGTGCCCGAGGTGTAGACGATGAGGCAGGTGTCGTCCGCGCGCACGTCTTCCGGCAGCGCGACCCGGGGCGCCGCCGCGGCGAGCCGGGCGAGACCCGGCGCTTCGCCCCGCTCGCCGTCGAGCTGCATGAACCACGGCTGCGGGGCGAGCCCCTCGCATGCCTGCCGCGCCACGGCCAGCGTTTCCGCGCTGCACGCGATCGCGCTGACGCCGGCGTGGTGCAGCACGTAGCGCGCTTCGGGCACGCCGAACTCCGGGTTGACCGGCACCATGATCGCGCCAATGCGCGCCAGTGCGAACAGCAGCAGCAGGTGCCCGTCGCTGTTGCGGGCCATCACCGCAACGCGGTTGCCGCGGCGCACGCCGCGGGCGAGCAGCATGCGCGCTGCCTGCTCGGCGGTCGTCCCGAATTCCCGCCAGCTCCAGGTCCTGCCTTCGAAGAGGATGAACGGCCGCTCCGGGTCGCGCCGCAGGCGGCTCGCGAACGCCCCGTGCAGCGTGCAGTCGTGCTCCGGATACAGCCGCAGAACTTCGAGCGGTTTCTTCATCAATTCAGAAACAATCAGCCACAGAGATCACAGAGAACACAGAGAGCTCAAGACCGAAAAACAGGATCCAACCACAGATAAACACAGATACACACAGATGATAAGTAACCCCGGTTCAATTCGCTTTGGTTTTATCTGTGTTCATCCGTGTTCATCTGTGGTTTTGAATGCGTTTTTTCTCCGTGAACTCTGTGTCCTCTGTGGCTAATGCCTTTGGGTTTGATCGTATCCGCGTGTATCTGCGTTTATCTGCGGTTTCATTTCAGCGACGCTTTTTGCCGCGCCGATTTTCCCTGTCCACCTGCTCGAACACCTCGCGCATCCCGCGCAGCGCGTCCACCGACTTGGGGTAGCCGCAATAGATGGCGCAGTGGAGCAGCGTCTCGGCGATCTCCTTGCGCGTGAGGCCGTTGCGCAGCGCCGCGCGGATGTGCAGCCGCAGCTCGTGCGGGAGGCTGAGGGCGGTGATCGCCGCGAGGTTGATGAAGCTGCGGGTCTTGCGCGAGAGACCCGGCCGCGACCAGATCATGCCCCAGGCGGTTTTCGTCGCGAGCTCTTCAAAGGGCCAGGTATACTCGTTCGCCGTCCGCAGACGTTGCTCCACGTAGTCGGCGCCAACCACCTGCTTGCGGATCTTCAGTCCCTTTTTGAAAAGCGGGTCGTTTACGAATGCGGGACGCATGGGTTCTCCTCGGCGGGTTGGTAACCGGGGAATCATACTACAGGGCGCTGCGACCGATTCCGCGTTGTGTTTTGACATAGAATCCGGAAATGCCGTTCGTCAACGCACGCGAAGGCCGCCTCTACTACGAGGTGCACGACCTCACCGCGCCGTGGGTCGGCAATCCCGCGACCATCGTCTTTCATCACGGCGCCGCAGCGAACCTGCACCTCTGGAACGAGTGGCTGCCGCATCTCTGCCCGGGCTACCGGCTGGTGGTTTTCGACGCGCGCGGCTGCGGGCGCACGACCGTGCCGGGTGCGGGCTTCGAGTGGTCGCTCGAGCAGCTGGCAGCCGATGCGCTCGACATCGCGTTGGCGGCGGGAGCGAACCGCTTTCACTTCATCGGCGAGGGGCTGGGGGGCACGCTCGGGCTGCACCTCGCGGTGAAATATGGCGACCGCCTGCTGAGCCTGACCGCCGCCAATTGCAGCGCGCGCGGCGGCGTCGCGGGGGAAGGCACCGACTGGCGCAGGCTCATCGAAGAGCAGGGGCAGCAGGCCTGGGCGGAGCGCATGATGGCCTGGCGCTTCTTTCCCGGCGCGCTGCCGCCGGCGCAGCAGGAGTGGTGGCTGCGGCAGCACGCATCGTGCAACGCGCACGCCGCGCTCGTCATGCACGACCTCGCCGCGGCGACCGACTTGACGCCGTACCTGCGCGAGATACGGGTGCCGACGCTCCTGCTCTGCCCCGATGCGAGCCCCTTCGTGCCCGCGTCCCACCTGGCCGAGATCCAGGGGGCGATCCCCGGAGCGGAACTGCAAGTCTTCGCGCATGCACGGCATGGTCTGCCGGTGTCGCATGCGAGCGCATGCGCGCAGACCGTGAGTACCTTTCTCGCCCGGCACCTCGCGCGGCCCAAGGCCGATTTGCCCATCGTCATCTGAGCCGACGGCACAAATTCATCAAACCGCCGATGAACGCAGATGAACGCAGAAACAACAAAACCCTTTGCCACAGAGGACACAGAGTTCACGGAGTGTGATCCGCGATGCGCGGTCCGCGATGGACAACGGGCCTTCGCATCCCGCATCCCGAAACGTGAATTTTCATTCTCTGTGTTCTCTGTGATCTCTGGGGCTAACTGCCTTTGAGGTCTGGCCATGAGCCTATTCGCGCCGCCCAAGTTGATAGAGGCCGAGGTCTTCGCCGAGCTGCCCCGGAAGTTCCGCAAGAAAGAGATGTCTCCCGAGCGCGCCGTCTCCGGCCGCAGCGTACCCGTCCACGGTTGCTTCCTCGAAGGCCCCTCCTTCGACCGCGAGGGCAATCTCTACGTGACGGACATCCCCTACGGGCGCATCTTCCGCGTATCGCGCAAGGGCGAGTTTGAGCTGGTCGCCGAGTACGACGGCGAGCCGAACGGACTCAAGATCCACAAGGACGGCCGGATCTTCGTCGCCGACTACAAGAACGGCCTGATGCTGCTCGATGCGAAGCGTGGAAAGGTAGAACCGCTCATCGCGCGCTACAACGCCGAGCGCTTCAAGGGCTTGAACGACCTCTTCTTCGCAAGCAACGGCGACCTCTATTTCACCGATCAGGGCATGACGGGCCTTCAGGACCCGACCGGGCGCGTCTACAAGCTCACCGCGGCGGGTGCGCTCGTCAAGCTGATCGATTGCGTCCCGAGCCCGAACGGCCTCACGCTGGACGGGAAGGAAACCACCCTGTTCCTGGCGGTGACGCGCGGCAATGCCATCTGGCGCCTGCCGCTGCTGCCGGACGGCGCGGTGTCCCGTACCGGCATCTACATCCAGATGAGCGGAGGGCGCGGTCCGGACGGCATGGCGCTGGACGAGAACGGCGGGCTCGCGGTGGCGCACCCCGGCATGGGCGCGGCGTGGGTCTTCAACCACCGCGGCGAGCCGCTTTATTGCATCCAGTCGCCGAAGAGCGACATCGTCACCAACGTCGCCTACGGCGGCGCGCACCGCAAGACGCTCTACATCGTGGATTCGGAAGCGGGCTGCATCCTGACGGCCAGGCTACCGACGGCAGGACGCATAATGTATTCACACCTTTAAATGCAAAGAATAATTTGCAACCGATTTTGCTTTTCTTGGCGTCCTGGCGGTTCCAAACAACGGTGACCAGTAACCGGTGAACAGGGAACGGGAAAAGCCAGATTCAATTCTGGTTTCTCCTTTGTGTCCTTCGTGTCCTTGGTGGTTCTGATTCGCTCTTATCCGCGTTTATCTGCGTTTATCTGCGGCAAGAGAAATCAATGTTGAATGCTGAGTGTTAAGTGTTGAATTCAAGTCCAGGTCGTACTCAACCCAACAGTCAACTCAAAATTCAAAACTCAAAATTTAACACTGTAGTCTTGGCGGCCTTGGCGTCTTGGCGGCTAATTGTCAGCGCAGATAGTCACGCTGCCACTGCTTGTAGGCGTCACCGCTCACGAGCGCGTCCATCTCCTTTGCCGAAGCAACCTTGTCCTTGAAGTCGGCCGGCCTGCCGCCGTGGTAGAGGTGCGTGTAGACCTCCTTCAGCGCCTTCACTGCGGCGGCGACGGGCAGATGCCCCTGCAACAGGATCCGCGCGCCCGCCGCCTCGAAGTCTTCGCGTCTGATCGACGCCGGCGCGGAGCCGACCATGACCGGCAGGCCGGCGGCCTCCCGGACCGCCCTCACCTGGTCCGCGGACTCCACCCCGGTGAGAAAGATCGCGTCCACGCCGGTCGCCACGTAGGCCTTCGCCCGGGCCACCGCACCCTCGGTTCCCCCGACCTTCAGTGCCGCGGTGCGCCCGAGTATCACCAGCGACGGATCCCGGCGCGCAGCGACCGCCGCCTTGAGCTTGCCGACCATCTCCTCGGTAGAAATGAGCTCGTCGCTGCCCTCGGTCTGCCCGAAACGCGCCGGCAGCGCCGTGTCCTCGATGCTCAGGGCCGACACGCCCGCGTGCTCGAGCTCCTGGACCGTGCGCATGACGTTCAACGCGTTCCCGTAGCCGTGATCCGCATCCACGATGAGGGAGAGCCGGCTCGCGCGCATGATGCGCCGGATCTGGTCGGCGAATTCGGTGAGCGTCAGCACGATGAGGTCGGGCGCCGCGAGCGTCGTGTTCGACGCGACCGACCCCGCCAGCATGCCGATGTCGTAGCCGACCGCCTCCGCGACGCGCGCGGACAGCGGGTCGTACACGCTCGCGGGCGACAGGCATTTCGATCCCGCGAGCACCGCCCGGAGCCTCTTGCGCTGTTCACTGTGATTCATGCTTTCTCCGTTCGTAAAAGCAGGATTAGCCGCAGATACACGCAGATACACACAGATGGTTGAAACCAGCGGCGCAATTCGAAGGGATTTTCATCGGCGTTTATCTGCGGTTAAGTATCGTTTCTAGACAGCCATCAGGTCCACGAACTCGTTGACCGGCATCGCTTCCAGCCGCCGCTGATCGAGGCATGCCCTGAGAATGGCGTCGCGCTGCTTCGGAGCGAAGACGCGCGCGACGTTCTTCTCGAATTTCTCCATCAGCAGCGGTATCCCCTCCTTGCGCCGGCGGCGATGGCCGAGGGGATACAGGACTTCGGAGAGCGGCGTGCCGCCGCCGTCCTGGAAGCGCACCTTGATCGAGTTGGCGTTGGTGCGCCGGGCGGGGTCGAGATACTCGCGGCTGTAGCGCCTGTCCTCGCGCAGGATCATCTTCGAGCGAAGCCGATCGATGCGCGGATCCGCGGCAACGTGGTCCTCGTAGTCCTCGGCGGTGAGCTTCCCGAAGATCATGCCGACCGCGATCATGTACTGCATGCAGTGGTCGCGATCCGCGGGGTTGTGCAAGGGCCCCACCTTGTCGAGGATGACCATGGATGAGTTGTGGCACCGGACGTCGATGCGCTTGATGTCGTCGAGGCGGTCCTTCACCAGCGGATGCAGCCTGATCGCCGCTTCGACCGCGCTCTGGGCGTGAAAGGCGGCGGGATAGGCGATCTTGAACAGCACGTTCTCCATGATGTAAGTGCCGAACGGGCGCTGGAACCGGAAGGGCTTCCCCTTGAACAGCACGTCGTAGAAGCCCCAGCGCCTGGCGGTGAGCGCCGAGGGGTAACCCATCTCCCCTTTCGCCGCGAGCATCGCGAGCCAGGCGCCGCGCGCCGCGGCATCGCCCGCCGCCCACGACTTGCGCGAGCCGGTGTTGGGGCGGCGGCGGAAAGTGGCAAGCGCCTGACCGTCCACCCAGGCGTTCGACACCGCGTTGACGATCTCGGCGCGCGCGCAGCCCAGCATCTTCGCGATGACCGCGCAGGTCGCGATTTTCACCAGCATCGTATGGTCGAGCCCGGCGGCGGTGAAGCCGTTCATGATCGCGAGCCCGCCCTGGATCTCGTAGGCCTTGATCGTCGCCTCGAGCACGTCGCGCATCGCGAGCGGCCGCTTTCCTTCCGCCGCGCGCCTGCGGCTCAAGTGGTCCGCCATCATCAGGATGGCGCAGATGTTGTCCGAGGGGTGGATCACCGTCTCCCCGTAGAAGGCGTCGTTGAAGTCGAGCCAGCGGATGAGCGCCCCGAGGTTGAACGCCGCGGTGACGGGGTCCAATTGGAACGGCGTGCCGGGCACTTTCGCGCCGCCGGGCACGACGGTTCCCGGCACGGTCGGGCCGAGCAGCTTGGTGCACGCGGGATACGACAGCGCCTCGAAGCCGCAGCCCAGGCTGTCAATCAGGGTCAGCCGCGCGGTTTCCCGCGCGAGCCTGCTGCGGACCTTGTAGCCGTCCACGTAATCTGCAATCCGCACCAGCACCTTGTCCGGCGCGGGACGTACATTGGAAGCGGCTGTGGACATGATGAAAGGCCCCGGAGGTCCGGATACCGGCTTGTTGCCGGGGATTATATTCCATCAAAAAAAACGCTCTCCTGCATGGAGAGCGTTGTTTCGCCGGCTGCGGCGATCACCGCCGCACCCGGGAGATGCTCAGCGCAACGGGATGTTTCGCGTCTTGATCACCTTCGCATATTTCTCGATGTCTTTTTCGAATTGCTCGCGCAGCTCGGCCGGCGAGCTGCCGACGGGCTCCAGCCCTTCCCGCGCGTAAAAGCCCCTGATCTTCTCGTCGTCCAGCGCCTGCTTGATGATCGCGCTCAGCCGGTTGACGATTTCCGACGGCGTGCCTTTCGGGAAGAACATCGCGTACCAGTTGCCGATCTCCAGGCCGGGAACGAAAGTGTTGATCGGCGGAAGGTCCGGGAAGGAACGGTTCTTCTTCGCTGTCGTCACGGCGAGACAACGCACGCGCCCGGTCTTCGGGGCGGCCGCAGCGACCGGCCCCGTGGCAAACAGCATGTCGATCTCGCCGGTCATCAGCCCCGTCATCGACGGGCCGCCGCCCGTGAAGGGAACGATCAACGTATCGAGGCCCGCCAGCTGCGCCAGCATTTCGGCGGCGAGATGGCTGGTGCTCCCGGGAACGTTGACGCCGTTGATCAGCTTGCCGGGGTTTTTCTTGGCGAGAGCGAGCAGGTCCTTAACCGACTTGGCCGGCACGCTGGGATGGACGCACAGCACGTTCGGCGTGTTGGATACCAGAGTGGACGGCACCAGGTCGGTCCGGGTATTGAACTTGAGCGTCTTGGAATAAAGCGTCGTGTTGATCGCCAGCGTCGCCGTGGTAAAGAGCAGCGTATGGCCGTCCGCAGGCGAATTGACCGCCAGCTCCGCACCGATCAGGCCGCCCGCACCCGACCGATTGTCGATCAGGAATCTCTGCCCGGTGATCCGCTGAAGGTTGTCGGCGAGCAGCCGCCCCTGGATGTCGGTGCCGCCGCCCACGCCGAACGGCACGATCACGCGTACCGGTTTCTCGGGCCAGCTCGCAGCCTGTGCCTGGGTTGCGAAGACCAGCGCGGCTGCCACGAACGCCGCGCCTGCGTAACGCCAAACGGTATTCCGTTCCATGTAGCCCTCCTCCTGTCGTTGGGGTAAAGAAGCCCTGCGCTATGTGCTGCCCCGTCAAAGCGTCACGCTCCGCGCGGGGCGGGGCGTGACGGTCCGGATCACTCGACCTTGATGTTTCCGGCCTTGATGATCCTCGCGTAGCGCTCGATCTCGCGCTTGAACAGAGCACCGAGCTCTTCGGGGGTGCTCGCCACGGGATCGAGAGCCTCGCGCGGCATGAACTCCCGGATATCCTTGGCCTTGAGCGCCTTGGCGATTTCGGCGTTCAGCTTATTGATGATTTCCCTGGGCGTTCCAGTCTGAAAGAACATCGCGTACCAGTTGTCCGACTCGAATCCCGGATAGATCGAGTTCATGGTCGGAAGGTCAGGAAATGCCGATGACTTCTTCGGCGTCGTCACCGCGAGCGCCCTCACCTTGCCCGTCTTGACCTGGGGCGCGGCCACCGGCCCCGTGCCGAACAGGAAGTCCGTTTCGCCGCTCACCACCGATATCATCGACGGGCCGCCGCCCTTGAAAGGGATATGGGCCACGTTGACGCCGGTCATCTGCTTCAGCATCTCGAGCGAGAGGTGGCTCGTCGTACCGGCACCGTTCGAGGCACCGCTCATATTGCCGGCGCGCTTGGCGAGCGCCACCAGCTCCTTCACCGACTTCGCCGGGACGCTGGGATGCGTGACGAGCACGAGGGGGGTCGAGGAAATCCAGCTGACCGGCGCCAGGTCCTTGAGCGCGTCAAACTTCACCCTGCTGCCGTAGAGCGTTACGTTGACCGCCAATGACGCCGTAGTGAAAAAAATCGTGTAGCCGTCGGCTGGAGAGCGCACGGCGAGTTCGGCACCGATGATGCCGCTCGCGCCCGAGCGATTTTCCACGACGAAGGTCTGTCCCATGCTCTCGTAGAAGTTCTTCGCGAGCAGCCGGGCCTGGATGTCGGTGCCGCCGCCCGGCGGGAACGGCACGATGATGCGGACCGGCTTCACCGGCCAGGTCTGGGCGTGCGCGTTGCTCGTGAGACCGGCTACCGCCGCACACAGTATCAGCGCGGCGAGATACGACTTTCTGCTGGTGTTCATTGGCTTTCTCCTCGTCAGGTTTTGTTGTTTTGCAAGCAATTCGACCCTACCGAACGCCGGGGGTTCACGTCTATCCGCGGTAGATCGGATCGGGCTGGGTGAAGAACGAGTGCAGGATATGGTAGACCATGAGATAGTTGATCTGCTGGAAGCTCGCATGCGAGACGCCCGCCATCACCGCGAATTGCTTGTCCGGATTGGGCAGGCGCTTGAAGAACTCGGTGAGGTCGTCGAAGCCGGCGATGCCGTCGAACTGCCCGCGCATGATGAGGGTGGGCGCTGTGATTCTCTCCGGGTCCACCACGGGCAGCTTAGAGCACATGTCAACGTACGTGCCGGTCGGCACCGAATCCTCGAGCGCCAGTATCGCGTCGGCGAAGGCGTTGATCGTCCTTTCCTCCGCGCACCCCGGGTGGTCGCGATTGAAGATGCTGTAAACGAAGGCGCGGTCGATCGGGCGGCGGTTCCGGCTCCGGAACTCGGGGAGCTTCTTGCGCCGCTCGTTGAGCGTGGGACTGCCCTCCCCGGTCCAGACGAAAGCATCGAGCGCGAGGCGCTTTACCCGCTCGGGATGGCGCTGCGCGAACAGCGCCGCGCGCAGCGCGCCCGAGGAAATGCCGTAGACGAAGAATTGCTTCACCCCGCGCGTTTTCATGATGTACTCGCTCGCGGCCGCGAGATCGTCGGCGCCGTTGGCGATGTCGCAGTTGATGTCGCGGTGCTTGTCGGAGCGCCCGTAGCCCTCCATGTCCACGCACCAGGTGCCGAAACCGCGTTCGGCAAAATAGTCCATGGCCGAGGAATACGGCCGTCCCGGCACCTGCAGGTCGAAGGTCGGCTGCGAGCCCATCGAGGAGCCGTGCACGAAGAGGACCGTGCCCTGCCTGCCCTGCGGACTGCCGACGAACTTCTCCCAGAGGAAGAGCTTGACGTCGCCTTTCCGGGTCCAGTGTTCCTGCCCGGTGATTTTCGCGCCCGCCTGCGGGCTGGTTGCGATGGTCACGTTGAAAATCCGTTCAATCAGGGAAAATCGAAGTCTAGGATACGCCCGCGGCAGCGTCAATTTCCAGCGCGCGTTCCCGTTCGACGTTTGCCGCAAGCGCAATCCGCACCCTATACTAGAAACAGCCCAAAACAAGGCCGATTGAAACCATGGATGAGCACGGATGAACACACATCATTCAAGCTCAAAGTGCCGCCAGCAGGGATTTTCATCTGCGTTTATCTGCGGTTAATTTGCGTTTTTGATATTTGAGGCCGGATGGACTTCAGGATCAGCAAAGAGCAGCGCGCCTTCGTGGACGTGGTGCGCCGCGTGTGCCAGAAGGAGTTCAAGCCGCGCGCGGTGAAGTATCTCGACGGCACCTGGCCCGCGGAGAACATGAAGAGCCTCGCCGAGATCGGCGTGCTCGGCATGGCGGTGCCGCAGGAATACGGCGGCTCCGGGCTCGGCATTCTCGACACGGTGCTGGTGCTCGAGGAAATCGGCAAGGTGTGCTACGTGACGGCGATGGCGGCGCTTGGCGAGCTCGGGGTGCAGACGCGGATCATTGCCGCGCACGCGCCGGAGTCCATCAGGCAACGCATTCTGCCGCGCGTCGCCGCCGGCCAGGCGATGCTCGCGATCTGCATGACCGAGCCCAATGCCGGCACCGACGTGCCGAACTACGCTACCAACTGCGATATCAAAGGCGATCGCGTCGCGCTGAACGGCGTGAAGACGCTGATCTCGCGCGCCGACATCGCCGAGATGTTCGTGGTGTTCACCCGCGTCAACAAGGTGCCTGGCGCCGCCGGGATCGGCTGCGTGCTGGTGCCGGGCGGAGTGAAGGGCCTCGCCGCCAAGGCGAGCTTTCACACCATGGGCGGCGAATACCTCTCGGAGGTGGTGTTCGAGAACGTCGAGCTGCCGCTCGAAAACCTGGTGATCCGGGACAACGGCATGAAGCGCCTGCTCTCGGCGTTCAACACCCAGCGCTGCCTCAATCCCGCGATCTGCCTGGGACTGGCCGAGGGCGCCCTCGAGGAGGCGGTGCGCTACCTGCGCGACCGCTCGGCTTTCGGCCACAGGATCGGCGACTTCCAGGGGCTGCGCTGGAAAGTCGCGGACATGTACGTCGAGATCGAGGCCGCGCGGGGCCTGCTCTACCGCGCGGCGGTGAGCGGCGGCGAGTTCCCCGACCCGACGCTCGCCGCGATGGCCAAGATCTACTGCAACGAGATGAGCATCCGCGTCACCTCGGAGGCGATCCAGATCCACGGCGGTTACGGCTTCACCGACGAGTTCACGGTCTCGCGCTACTTCCGCGGCGCGCGTTACGGCAGCCTCGGGGGCGGCACGACGGAGACGCTGCGCAACCTGGTGGGGAAAAAACTCGTGGAACAGATGGATCTCGCCACCGGCATGCTGGACATGGGAATGTTCTGAGCAGTGTTGAGTGCTTAGTGCTTAGTGTTGAGTGATAACCTCCGGGCCGGGTCCCTAACTCAACATTCAACACTCAACATTCAACATTGCTCTCAATACGTCGGCTTGGGCCGCAGATACCGCTCCCGGTCGATGGACTTGACCGTAAGGATCTCGACCCGTCCGCTGCGCAGCACTTCGAGCGGGACTTCCACTCCCGCCGCGCCGCGCCCCCACAGCTTGTTGTAGAAGTCCGCCTGCCCCTTGATCGGATGACCGCCGAGGCCGACGATGACGTCCCCGGCCCTGATGCTGGCGTCGTCCGCGGGCCCCTCCGGGGAGACGCGCGTCACGATCACGTTCCCCTCCAGTTCCTGGGTGTTGATGCCGATCCACGGGCGCGGGCGCACCGAGGACTTGCCGGTGGCGATCAGGTCTCCCAGCATCGGCTTGAGGAGGTCTATCGGCACGAACAGGTTGCCCGGTATCTGCGACCGCGAGCCCATCGCATCGCCCACCACGAGCGAGCCGATGCCGAGCAGCTTGCCCTCGCGGCTCAGCAGGGCCGCGCCGCTCCAGTTGACCGTTGCCGGCGCGGTGTAGATCGCCTCGTCGAGCAGGTATTCCCAATAGCCGACGAAGGGCCGGCGCGACACCACGTAGGCCGGCGCCACGCCGTCGAATCCCACGATCAGCACCAGCTCGCGCTCCGCTATCCGGGAGGACTGGCCGAACGGCACCGGCTTGATCGGCAGCGGCCGCAGCGCCCGCAGCAGCCCGAATCCGGTCGCGTGGTCGTAGCCGATCACCGTGGCCGGGAACGCCCGCCCGTCCGCGGTGGACAGCTCCACCGACTCAGCCTCCAGGATCAGATAGCCGATCGTGAGCACGAGGCCCTCGGAGTCGATGACGACACCGGTCCCTTGGCGCTGCGAACCCAGGGAGCCGGTGGTGCGCGCGTTGGCGACCGCCTTGCTGCGAACCTTCACAACCGAGAGCGAGTCAACGGTGAGCTCCGAGCGCGTGCGCGCGGCGGGCGGCGCAGGCTGCGCCTCGTCCTGCGCGGCGAGCGGCATGCAGAGGCCCGCCAACAGCGCGGCCAGGACGCACCCCGCCGCCGTGTCGAAAGCCCCGTTCCGCCGGAACCGCCGCAGTCCGTATCCGTTTGTCATGCCGTCAACCTCCACCATAACGCATATCGTATAACCAATCGACGCATCGCGCTAGAATCGCACTTTGTGCATTGGGTCACGTTCTGGGTTTCGCACGTCCATGAAAGCGGCAGGGGATTTGCGCGGCATCCCCGTTGCGGCGGAAAGGGATTTTGATCCGGGAGAACGAGTCATGGAACTGGGATTGAAGGGGAAAGTCGCCGCCATCACCGGCGGCACGGAAGGCATCGGCCGCGCGTCCGCGCAGAGGCTCGCCCGGGAAGGCGCCAGGGTCGCGATCTGCGCGCGGCATGCCGACAAGGTGCAGCAGGCGGCCGACGAAATCGCGAAGCTCGGGACCGAGGTCCTCGGCGTGGCGGCCGACGTGAGCAAGGCCGACGAGGTGGAGCGTTTCATCAACGCCGTCATCCAGCGCTTCGGTCGCATCGACATACTCGTCAACAACGCCGGCACCTCGATGGCCAGGCCCTTCGATGCCGTTGACGACGGGACCTGGCAGAGCGACCTCGATCTCAAGCTCTACGGCGCGATCCGCTGCGCGCGGCTCTCGATTCCCCACATGAAAAGGCAGGGCGGCGGGCGCATCATCAACATCACCACCGTCGGCGGCAAGCAGCCCGGGGCCAACTCCTTGCCGACCACGGTGACGCGCGCCGCGGGGCTCGCCCTCACCAAGGCGCTTTCCAAGGAGCTCGCCCCGCACGGGATCCTCGTGAACGCCGTGTGCATCGGCAAGATCAAGTCCGGCCAGCACGAGCGGCGCTACCAGCGCGAAGGCATCGGCGCCGACGAATACTACTCGCGGGTCGCGAAGGACATTCCGCTGAAGCGCGTCGGCGAAGCCGAGGAGGTGGCGAACGTGATCGCCTTCCTCGCCTCGGATGCGGCGAGCTACGTGACCGGCTCGAGCCTCAATCTCGACGGCGGAATTTCCGGGGTCTTGTGAAAAACCTGGTCCGGTTGGGCTGGGAATTACCTTAAAAAAAGGCCCACCGAGCGGTGGGCTTTTTTTGGTGCTGTAGAGTGGACTCGAACCACCGACCTACTGATTACGAATCAGTTGCTCTACCAACTGAGCTACTACAGCGAATTCGCGAACGGCGCAGCCCGGTTCGCGATTATACCGCCGAACGCACGCGAACGATGATCTCGACGCCCTCGGTCACCATC
>JACPEF010000243.1 GCA_016183675.1 Betaproteobacteria bacterium
GCTTGCCAATATCGACATATTGGCTGCACCTCGCTTCGCGCCATCACCAATTCTGGCTAGCAACGCACGTGCGTTTCATGGTGTTATAGGCTCTGTGTGCCGGCGGATCGTGCCCGGCGTGATGGTTCCTGACCTGCGCCGCTGAGCGCTGCGCGACGTCCGTGCTTTCCATGAACGCTCCAGGGCGCGCTGCCGCCGGGAGCGGGTATCGTATGCCCCTTGATTGACAACCCGACCTTCGAAGGACGAAATGCTCAAGAATTCCCTGAAGAGCAAATCCCCATCGCCTGAAAGACCGAGCGCCTCCCGCCGTCATTTCCTGACCGGCACGGTGACGGCCGCCGCCGGCGCGGCGTTCGCCGGATTCCCGATGATCGCGGTCGCGCAGACGCCGGTGAGCTTTCGCTGGCAGGGCGCGTGGTCGGCCAGGGACATCTTCCACGAGTACGCGCTCGACTACGCGAAGAAGGTAAACGAGATGTCCGGCGGGCGCCTGAGGATCGAGGTGCTGCCCGCGGGCGCGGTGGTGAAGCCGTTCGACCTCCTCGACGCCGTGCACAAAGGCACGCTCGACGGCTGCCACGGGGTCCCCGCCTACTGGTACGGCAGGAACTCGGCGTTCTCGCTGTTCGGCACCGGGCCCGCTCTCGGCATGGACGCCAATCACTTCCTGTCGTGGATGGAATACGGCGGCGGCAGGGAACTCTACAATGAGCTCCTCACCCGGGTGCTCAACCTCGACGTGGTCGGTTTCCTGTACGGCCCGATGCCGACGCAGCCGCTCGGCTGGTTCAAGAAGCCGGTTGCTTCAGCCGCCCAGTTCAAGGGCCTCAAGTACCGCACGGTCGGGCTGTCGATCTACCTCTTCCGGGAAATGGGTGCGGCGGTGAACGCGCTGCCCGAAGCCGAGATTGTGCCCGCGATGAAAGAGGGGCTCATCGAGGCCGCCGAGTTCAACAACGCCAGCTCCGATCGCATGCTGGGCCTCCCCGACGTGTCGAAGACCTGCATGCTGCAGAGCTACCATCAACCGGCCGAGACGTTCGAGGTCCTTATCAACCGGAAGAAGTACGACGCGCTGCCGGCCGATCTCAAGGCGATCGTGAAATACGCATCGGAGGCGGCGAGCGCCGACATGTTGTGGAAGGCGATCCACCGCTACTCCGAAGACTACGCGTGGATGCGCGAGAAGCAGGGCGTGAGATTCCACAAGACGCCGGCCGAGGTCCTGCGCGCGCAGATGAGGGCGTGGGGCGCGGTGACGGGGCGCAGATCGAAGGAGAACCCGTTCTTCGAGAAGGTGCTCAAATCGCAATCGGCCTGGGCGCGGCGCACGGTGGGCTGGGCGCAGGACACGATCGTCGACTCGCGGATCGCCTACGATTACTGGTTCGCGAAGAAGCCGGCGCCTGAAAGAAAATAGCCGCCAAGCCGCCAAGGCGCCAAGAAAAACCAAAATCTTTAACCACTATGAAACCGAAAGTCCTTGTCACGCGGGAAGTCTTCGACGAAACGCTCGATTACGTCGGGCAGCATGGCGATGTCGAAGGCAACCAGGGAGACGTGCCATTCGATCCCGAGACGCTCGCGCGCCGGCTCGCCGACAAGGACGGGGTAATCTGCTGCCTGACCGACCGCATCGACGCAACGCTCCTCGAGCGCTGCCCGCGTCTCAGGGTGGCGGCGAACATCGCGGTCGGCTACAACAACATCGATCTCGCCGCGTGCACCGCGCGCGGCGTCATGGCGACCAATACGCCGGGCGTGCTCGACGATTCCACGGCGGATCTCGCCTGGGCGCTCATGCTCGGCGCGGCGCGGCGCCTGACCGAGCTCGAGCGCCGCGTGCGCGCGGGAGAGTGGACGGGATGGCGGCTCAAGCAATGGCTGGGAGTGGACGTCCACCACGCGACTCTGGGTATCTTCGGCATGGGGCGCATCGGGCAGACGATTGCGCGGCGCGCCGCCGGCTTCGAGATGAAGGTGCTCTACCACAATCGGACGCGTGTCGCGTCCGATTTGGAGAAGAGGCTCAATGCCACCTACGTTACCAAGGACGAACTGCTGAGACAGTCCGATTTCGTCGTCCTCCAGGTGCCGTATTCACCCGAGACGCACCACCTGATCGGGGCGGCCGAGCTGAAACAGATGAAGTCGAGCGCCGTCCTCATCAATTCGACCCGCGGCGGGGTGGTGGACGACGCTGCGCTCGTCGCGGCGCTGAAGAACGGCGTCATCCGCGGCGCGGGGCTCGACGTGTTCGAGAACGAGCCCAAGCTCAACCCGGCTTTCCTCATGCTCGACAACGTGGTCCTCGCGCCGCACGTCGGCAGTTCCACCGAGGCCACGCGCCGCGCCATGGCCATGACCGCAGCCAAGAACCTGGTGGCGGCCCTGGCAGGCGGCACGCCGCCCAATCTGCTGAACCCCGAAGCAAGGAAAAGATAGCCGCCAAGACGCCAACGCCGCCAAGAAAAACAATAATGAAACCGCAGATAAATCCCGTTCCAACGACATCTGCCAGCTCCTGATGATTAGTGGTCCGCGACACGCCCGGAAAACGGACATTGGAACGGGATAAACGCAGATAAACGCAGATTCGATTCCGTCACTTCGTCACTGCGTCACTTCGTCACCGTTCGTTGAGCCGCCGATGGACGCCGATAGACGCCGATAAAACCTGAAACGTCTCACCGCGGAGGACGCCGAGGACGCGGCGGAAAGCAAAGACGAGAATGAAATCAAAGAACGAGTCACTGGTCACTGTTGTCTTAAACCGCCAAGGCCTGTCCTGAGCGAGTCGAAGGGACGCCGGGAACGCCCAGAAAAACAAAAGCGAGCAAATCGTAATCGGCGCCAAAGGTTAGCGCCGGAAGCTCGAATCGGACTCAGTGTGTTGCACGCCCGCGACACGCCCGCCGGCGAACCTGTTCCACGGCCCGCGCTTCGTGTCACAATTCGCCGTGTGCAGCGGTTCCCGGAGCCGTCCATAACCACAACCGGGATCATCCCGCTGAACGACCATGGTCGAGCACGCGACAGGGGAGCCAGTCTACGCCGAGCAGGTGCGCTACCTGTACCGTTTGTCGCGGGCGGCGTACCCGGGCACCCTGGTCAGCGCCAGCATCATCGTTTACGCGCTGTGGGGCCTGGTGCCTACCCTCATGCTCGGGGGGTGGCTATGCGCGATATTCGCGACGACCGCCGCGCGCTATCTGCTGTATCGCGCGTACTTCTCGATCACCCCGCCGCCGTCCGAGGCGCGCACCTGGGCGCGGCGCTTCGTGGTGGGCGCCGGCGCGGCCGGGCTGCTATGGGGCTTCGCCGGCTCGGCTCTCTATCCCGTCAGCTCGCTGCCGCACCAGCTCCTCGTCATCTTCCTCATCGGCGGCATGGTGGTTTCCGCCATGGTGATACTGGCCCCGGTCCGGCAGGCGTTCCTCGCCTACATGCTGCCGGCGATGGCGCTCGTCACGGCCACGGTGTTCGCGCAGGGCACCAACCTGCATCTTTTCATGGGCGTGCTCCTGATCGTGTTCCTGGCGGTGATGGTCGGCACCGGGCCGGTCATCTCCGAGATGGTGCGCGAGTCGCTGCGCTTCAGGTTCCAGAACGCCTCGCTGGTGGAACGGCTGTCGCAGACGAACCGCGAGCTCTCCGGGCGCATCGCCGCGCAGCAGCGCTCCGAGGAAGTGCAGCGGCAGACCAAGGAGAAATTCGAGGCGCTGATCGAAGCCTCTCCGCTCGCCATCATCGTGCGCGACGCGGAGGGACGCGTCGAGAAATGGAACGCTGCGGCCGAGCGCCTGTTCGGCTTCACCGAGAAGGAGCTGCTCGGCAAGACCGCTCCGCTGTTTCCCCCGGGACGCGAGCAGGAGGGGGTGCGCAACCGCGAGCTCATCCTGCGGGGCGAAACCTTCGCCGACGTCGAAGGGGTGCGCATCCGCAAAGACGGCACCCCGGTGAGCGTCAGCATATCCGCCGCGCCCGTGCACGACAGTTCGGGCAAGGCGGCGGGCTATCTCACGATCGTCGCCGACGTCACCGAGCGCAAGCGCGCCGAGCAGCGGCAGGACCTGGAGACCGCGGTGACGCTGCTGCTGGCGGACGCGCGCAGCCTCGAGGAGGTGATGCCGCGCGTGATCCACGCCATGTGCCAGAGCCTGGGCTTCGCCTACGGCGCGCGGTGGGTGGTGGACAACAAGGATCAGGTGATGCGCTGCGCCGAGACGTGGTGCGTCGCGGACCCCAAGGTCGAGGAGTTCCGCCTCTTGAGCGCGGCGCGGGTCGAGACCCCGGGACTGCCCGGCGGGCTCAACCGCCGCGTGTGGGCGACCAGCACCCCGTGCTGGATTACCAGCGTGGCGCAGGAGGCGACGCTGCGGCGGCGCGAGTTTGCGCTCGAGGCCGGCCTGCAGCACGGCTTCGGTTTCCCGATCCTCGTGGGCGGCGAGTTCTACGGCGTGATGGAGTTCTTCGGGCGCGGCACGCGCCTGCGCGACGAGCGGGTGGTGGAGGTCGCACACACCGTCGGCATCCAGATCGGCCAGTTCATCGCCCGCAAGCAGGCGGAGACCAACCTGCAGTTCTTCGCGAGCCACGACCCGCTCACGGGGCTGTTCAACCGCGGCATGTTCAACCAGCGCCTGCAGCAGGCGGTCGCCCAGGCGCAGCGCTTCGAACGCAGCGTCGCGATCCTGTTCATCGACCTCGACGGCTTCAAGGTCATCAACGACACGCTCGGGCACAACGCCGGCGACGCGCTGCTTGCCGAGATTGCCACGCGCCTGCGCGCGACCCTGCGTGAAGGCGACGTGATCGCGCGCATGGGCGGGGACGAGTTCGTGGTGCTGATCGAGGAATTCGGCGAGCCGGGCCAGATCGGGGAGGTGGCGAAGAAGGTTCTCGAGACCGTCGCCAGGCCCTTCCTCCTGCAGGGGCAGGAATGCCAGGTGACGGCGAGCCTCGGCATCAGCACGTACCCGGACGACGGCAAGGACGCGCAGACCCTTGTCAACCACTCAGACATCGCCATGTACCGCGCCAAGGAGCAGGGCAAGAACAATTTCCGCTTCTACGCGCCGCAGATGAACGTACACCTGGTCGAGCGCCTTTCGCTCGAGTCGAACCTGCGGCGCGCGATCGAGCGCAACGAGTTGCTGCTGCTCTACCAGCCTAAGGTCAGCATGCGCGACGGGCAGATCACGGGCGTGGAGGCGCTGGTGCGCTGGCAGCATCCAACGCAGGGCGTGATCGGCCCCGCCGAGTTCGTGCCGGTGGCGGAGGACGCGGGCCTGATCACGGTCATCGGGGAGTGGGTGATTCACACGGCCTGCCGGCAGTTGCGCGCGTGGCGAGAACTGGGGCTGCCCGTCCTGCGCGCGGCGGTCAACCTCTCGCATCGGCAGTTGGCTCAGGAAAGCCTGATCCAGGTGGTGCGCGGAGCCCTGCACCAATCGGGAGTGGACCCCGTCCGGCTCGAACTCGAGATCACCGAGGCCATGGTGATCCGCAATCCGGACCGCGCCGAGAAGCTGCTCGCCCAATTGAAGGAGCTCGGCGTGCGCCTGGTGATCGACGACTTCGGCACCGGCCTCTCGTCACTCAACTACCTCAAGCGCATGCCGATCGACTGCGTGAAGATCGACCGTTCGCTGATCCTGGACCTGCCGCGCAGCGCCGATGCGGCGGCACTCACGCGCGCGGTGGTGGCGATGGCGCACAGCCTGGGCATCCGCGTTACCGCCGAAAGCGTGGAAACGCGCGAGCAGTGGGAATTCCTGCACGATCTGGGCTGCGAGGAGATGCAGGGAAACTACTTCAGCGCACCGGTACCGGCAGACATCGTCACGAGCATCCTGCAGCAGCCGGGCGGGGTGGGCCGGCGTGCGAGCGTGCAGGCGCTGCGCCCGCGCCGCAGCGAGAACGGCCCCGATCCTGAGTAGTGACCGACGTCTTTATTGCGGTCCTGAATTTGGCTACACTGGGACCGCAACGACGCGCCGGCGAGGACGCTGGCTTAGAGGTTCTTAGGAGGTCACGATGAAAACCCTGATGCAACTGCTGCAGGGCAAGCGCAGGGAGGTCTACTCGATCGCGCCTGACGCGCGCGTGCTCGACGCGCTCAAGCTCATGGCCGAGAAGGACGTGGGCGCGCTGGTGGTGATCGAGGACGGCAAGCTCGCCGGGATCATTTCCGAGCGCGATTACGCCCGCAAGGTGATCCTGCACGGGAAGTCGCCGCACGACATACCGGTGCGCGAGATCATGACCGAAAAGGTGATCACCGTGCAGCCCGGCCAGACCGTCGAGAACTGCATGGCGCTCATGACCAACGAGCGCATCCGCCATCTGCCGGTGACGGAGGGCGACCGGCTGATCGGCCTGCTCTCGATCGGCGACATGGTGAAGGAAGTGATCGCCGATCAGGAACAGACCATCAAGCAGCTCGAGTCCTACATCCACAGGTGATGCTGTGGATGTAATATTGAGTGTTGAATGATGGGTGTTGAATTGTTTCCCGCAGACGCAGTCCTCCACTTAACACTCAAAATTTGACATTCAACATTCGCGAATGCGGTTTGGGGCGATCATCATCGGCGACGAGATCCTGAGCGGAAAGCGCGCGGACAAGCACCAGGCCAGGGTGATCGAGGCGCTGGGCGCGCGCGGCCTGGCGCTCGCCTGGTGCCAGTACCTGGGCGACGACCCCGAGGTGATCACCGAGGCGCTTCGCCGCACCCTGGCGGGGAAGGACGTGGTGCTCAGCTTCGGCGGCATCGGCGCCACCCCCGATGACCATACGCGGGCAGCGGCGGCGCGCGCGGCCGGTGTCGCGCTCAGGCTGCATCCGCAGGCGGAAGCCGAGATCCGGGCACGCTTCGCGAAGGACCCCGTAGGCGTAACGCCGCAGCGGCTCATGATGGGCGAGTTCCCGGAAGGCTCCGAAATCATCCCCAACCCCTACAACCGCATTCCCGGCTTCAGCTTCAGGCGCCATCATTTCCTGCCGGGATTTCCGGAGATGGCATGGCCGATGCTCGACTGGGTACTCGATACGCACTACCGCGACTCGTTCGCGCCGGGCAGCGTCTCCGAATCCTCGATCATCGTGCGCGGGGCGGGCGAGAGCCAGCTGATCGAGCTGATGAACGATTGCCAGACCCGCTTTCACCGCATCAAGGTGTTCAGCCTGCCGCGCCTGGAGCCGGACCGTCACATCGAGCTCGGCGTGCGCGGCGCCCCGGAAGAGGTGCAGGGCGCGATCGCGGCCTTGAAGCAAGGGGTGAGTTCCCTCGGCTTCCCGTGGTCGGAAAGCCGGAATGCGGAATGATGAACGATGAATGATGAACGGAAAGCGACCGGCTGGCTCGGGTTCCGCGTTCACCGCCCTCGGGCCGCAAAAAAAGCCCCGGGATTTCCGGGGCTTCTTGATGGTGGCGCCGACCGCGTGTTGAGCGGCAGTCTGGCTGTCCGCTCCAACACGCGGAGTTAAACCGGCGTCTTGCGTCCGGTTTAAGCTTTCTTCGCCTTCTTTCCGCCGTTCACCGCCTGCTTGGCGACGGCTTCGAAGTTCGACTGCGTCACTTCCGAGATCTGCTTGGCGACCTTGGACAGGTTGTCGTACCCGGAATTGACCGCGGCGATCGCCGACTTGAGCGTGGCAATGCCGACCTCGGAGCCCGCCGGAGCGGTCTTCACCATCTTGTCGAGCGCGGCCACGGTCTGCTTGTTGAACTCCGCGATCTGCTCTTCGATGATCTTGCCGAACTCGGCCTGGGTCGTTGCGGCCACATCGTAAACGCTGCGTGCATAGGCGGTCGCCTTCTCGATGGTAGGCTGCGCCAGGTTGTCCTTGAGGGCGGCCAGCTGCTGCAGGTCCTTGACCGCAGCAAGCGCCTTCGCGCCTTCCACGGTGTCGGTGAACGCGGCTTTGGCGGCCTTGAGTTGCAGCTCGAACAGGCGCTCGGCGCCTTCCAGCGCGATGCCGGCGAACTTCGCGGCCACTTCGAGATGGGCCTTGTTGAGTGCTACCAGTTGCTCAGGTGCTTGATACATCGTCAGACTCCTTTCAAAGAAAACTGTTTACGAATCACGAGGTTGCAAACATTCACTGCTTAGTTTGCTGCAACGCACAATCGTCATTATATGTCCAAAAACTGGCATGTCAATGGGTTTTCCATAAAATTTTTCTGCAGTGCAATAAATAAGCAAGCCCTTGCATTCGGTTTTGACAGGCTCATGGGATGCCTATAGCATTAAAAAACGCTTCCCAATCAGGTAGCTATATCCGGGAGACACCCTCCTCGCGCTGGCCCCATATAAGAAAGAGCGCTCGCCATGCCCGAAGCCGCCGCTTTACCGACGAATGCGCCGCAACTGCGGCAGGCGTCGGCTGCGGACGGAGCGGTGCGCGTCGAGCTCTACGGCGTTTGGAATCTCGCCGCCCTCGAGCAGCGGCTGGGGGAGCTCAAGCCGCAACTCACCGCGTGCGCGCGCGACGCACGCAGCCACTGGGATCTCAGCGCAGTCACCATGCTCGATCACGCCGGCGCGCTGCTGCTGTGGCGCACGTGGGGCCGCAAGCGCGCGCCACAGCTTTCGCTGCGGCCGGAGCACGAAGCGCTGTTCGAGCACCTCGCGCTGGTGCCTGACCGGCCCGCACCACCCGAGAGCGGGGATCGCGCTGCGCCGCTGGTGGGCTTGGGCCGCGGAGTGCTTGCACTGGTGGAACATCTTGCGGGCATCGTGCAACTGCTCGGTCACCTGCTGCTGGACGTGGCCAACCTGGCGCGGCACCCTTCGCGGATTCCCTGGCGCGAGATTTCGGCCACCCTCTACAGGACCGGCGCGCAGGCCCTCGCCATCACGGCGTTGGTGGGCTTCCTGATCGGCGTGACGCTCAGCTACCTTTCCGCGCGCCAGCTGCAACTGTTCGGGGCCGACATCTACATCGTCAACATCCTGGGCATCGCCATTTTGCGTGAGCTCGGCCCGATGCTCGCTGCCATTCTGGTCGCAGGGCGCTCCGGCTCTTCGATGACCGCCCAGCTCGGTGTGATGCGCGTCACCCAGGAGCTGGACGCGCTCGCGGTAATGGGCATCTCGCCTACGCGCCGGCTGATCCTGCCGAAGGTCGTGGCGCTGGGGATCGCGCTCCCGCTGCTCGTGCTGTGGACGAACGCCATCGCGCTGGTCGGCGGCATGCTGGCGGCGCAGATCCAGCTCGAGATCGACTACCGCTTTTTCCTCTCGCGCCTGCCGGACGTCGTGCCGCTCGCCAACCTCTGGCTGGGGATCGGCAAGGGCGCGGTGTTCGGTGTGCTCATTGCGTTGATTGCCTGCCACTTCGGGCTGAGAATTCGCCCGAACACCGAAAGCCTGGGAGCGGGCGCGACCGCCTCGGTGGTCGCCGCGATCACTGTGGTGATCGTGGTCGATGCCATCTTCGCGGTGATTTTTTCCGGCATCGGATTGACGCGATGAATGACGAATGCATCGTCGAGATCAACGGTCTTTGGACCTGCTTTGGCGAGACCGTGGTGCACCGGGACATCGACCTGTCTGTGCACCGCGGCGAGGTACTTGTGCTGGTGGGCGGATCGGGCAGCGGCAAGACCGTATTGATCAGGCAGATGCTGGGCCTGGAGACGCCCACGCGCGGCGAGGTGCGCGTCTTCGGGCACTCGCTGCAGGCTGCGGAGCCCGCGGAGTTGGCGCGCACGCGCAACCGCTGGGGCGTGTTTTTCCAGGGGGGCGCGCTGTTCAGCGCACTGAGCGTGTTCGAAAACGTGGCGCTGCCGCTGCGCGAGCGGCGGCAGCTCGACGAGGAGATGATCCGTGACGTGGTCGTGCTCAAGCTGGAAATGGTCGGCATTGAAGCAAAACACGCAAACAAGATGCCGGCGGAGCTTTCGGGCGGCATGGTAAGGCGTGTCGGGCTGGCGCGTGCGATCGCGCTGGAGCCGGAACTGCTTTTCCTCGACGAGCCGACTGCGGGGCTTGATCCCGACCGCAGCGAGGCCGTGGTCAAGCTGATCGAAGCTTTGCACCGGGAGCTCAGGCTCACTGTGGTGCTCGCCACCCACGATCTTGACGCGATGGTGGCTTTGAGCGACCGGGTGGCCGTGCTCGTCGAGCAGCGTCTGGTCGCCGTCGGCGCGTTGAGCGAGGTCGTGGCAAAAGAGCACCCGTTCATTCGCAACTTTTTCCTCAGCGATCGCGGCAGGCGGGCGCTGCAGGCCGCGAAAGAGCCCCTGCCGGGGATCGCTCGAGCATGAAGCCGGGTTTGCAGTCGGTCTACAACTTTGCTATGAGGACAGCATGGAAAGCCGAGCCTACGCCCTTGGGGCGGGTTTGTTCGTAATCGTGTTGACCGTGGCGCTGGTTGCCGCCGCGGTGTGGCTTAGCGGCGAGCACGTGGAACGCGCGAGCTATCTGCTCGTCTCGGAGTTCAACGTTTCCGGCCTTAACCCGGAGGCGACCGTGCGCTACCGCGGGGTCGAGGTCGGCAAGGTCGAGAGCATCAAGTTCGACCGCGAGGATCCTCGGCTGATCTTGATCGATATCGCCGTGGACCCCGGGACGCCGATCACGCGCGGAACGTACGCGCAGCTTGCGTATCAGGGAATCACCGGTCTCGCGTACGTAGAGCTCAATGACGACGGCGACAAGCCCGAGCGCCTGGTGGCGGACGCCTCGGGGGAAACCCGCATCCCGGTGCGGCAGTCGTTCCTCGATGACCTTTCGGGGGCGGGCAAAGACCTCGTTTCCGATGCCAGCCATGTGGCCCGGCGGCTCAGTGCGCTGCTGAGCGAGGACAACCAAAAGCAACTGTTGAGGACGCTCTCGAGCCTGGAGGGGGCGACCCATCGCATCGGCGAGCTTGCGGTCAAGCTCGAGCCCGCGGTGAAAAACGCGGCTCCGCTCACCGACGATGCGCGCAAGGCGCTGGCGCGGGCCGACACGCTGCTCGCCAGCATGAACCAGCTCACGGTCGAGCTCACCCGGCGCGCGGATACGCTGGAGCGCATGGCGAGAAGCGCCGAGCAGATCGGCGGCGCGGCCCGGTCCGCGTCGGACGCAGCGGTGGCCGAGACGCTGCCACGCGTCAATACGCTGCTCGACGA
>JACPEF010000244.1 GCA_016183675.1 Betaproteobacteria bacterium
AAGATCAACCGCCGCTCGATCTTTGCCCGCAAGAATTATTTCTACCCGGACCTGCCGAAGGGCTACCAGATCAGCCAATTCGAGACGCCGATCGTGCAGGGGGGCGGGCTCGCCATTATGGTTGAGGGCGGGGAGAAGACGGTGCGGCTCACCCGCGCGCACCTCGAGGAGGACGCCGGCAAGTCGCTGCACGAGGGTTTTCACGATTTCACCGCGATCGACCTCAACCGCGCCGGCACTCCGCTGCTCGAGATCGTCTCCGAGCCCGACATGCGAAGCGCGCGGGAAGCGGTGGATTACGCCAAGGCGCTGCACGCGCTGGTGCGCTGGATCGGCATCTGCGACGGCAACATGCAGGAGGGCTCGTTCCGCTGCGACGCCAACGTCTCGGTGCGGCCCGCCGGCTCCGGCAAGCTCGGCACGCGCTGCGAGATCAAGAACCTGAACTCCTTCCGCTTCCTCGAGCGCGCGATCGAGTTCGAAGTGAAGCGCCAGATCGAAGTCCTCGAGGACGGCGGCGCCATCGTGCAGGAAACCCGGCTCTATGATGCGGAACGGGACGAGACGCGCTCGATGCGCATCAAGGAAGACGCGCATGACTACCGTTATTTCCCCGATCCGGACCTCTTACCGCTGGAAATATCCGAATCGTGGATCGGGAAAATAAAAAGTGACTTGCCCGAGCTACCGCAAGCGAGGCAAAGACGTTACCAAGATAAATATGGGCTATCTGCGTACGAGGCTGGCCTGCTGACACAGTCACGGGAACTTTCCGAGTTTTACGAGACGCTCGTCACGCAGCTAGCAGGACTTTACAAGCTTGGCGCGAGCTGGGTTTTAAATGAGTTTGTAGCTTCGCTCAATCGAGCCGGTTTGGAAATACACCAGACACCGGTAAGTAGTGAGCGCCTCGCCGGGTTGCTCAAACTAATTGCTGACAAGACTATTTCGGGGCGCGCAGCGAAAGAAGTTTTCGACGCGATGTGGGATGAGGGAATGGATGCTTATTCCGTCGTGGAGAAACGGGGCCTGAAGCAGATCTCGGACAGCGGGGAACTGGAAAGGATTTGCGGTGAAATAATCGCCGCAAATCCTAAGCAGGTCGAGAACTGCCGCACCGGCAAGGATAAGGCGTTCCATTCGCTCGTCGGCCAGGTGATGAAGGCGACCCGGGGCAAGGCCAATCCCCAGCAGGTGAGCGAGATCCTGAAACGGAAGCTAGCGGGCTAGCCCGCTAGCCGAAATTCGGGACTCGGTTATCGGGGCTCGGGACTCGTAGCTGAAAAAAGCGAGATTCGGGAGTCGGTGTTAAGGCCACAAGCCCCTAGCCCCTAGCCCCAAGCGCCCAGTTCCGCCTCATTTTTTCGCGGGCGCTGCCGCGGCGGAAGGCGCGGGCTTTGCCGCCGGGGCAGGCTCACCGCCGCCGCCCCTCAGCTCGAGGTAGCGCTTCTTCTGCTCCGCGTAGCGTTTGCGGATGTCTTCTTTTTCCTTCTCCTTGCCCGCGATGCTTTGTTCTATTCCCTGTTTCTCGGACTCGGCCTTGGCAAGCTCATCCTGTAGCGAGGGGTGTGCCAGTCTCGTGTCCTTTTGCGCGAGGTCGCTGCGCACCTTGGCGTCGTTGTGGCGGTCGATTGCATTACTGAGGGACACCTGCAGCTGGCTGACCTGCAGCTCCACCAGCTGCAGCTCGCGGTCGCGCTTCTGATCGATTTCATTCTCGCTCGTGTAGGTCGCGAGCAGCGCCGAGTCCTGGCGCCTCTGTTCGGCGCGCTTCTTCTGTTCCTCGGCTTTTTGCTTGGCAAGTTCCTGCTCCCGCCCCTTGCGCTTGGCCGCATCCTCCGCCGACTCGGTGGTGCCGCGCGTCACGCCGCGCCGGTCGAGCTCCTTGGTCGCGCTTTCCTGATACTCCGGCGGAACGGTGTCCCCGCAGCCGACCACCTTGCCGGACTTGTCCTTCCAGCAGATGATCTTGCCGCTTCCGCCCTTGGATTGGGCCGACGCGGGCCCGGCGAACGGCATCGCCAGTGTCGAGGTGAGCAGCGCGGCGAGCAATGCGCGAGCGGTTTCAGGCATGAGCCGTGACTCCATACTGTTCGCGATAGCGGCCGAACGCTGCCAGATGCTGCGCGTGCTGCGGATCGGCCTTCAGATACTCCATCAGATCGTCGAGCGTGGCGATGCTGATCACCGGAATATTATAGCGGCTGCGCACTTCCTGCACCGCGGACAAATTACCGCTTCCGCGCTCCATGCGGTCGAGCGCGATCACCACCCCCCTGGGTATAGCGTTCGAGGCCCGGATCAGGTTGACAGACTCGCGCACCGAAGTGCCGGCCGTTATCACGTCGTCCACGATCAGCACGCCGCCCGAAAGCGGTGCGCCGATCACGCCGCCGCCTTCCCCGTGGTCCTTCACCTCCTTGCGGTTGAAGCTGTAGCGCACGTTGCGGCCGGTGTCCGCCAGCGCGATCGCCACCGCCGCGACCAGCGGGATCCCCTTGTAGGCCGGGCCGAAGAGCATGTCGAACTCGACGCCGCCGGCGAGGATGGCTTTCGCGTAGAATTGGGCCAGCCGTTTCAGCGCCGCGCCGTCATGGAACAGCCCGGCATCGAAGAAATAAGGCGACAGGCGTCCCGCCTTGGTCTTGAACTCACCGAAGCGCAGCACCTTCTGCTCGATCGTGAAGCGGATGAATTCTTGCCGGAAGTCCGACGCCATGTGGAAGTGTCAATTCTGAACTGGCGAATTGACCGGCGCGCGCCGGGCGCGTCCGGTCGAATGAGCCGAGGGCACGATCCTGTTGGTTAGAACCCATGAGAATTATAACGCTGAATCTCAACGGCATCCGCTCGGCCGCGCGCAAGGGCTTCTTCAAGTGGACGGGGCGGAGCCGCGCGGACGTCGTGTGCGTGCAGGAGCTCAAGGCGCAGGCGGCGGACGTGAGTCCGGAGATGCGCGAGCCGGGAAACTTCCAGGGGTTCTTCCACTACGCGGAGAAAAAGGGGTACAGCGGCGTCGGACTCTATTGCCGGCGCGCGCCCGACCGCGTGATCGAAGGCACCGGCATCCGCGACATCGACGGCGAGGGCCGGTATCTCCGCGCCGACTTCGGGCCCCTGAGCGTGATTTCCGTGTACCTGCCCTCGGGCTCGAGCGGCCCGCACCGGCAGGCGATCAAATTCAGGTACATGGATCAGTTCTTTCCGCACCTTGAGGAGCTCGCGGCCGAGGGCCGCGAGATCCTGCTGTGCGGGGACTGGAACATCGCGCACCAGGAGATCGACCTCAAGAACTGGCGCGGCAACCGGAAAAATTCCGGCTTTCTTCCGGAGGAGCGCGCCTGGCTCACGCGCGTGTTCGATGAGCTCGGCTGGGTAGACGTGTTCCGACGCATCGATCCCCGCCCCGAGCAGTACACGTGGTGGTCGAACCGCGGCCAGGCGTGGGCCAAGAACGTCGGCTGGCGCATCGACTACCAGATCGCGACGCCGAAATTTGCCGCGACCGGGAAGCGGGTGGCGATCTACAAGAAGCAGCGCTTCTCGGACCACGCGCCCCTCACGATCGATTACGATTACAAAATCGATTAACCGCAAAGGCGCAAAGGCGCAAAGATTCCGCAGAGGATAATAATGTTTCTTTGCGTTTCCTTCGCGTCTTCGCGTCTTTGCGGTTAGGACATGAATTCACTCGCGCCGTATCTCGAGGTTTTCCGCAGCCGCCGCGTCGCGGTCGTGCTGCTGCTCGGGTTTGCCTCCGGGCTGCCGCTCGCGCTGACCGGCAGCACGCTGCAGGCGTGGCTCACGGTCAGCGGCGTGGACATCAAGACGATCGCGTGGTTTTCCTGGATCGGCGTGCCGTACCTTTTGAAATTCCTCTGGTCGCCGCTCATGGACCGCTTCGTTCCGCCGTGGCTCGGGCGCCGCCGCGGCTGGATCGTGATGACCCAGGCGGCATTGGTCGCGGGCATGCTGGGCATGGCGGCGACGTCGCCCGACGATTCGCTCCTCCTGCTCGGGCTGGTCGCGCTCTGGGTCGCCTTCGTCTCCGCCTCGCAGGACATCGTGGTCGATGCCTACCGCACCGACATCCTGACGGTGCCCGAGCGCGGGGTGGGCGCGGCGGTCGGCGTGCTGGGGTACCGCGTCGCGATGCTGGTGTCCGGGGGGCTCGCGCTGATCCTGGCCGATCAGATCGGCTGGCGGCCGACTTACGTCGCGATGGCGGCGCTGATGCTGATCGGGGTGTGCTCCGCGCTGTGGGCGCCCGAGCCGGCGCTGCCGCCGGCGGTGCCCGCCACCCTGCGCGCGGCGGTGATCGAGCCGCTCAAGGATTTTTTCACCCGCGCCGGCGCGGTTCAGCTGCTCGGGCTCATCATGCTCTACAAGTTGGGCGACGCGCTCGCCGGGACCCTCACCACCGCGTTCCTGATTCGCGGCGTCGGTTTCACACTCACTGACGTCGGCATCATCAACAAATGGCTGGGGTTTGCGTCGCTGGTGGTGGGCGCCCTGGTAGGCGGGACGCTGCTCACGCGCATGAGCCTCTACCGGGCGCTGATGTGGTTCGGGCTGCTCCAGGCGATCTCCAACCTTTCGTTCATGTTCCTCGCCTGGGCCGGGACGAGCTATGCGTGGCTCGTGTTCGCGGTGGGGTTCGAGAATCTCGCGAGCGGGATGGGGACCGCCGCCTTCGTCGCGCTGGCGATGAGCCTGTGCAATGTCGCCTTCAGCGCGACGCAGTACGCGCTGCTCTCGGCGCTCGCCTCGCTCGGGCGCGTGCTGTTCGGGCCGGTGACCGGCGAGCTCGTCGCCGCGTTCGGCTGGGCGAACTTTTTCTTCATCACCTTCGTCGCGGCGCTGCCGGGGCTGTGGCTGCTGTGGCTGCTGCGCGGGCAACTCGCGCTCGCCCCCCAGGCCGAACCGGCGCGCTAGTCTCGCGCGGCTGCTCGAGCATCTGCGGCAGCTCCTCGGCCGCCCTGGCCGCCTTGGCTTCCTCCACGGCGTCGGGCTCGCCCGGTTTGTACTGCGGGTAGATATAGATCTTCAGCTCGGGCAGGCCGAGCGCCTGGGCCTGCGCGCGGGCGGCGCGCTCGAAAAAGTCGTGGACCAGCACGACGACGGGGTGCCCCGCCTGGTGGAGTATGATTCCGTCGCGCACGGCGGCGGAGGTGCAGGACCCTCAGGCCCCGACGCCGACCAGGGCGTAGTCGGTCTCCGCGATCAGGCGGTCCGCGTCGGCCTGCGCGACGCTCGCCCAGGTGTTGGTCTTGTAGACGCGATGCGCTGACGAGGGCTCGAGTCTTCCCTCGACCTCGCGCTCGAGCGCCTTCCAGAACGTGAGCGCCGAGGCGTGCTGGTTGAAGAGGTAGCCCACCTTCCTCCCTTTGAGGCTGGCGAGCGTGCGTTCCCTGTCCTTGCGGACCGCTTCCACTTTGCCCGCCGGATCGTAGAGCCGGATGCTCATGTCTATCTCCTGTGACCTAGTGTCCCGAGTCGCTAATTCGCTGAACAAAAGATGCCGACAATTGACGCCATACTGTGTCGCAAATCCTCGTCAGGTGTCCAACCTGACTGCAGTTTGCTTCGCGTCTGGCGCCAATTTCGGCACTTTTGTGATGCGAAGGACATTGGCTGGGCGACCGATCTATCAACGAACTAGCGACTCGGGACACTCGAGCCCGTATCATTTGCGTCCTCGGCGTCTTTGCGTTGAAAGATTTCGGCGTCTATCGGCGTTCATCGGCGGCTCATCGGGGAACTGCACACGCCTGCTCACCGTGTACCCGCCGGGCGGTCCCCAGCCGGGACACAGGGAACAGAAGCCGCCGCCGGAACCCCAGCCCCCCGTCGTCAGCATGATGAGGTTCTCCGGGCTGCGCACGAACGGCGCGCGCGCTTCATCGTCGCTCGGATCCACCACCTTGCTCCAGTGCATCGGGTGCGTCGCGGCGAGGGAGCGGCGGCGCTTCATGTCGCGCACCGGGCGCGTGGCCTGGCGCATGATCTCGCGCTTGACGTCCGCCTTGGCGAGCCCGGCGTCGGCGAGGTTCTTCGCCGCCATCGGGCCCAGCGCGAGCACCATGTCGCCGCCGTTCGAGTTGGCGCTCGCGAGCACGGCGATGGCGTCGGCCAGCACGAAGAGCACGTCCTCGGCGGGGCTGTAGCCGGCGCCGCTGGTGATCGAGTGCGGCGCCTCGGTCGCAGTGACGGTGACGACCGTATCCCCGGGCTTGAAGCCGCGCTCGACGTGCAGCGGTTCCCATGGGTTCGAGTCCTGGTCCTCGGCGATGCAGAAGCTGTAATAGCCGGGGTGGCCGTGCGTGGTCTTGCAGGGCTCCCCGGGGAAGCCCCCGCCGAGGTTCCAGAGGACCAAGCGCACCGCGCGGCCGATCGTCGCATTCGCGCGCGATCCGTGGCCGAAGGCGCCTTCCCGGGTGTTGAAGCCCAGCGTCTTCACCGCCGGGCCGCTCACGATCAGCAGCGGCGCGCAGCAGTGGGTCGTGGTCTGCACGCCGTTCAGGTTGAAAGGCTCCTCGAGCATCGCCTCGACGGCGGCCATCACCACGGGCACGTATTCGGGTTGGCAGCCCGCCATCACGCAGTTGATCGCGATCTTCTCGACCGTGGCGACGCCGTTGCGCGGCGGGATGATGCCGATGACTTCCCTGGGGTCGCGTCCCAGATAGGCGAGGATGCGCTCGATCGCGCCACGGGTGGGCGGCACCACCGGAAGCCCGTCGGTCCAGCCCTGCCGGTAGCAGAGCTCGACGGCTTCCTCGATGTCCTTCGCCTCGAAGGCGCGCGAGCCTAGTTCCATGTCCGGCCTCGATCGTTCAACTGGATTGACTTGCTGAAAAGAAATCGATTATCGTGACGCGAGAATTATAAATCGAATTCAGCCGCTCGCCTCATTCCGATGACTATTCACGGCCTTTAAAAGGGGAGGAAGCAATGCGACTCGTAACATTTGCGCCGAGCGCTGGCGAATCCCCGCGTGTGGGGCTGCTGCGCGACGGCAACCAGCTGATAGACCTCACGCGCGGGGGCGGCAAGCCGCCGTTCGATCCGGCGGACATGATTTCGCTGATCGCCGCGGGTGAGAAGGCACTCGTCTGGCTGCGCGACGTCGCGGCGAAGGCGAAAGAGACGGCGCCGCTCGACAAGGTGAGGCTCGCCGCGCCGATACCGCATCCGCGCAAGAACGTCTTCTGCGTCGGCTGGAACTATCTCGAGCACTTTAAGGAGGGGGAAAAGACCCGCGCGCAGAAGGTCGAGCTGCCCGAACATCCCGCCTTCTTCTCCAAGGCCGCAACCGCGGTCAATGGCCCCTATGACCCGATCCCCTTCGACGCCAAAGTCTCGGAGCGCATCGACTGGGAAGTCGAGCTCGGTGTCATCATCGGGCCGGGGGGCAGGAACATCGCCGAGGCCGATGCGATGAAGCACATCTTCGGCTACACCGTGGTGAACGACGTTTCGGCGCGCGACCTGCAGCGCAGGCACAACCAGTGGTTCAAGGGCAAGAGCCTCGATGGCTTCTGCCCGATGGGTCCGTGGATCGCCACGGCTGACGCGGTTCCCGACCCCAACAATCTGCGCCTCATCACGCGCGTCAACGGCGTCGTCAAGCAGGACTCGAACACGAGCTATATGTACTTCAAGCTGCCGCGCGTCGTCGCCGAGCTGTCGCTGGGGCTGACGCTGGAGGCCGGCGACATCATCGCCACCGGCACGCCGGCCGGAATCGGCAACGCGCGCACGCCGCCGGAATTCCTGAAGCCGGGCGACGTGCTGGAGACCGAGGTCGTGGGGATCGGGTTGCTTCGCAATAAAATCGGAAATTAGCCGCCAAGACGCCAAGTACGCCAAGAAATACAAGATCAAAATTGAACCGCCAAGGCGCCAAGACGCCAAGGACGGGCGAAAACAATAACCTCTCACCGCAATGAGCGCGGAGCAAGCCGAAACCATCGGCAGTGCGGAAACTTGCAATATCGTCTAGCCGCGCTTACCATGACCATGGTCATGTCCATAGTCACATTTGGGATGCAACCATGCAGAAAGTCAAAGCCTCGGAATTCAAGGCGAAGTGCCTTGCCCTCATGGATGAAGTGGCGCGCACCGGCGAGCCCGTGCTGGTTACCAAGAACGGCAAGCCAGTCGCCGAGTTGCGCCCGCACCGGCCGCGGGCAGAAAACCCGGCCGGTGTCTGGAAGGACAGGCTGATCATCAAGGGCGACATCATTTCGCCGGTTGTCTGGAAGGACAGGCTGATCATCAAGGGCGACATCATTTCGCCGGTTGGAGCGGACTGGAACGCCCTGAAATGACAGTGCTGCTCGATACCCACGCGGTGATCTGGCTGGCGACTGACAGCGCTTCGCTCGGTAAGCGCAGCCGTGCGCTGGCGAGCGAGGCCTTGGCTGCCGACCGCCTCGCGGTAGCCTCGATCAGCTTCTGGGAAGTCGCGATGCTCATCGCTAAGGGCCGGCTGCAGGCTTTGATGCCGCCGGCGGACCTGCGCGCACGCCTGCTCGATGCGGGAGTGAACGAGATTGCGCTGACCGGCGAGATCGCGGTCCTTGCGGCGGGCCTCGACGGGCTCCCCGGCGACCCGGCCGACCGGTTCATCGCCGCGAGCGCGATCGTGCATCGGGCAACCTTGGTGACGGCCGATGAGCGCCTGCTCGGTTGGAAGCATGTCCTCAAGCGCCAGAACGCAGCGAAGTAAGCGGCGCGGCGTATCCGGCGCGAAGAAGAAAAGTTAAAGCCGGACGCAAGGCGCCGGTTTAACTCCGCGTGTTCGAACGGACGAGATCGGCGCCGTTCAATACGCGGGCGCCAATCGGAACCAGGGGATGAGGGGATCGAGAAGGGGAAGCTCGAGCCTCCCCTCTCCACGTGTGGAGAGGGGTCGGGGGTGAGGATGGACGTCAAGGAAAAGCAAGACAATTGAACCGCAGTTAGACCGCTTCCGAGATCAAATGCAGATTCCGCGATACTGGGTCAAAGCCGAAGGCAACAGCCAGACCGGAGACGGTCGCGAGTTGCGGGTGGCGGTTTGGGGGTGGGGCGGTGACAATCCGAGCGCAGAGCGCGAGGCGAACAACCGTCTACAACGGCTTCTCGAACGGATTCGCCGCGGTGAGCCGTTCCCTGAAAAGTACGCCTACGGTACCCGACCCCTACGGGAGGAAATCGTACAGACCCTTGACAAGGGGAACGTGGAGCATCCTGCGGCTGTTGTTACGCGTAATCGATACGGGGCCTTAGTTCTGAATACGGCGCGCCTGTTATTCCTGGACATCGACCTCCCGCCGATGACCTTGGGACAGCGCCTGCGCCGGCTGTTCTCTGCGGGACGTGCCGACCCGGCCGACGCAGCACTGACGAAGCTCCGCGAAGCCCTGGAGCGCTCTCGACGCTCCGCTACCTTTCGGCTGTATAGGACGGCCGCTGGCTTCCGCGCGATCGCGATCGATCGCGACTTTGATCCGGCAGGACGCGACACCGAAGAACTGATGCGGCTCACCGATACCGACCCCGCATTTGCGCGCCTTTGCCGCGTCCACCAAAGCTTCCGTGCACGCCTGACGCCCAAGCCCTGGCGTTGCGGTTGCCCATTGCCGCCCGGTCAGCATCCTCGCGAGGAGGGCGACGCGCGGCAACGCTTCGCGGCATGGTGTGGCGCCTACGAGCAGGCCTCGGCCCGCTTCGCGACCTGCCGCTATGTTGATACGGTGGGCAGCGGGAGACCGAAGGAACGCGCTGCGGAACTCGTCACACTGCACGACCGTGTGACGCACTCCAGCGAGTCGTTGCCTCTCGCATGACGAGGAAGCCGCCAAACTCGCGCGCGCAACCGTCGGCGGTGGGCGCTTGCGCTGGCGGGGCTGAAGCCAGAAGTCGTTAGTTTATCGAGCTTGCAATTGCTTGGCGCCTTAGCCGCCTTGGCGGTTCTCTGCGACGGATGAGGGCGGACGGCTGAGAGATGAGGGTTTTACCCCATTACTGCTTCCTTGGTGTCCTTCGCGTCCTTGGCGGTGAATCTCTTATTATCGTTCTTCCTCCGCGTCCTCCGAGTCCTCAGCGGTGAGAGGTTTAGCCGTCACTTCGTCACTTCGTCACTTCGTCACGCTCTCTGAAAACGATACACCGCGAGGCTCCCGAGCAGGTTGGGCAGGAACATCACCGCGCCGCCGTTGCGTATCACGATGCGCTCGAGGATGCGCACGCCGTGCTCGCGGCAGAAGTCCTCGAAGTCCGTGATCGTGCACAGGTGGATGTTGGGCGTTTCGAACCACTGGTAGGGCAGGTTCTCCGAGACCGGCATGTGTCCCGCGAGGACGTGCAGCCGGTTCCTCCAGTAGCCGAAATTGGGGAAGGTGACGATGCCCTCGCGCCCGACGCGCAGCATCTCGCCGATGATGCGCTCGCTGTTTCGCACCGCCTGCAGCGTCTGCGAGAGCACCACGTAGTCGAACGAGCGGTCCTCGAAGTCGGACAGCCCGCGCTCGAGGTCGCCCTGGATCACGTTCACGCCGTTGCTCACGCACGCGAGCACGCTCCCGTCGTCGATCTCGACGCCGTAGCCGGTGACGCCGCGCTTGCGCGTGAGATACTGGAGCAGCGTGCCGTCGCCGCAGCCGAGGTCGAGCACGCGCGAGCCGGGATGCACCCAATCGGCGATCGCCGCGAAGTCCGCGCGCTGGATGCCGTTGCTGTTCCTCATACGGCTACGTCCACTCCGATACGGTCGAAGTAAGCCGCGACCAGGCGGTGGTAGCGCGCATCGTCAAGCAGGAACGCATCGTGTCCGTGCGGCGCGTCGATCTCGGCGTAGGTGACGTCGCGGCGGTTGTGGAGCAGCGCTTTCACGATCTCGCGCGAGCGCTCGGAGGAGAACCGCCAGTCGGTGGTGAACGAGATCACGAGGAAGCCCGCCGCGGCCGGCGCGAGCGCCCTCGCGAGATCGCCGCCGTGCTCGAACGCCGGATCGAAGTAGTCGAGCACCTTGGTGATGCGCAGGTACGTGTTCGCGTCGAAATACTCGGAGAACCTCCGGCCCTGGTGGCGCAGGTAGGACTCGATCTCGAACTCCGGCTCGAATGAATACTGGATCCGGCCGTGCTTCAACTGCCGGCCGAACTTGCTCGCCATCTCGTCGTCCGACAGATAGGTGATGTGCCCGACCATCCGCGCCACGCGCAGGCCCCGCGTCGGGCGCGCGTGGTGCTCGTAGTAGTGCCCGCCGTGGAAGTCGGGATCGGTGATGATCGCCTGGCGCGCGACCTCGTTGAAGGCGATGTTCTGCGCCGAGAGGTTGGGGGTGCACGCGATCAGGAGCGCATGGCGCACGCGTTGGGGATAGCTGACGGCCCACTGCAGCGCCTGCATCGCGCCGAGGCTCCCGCCCATCACCGCCGCGAACCGGCCGATGCCAAGGTAGTCGGCCAGCCTCGCCTGCGTGGCGACCCAGTCCTCCACCGTCACCACCGGGAAGTCCGAGCCCCACGGCTTGCCCGTCTTGGGATTGATGCTCTTGGGACCGGTCGAGCCGTGGCAGCCCCCGAGGTTGTTCACGCCCACCACGAAGAAGCGGTTGGTGTCCACCGGCTTTCCCGGCCCGATCATGTTGTCCCACCAGCCGACGTTGTCCGGGTCGTCGGCGTAGTGGCCGGCGACGTGGTGCGCGGCGTTGAGGGCGTGGCACGCCAGCACCGCGTTGGTGCGCCCGGCGTTGAGCGTCCCGTAGGTCTCGTAGACGAGCTCGTACTCGTCCACCGCCGCGCCGCACTTGAGCCGCACCGGCTCGCTGAATTTCGCGGTCTGCGGTGTAACGATGCCTACCGATCCCGGTGAGATGCCCGTGTCCACAGGAGTCCCAGAGCAAAAAAACAAAACCCGGCGAGCTTGCGCGGGCCGGGTCGGAAAAAACCTGAAATGTTTTCTCTTTAGCCGGATTTGTAACGCGCCCGCAAGCTGAAAATCAAATCGGCGCGGCGGAAAGCGGGTAGAACGTTACCCGCCGCGGGGCCAATTGTCAAATCGGCCCCGCAGGGGTTCAACGTTCAAGGTTCAAGGTTCAAAGTTCAAGGTTCAAGGTACAAACCCAGAACGTGGAACTTGGAACTCGGAACCCGGAACTTGGAACCCGGAACGCGCCTCAAGCGTTGAGGCGCTCGAGCAGCGCGTGGAGCTTTTCCGGGTCGCTGGTGCGCAACATCTTGCGCGCCAGCGGCCTGAGTTTCGAGAGGCTCGATTTGAGGATCACCTGTTTCACGTCGAGCAGGTGCGCGGTGTGCATCGAATACTGCCGCAGCCCGAAGGCGAGCAGCAGCCGGGTAAGCGATACGTCCCCGGCCATCTCGCCGCACAACGCCACCGGCACCCTGGCCTTGTCCGCGGTCATGATGACGTGGGCGAGGAGGCTCAGCACGGCCGGGTGCAACGGGTCGTAGAGGTGCGCCACCGTGTCGTCGGTGCGGTCGATCGCCAGCGTGTACTGGATGAGATCGTTGGTGCCGATCGACAGGAAGTCGAGCTTGCGGATGAACATTCCGAGCGCCAGCGCCGCCGCCGGAACCTCGATCATTCCCCCCACCCTGACGTCGCGATCGTACGGGATGCCAGCCTCATCGAGACTGTGCTTGGCCAGCCGGATGAGCGCGAGCGTCTGGTCGACCTCGGCCGCGGTGGCGAGCATCGGGATCAGGATGTTGATGCTGCCATGGTGCGAAGCGCGCAGCATGGCGCGCAGCTGGGTAACGAAGCGCTGCGGCTCGGTCAGGCAGAGACGGATCGCGCGCAATCCCAACGCCGGGTTGGTGATGGTGCGCTGCGGCTCGTCGCCGGGCTTGTCGGCGCCGAGATCGTAGGTGCGGATGGTGACCGGCATTCCGTCCATCTCCACGGCGACCTTGCGATAGGCCTCGAACTGCTCGTCCTCGTCCGGCAGGTCGGTCCGGTTGAGGAACAGGAACTCGCTGCGGAAGAGGCCTATACCGGTCGCTCCATTCTCCCTCGCTTCCGCGACGTCCGCCGGCAGCTCGATGTTGGCGTGCAGATCAATCTGCACGCCGTCCAGCGTGACCGCGCGCCGGTCCCTCAGGCGCTTGAGCTTCTGCCGCCCGATCTCGAACTGGCGCTGGCGCAGCTGGTACTCCGACAGCACCGGCTCGTCGGGGTCCACGATCACCACGCCCTCGCTGCCGTCCACGATCAGCATCTCATTCTCGCGGATCAGCTGCCGCGCGGTGTGCAGCGCCACGATGGAGGGAATGGCGAGGCTGCGCGCCACCACCGCGGTGTGCGAGGTGGTGCCGCCGAGGTCGGTGATGAAGCTCGCGAAATCGTGCTGCTTGAACTGCACCACGTCGGCGGGGGAAAGGTCGCGGGCGACCAGGATCAGGTCGTGTTCGGCGTCGAGCATGGGCGGGGGCGGGGTATAGCCGGGCTGGCCGGAGAGCACCTTCATCACGCGCTCCACCACCTGGATCACGTCGCGCTTCCTCTCGCGCAGATACCCGTCCTCGATCTCGTCGAACTGCGCGAGCAGGGCGTCCATCTGCGCTTTGAGCGCCCACTCCGCGTTGCAGCACTCGGTTTCGATGATCCTGCGCGGCGCGACCGACAGCGTCGAGTCGTCGAGGATCATCAGATGCAGGTTGATGAAGCCGGCAAATTCCGCCGGCGCGGTGGCGGGAACGTTGGCGCGCAGCTCTTCGAGCTCCCCGCGCACCCTGCGGATCGCGGCATCAAAACGGGCCGATTCCTCCGGCACGCGGGATTGCGGCACCACGTAGCGCGTGACCTCGAGCTTGGCGTGCGATACCCGATGCGCGTGGCCGATGGCGATGCCGCCGGAGACACCGATGCCGTGGATGGTGAAACTCATTGCGCTCTCGCTGTTCCAGGTTCCGAGTTCCGGGTTCAAGGTTCCAAGTCCTGGGTTCCGAGCCGCGAGTTACCGTAAACCCATAACCCTGAACCTTGAACTTTGAACCTTGAACTTTGAACCTTGAACCGGAGTTTACTCGGCTTCCTCGAAACTGCCGGCGATGAGACGGGTGACCGCCTTCATCGCTTCCTGCTCGTCGGGCCCTTCGGCTTCGACCACCACCTTCGAGCCCCTGGCCGCCGCCAGCATCATCACCCCCATGATGCTCTTGGCGTTGACGCGGCGGCCGTTGCGGTTCAGCCAGACGCCGCTTTTGAACTGGCCGGCAACCTGCGTCAGCCTGGCCGCGGCCCGGGCGTGCAGCCCGAGTTTGTTGATGATCTCAACTTCCCGTTGCAGCATTATTGACGACAAGCGCCGGCATGCGCACCACGCCTTCGCACCCGCCGCTCACGGCCTTGGCGACGATGGTCTGCAGCGGCTGATCGCGGTAATTGAGGACGCGGATCAGCATGGGGAGATTCACGCCGGCCACCCCTTCGACCCTCCCGGGAACGATGAGTTTGGCGCCGATGTTCGCGGGCGAACCGCCGTACATGTCGGAGAGAATCAGCACCCCGTCGCCCTCGTCGAGCTCTTTCACCAGCGCGCGCGCCTGCGGCAGCAGGGTGAAGGGGTCGTCCTGCGCCGTGATGCTGAGCTGCTTGAGCCGCGGCGGGCGCTTGTTGAGCACGTGGCTCGCGGCATGGATCAGGCTCTCGCCGAGCGTGCCGTGGGTGATGATCAAAATCCCGACCATGAAAACTGGCCAAGTGCCGGTAATGAAAGTGCAATAGTCTACCCTTTTGCGCTGCACCATGCAGCCGGGCGCCGCAGACCCGTATCTTTAACCACGAAGGACGCGAAGGTCCTTCTTCCCGTCTTCCTTCGCGTCCTTTGTGTCCTTTGTGGTTCAGGAATTGAGAGGAATCTCAGCCGAGTGCCGTTTCGAGGGCGTCGAGCATCATGCCGGCCACGTTGAAGCCGGTCTGCTCGGTGATTTCCTGGAAGCAGGTGGGGCTGGTGACGTTGACTTCGGTGAGATAGTCGCCGACAACGTCGAGTCCCACGAGCAGGAGCCCCTCCTTCTGGAGCGCGGGGCCGAGCGTCTCGGCGATCTCGCGATCGCGCGCGGTGAGTTCGCGCGCAACGCCCGTCGCGCCTACGGCGAGGTTGCCGCGCGTCTCTCCCGGCTTCGGGATGCGCGCGAGGCAATAGGGCACGGGCTTGCCGGCGATCAGGAGCACGCGCTTGTCACCATCGCGGATTTCCGGAATATAGCGCTGCGCCATGACGGTCTTGCGGCCGTGGTGCGTCACGGTCTCGATGATGACATTGACGTTGGGGTCATCGTGCCGCACGCGGAACACCGAGGCGCCGCCCATGCCGTCGAGCGGCTTCAGGATCACGTCGCGGTGCTCGGCGAGAAACTCGCGCACGAGCTGCTCGCGCCGCGTCACGAGGCTCGGCGGGGTGAACCGCGTGAAGCGCGCGATGCCCATCTTCTCGTTCCAGTCCCGGATCCCGCGCGGCCGGTTGAAGACGCGCGCGCCCTCCGCCTCGGCGAGCTCGAGGAGATAGGTGCTGTAGACATACTCCATGTCGAACGGCGGGTCCTTGCGCATCAGCACCGCGCCGAAATCCCTGAGCGGCACGGTCGCGGGCTCCTCGGTGCGGTGCCAGTGCGGCTTCTCGCCCGTAAGGTGCAGCCGCCGCGCGCTGCCGTAGACCGTGCCCCCGCGCCACGTGAGGTCCTCCTGCTCCATCGCGTAGAGCGCGTGCCCGCGCGCGGCCGCCTCGCGCATGATGGCGAAGGTCGTGTCCTTGTAGATCTTGAACGAGTCGAGCGGGTCGACGACGAAGGCGAGCTTCATCAAGGAGTGAGCCGCAGATGAACGCCGATGAGTGCTAACGGATGCGGGATACGAGATGCGGGATGAGTGCTGAATCTGGTCGCGGATCGCGGATCACGTATCACGGTTTCGTCTCTGTGTTCTCTGTGATCTCTGTGGCCAAGGCCTTTCGGGGTTGAACGTGCCGGCGCTTCAGGAACCGGCGGCGGCGCGCGGCGCGGCGTGTTCCGCAAGTGCGGTTCCGGTCTGTTCGAGCTCGATGGCGGCGGCGAGGAGCGCGAGGCGCGCGATGACGCCGTAGGCATAGAAGCGGTTCGGCGGGCAGCCTGGATCATCAGGGTTGGGTGAGGAGCACGGGGCGGCGAAGGCGAGCGGCGCGAACTGCATGCCCGGCGCGTTGAGATTCTGGTCCTTGCCGCGCTGCGTGTGCACGCGGTAGAAGCCGCCCACCACGAAATGGTCGATCAGGTAGACCACCGGCTCCGCCACCGCGTCGTCCACGCTCTCGAAGGTGTAGACGCCCTCCTGCACCATCACTTCGTGCACCTCGAGGCCTTCTTTCACCACTGCCATCTTTTTGCGCTGTTTGCGGTTGAGGTCCCGCACGTCGGAGGGATCCTTCACTGTCATGATGCCCATGCCGTAGGTGCCGGCGTCGGCCTTGACGATCACGAACGGGTCTTCCTTGATGCCGTATTCGCGGTACTTGGCGCGCACGTCCTCGAGGATCTCCGCAACGTATCCCTCGAGGCATTCCTCGCCCTTGCGCTCCTGGAAATTGATCTTGCCGCATTTCTCGAAGTACGGATTGATGAGCCAGGGATCGATCCTGATGAGCTGCGCGAACTCCGCGGCCACCTGGCGGTAGGCCTCGAAGTGGTTCGACTTGCGGCGCAACGTCCAGCCGGCGTGCAGCGGGGGCAGCACCGCCTGCTCGAGGTTCATCAGGATTTCCGGCGTGCCCGCGGAAAGATCGTTGTTGAGCAGCACCACGCACGGGTCGAACCCGTCCGCCACCAGCCGGTTGCCGCGGCGCTCGAGGGGCTCGAGCTTGAGCTTGGCGCCGCTCGCGAGCTCGAGCTCGATGGGGCCCGCGACCTCGCGCAGGAGACTCCCGATGCGCACGTCGAGCCCCGCGTGCCTGAGTATGGTCTGCAGCACGGCGACGTTTTGCAGGTAGAACTGGTTGCGGGTGTGGCTCTCCGGGATCAGCACCGCGCCCCGGGCATCGGGGCAGACCTTCTCGATCGCCGCCATCGTCGCCTGCACGCACAAGGGGTGGAAGTCCGGATTGAGATTGTTGAATCCGCCGGGGAAGAGATTCGTGTCCACCGGCGCGAGCTTGAAGCCGCTGTTCCGCAGGTCCACCGAGCAATAGAACGGCGCGGCGTGCTCCTGCCACCGGGAGCGCAGCCAGTGCTCGATCGAGGTCATGGAGGCGAGCAGCCCGCGCTCGAGCTCCGGGAGCGGCCCGGTCAAGACGGTGGCGAGTCGCGGGACGGTCATGTTCTCCTCGGGGGCGAAGCGTCATATTCTACCGCTGGCGGGGGGGTTCGGCTGCACAGCGTTTGTCGCGCCAAACAACGGATTCTCGCCTGGCGGTGCGCCGCTGCCGGCGGACGAGGGAAACGAGCAAGCGAAGCAGTTCTGCGACCAGTCAGCGGTCACTGGTCACCGCTCACGCCTTTCAGAAAAACGGGCGTCCGAAGACGCCCGCAACCACACACTCCCTGATCCGTGCGCGTTGAACGGCGGCTAAATCGTCCGTTCCAACGCGCGCAGTTAAAGCGGCATGAACATGTCCGCCTTTAACAGACGTTACATGTGATAAGCCGTCTCGCCGTGGGAGCCGACGTCGAGACCTTCGCGTTCTTCTTCTTCCGTCACCCGCAGCCCGACGAGCAGGTCAGCGATCTTGAGCGCGATGTATGCCACCACCGCCGTCCAGACGATCGTGAGTCCCACGCCCTGCGCCTGGATCACGAACTGGTCCCAGATCGGGTTCGAGCCGACCTTGCCCGTGACCCAATCGGTGACGAGCCCTGGCCCGCCGAGACTCTGGGAGTTGAAGATGCCCGTGAGCAGCGCGCCAAGGGCTCCGCCCACCGCATGCACGCCGAACACGTCGAGCGAGTCATCCGCGCCGTGCCAGCGCTTGAGCTGGTTGACCGCCCACAGGCACACCAGGCCCGCGGCGGTGCCGATCACGAACGCGCCGGGTATGCCGACGTTGCCGGCGGCGGGCGTGATCGCGACCAATCCCGCGACCGCGCCGGAAGCGGCGCCCAGCATCGAGGGCTTGTCCTTGAAGAGCCACTCGCCGAAAGTCCACGCGAGCACCGCGCAGGCCGTGGCGAGGAAGGTGTTCATGAACGCGAGCGCTGCGGAGTTGTTGGCTTCCAGTGCGGAACCTGCATTGAAACCGAACCAGCCCATCCACAGGAGCGACGCCCCGATCATGGTCATCGGCAAGTTGTGCGGCGTGAGCGCTTCCTTGCCGAAGCCGATGCGCTTGCCTACCACGTAGGCGCCCACCAGGCCGGCGACGCCGGCGTTGATGTGCACCACGGTGCCGCCCGCGAAGTCGAGAGCGCCCCACTGCCAGACCAAGCCAGCCGCCTCGGTCGCTTTCTTGGCGGTTTCCGCATTGGTGAACGCGTCCGGACCGGGCCAGAACCAGACCATGTGCGCGATCGGCGCGTAGCTGAAGGTGAACCACAGCACCATGAAGATCAGCACCGCCGAAAACTTCACGCGCTCGGCAAAGGCGCCGAGGATCAGGGCGCAGGTGATCGCGGCGAAGGTCGCCTGGAACGCGACGAACACCAGCTCCGGAATGGGCGTTGCCTTGCTGAAGGTGGCCGCCATCGCGAATTCACCCTTCATCGAATCGAAGGTGCCGCCCAGGAACAGCCGGTCGAAGCCGCCGAAGTAAGGCGAAAGCGCGCCAGAGCCTTCGGTGAACGCGATGCTGTAGCCGTAGATCGCCCAGATCACCACGACGAGCGAGAAGGTGACGAACACCTGCATCAGCATCGAGAGCATGTTCTTCGCGCGCACCATGCCGCCGTAGAACAGAGCCAGCCCCGGCACGCTCATCATCAGCACGAATGCGGTCGAGACGAGCATCCACGACACGTCGCCCTTGTTGGGTGTGGGCGCCGGTGCCGCAGTGGCCGACGGCGCGGCAGGAGCGGCGGCGGGAGCCGCCGCTGGCGCCGCAGGCGCCGGTGCGGGTGCGGCCGCAGCCGGCTTGTCGGCGGGCTTGTCCTGGGCCTGTGCCGGCAGGCCGGCCAGGCTCAGCGCGCCGAAGAGCGCGAGGATAGTGAGTAATTGCTTCATGGTCGTTTTCTCCCTATAGCGCATCGGCGCCGGTCTCGCCGGTGCGGATGCGGATGGTCTGCTCCAGATCGACCACGAAGATTTTGCCGTCGCCGATCTTGCCGGTATTGGCTGCCTTTTCGATCGCCTCGATCACCTGGTCGAGTATTTCGCTCTTGATCGCGACCTCGACCTTGACCTTGGGCAGGAAGTCCACCACGTATTCCGCGCCGCGGTAGAGCTCGGTGTGCCCCTTCTGCCGCCCGAAGCCCTTGACCTCGGTGACGGTGACGCCGGTCACGCCGCCGGCGGACAGCGCTTCACGCACCTCGTCGAGCTTGAACGGCTTGATGATTGCAGTCACAAGTTTCATTGCGTCTCCCCGTAAAAATGGGGCTGCCGCGAGGGCAGCCCCGAGCGCGGCTTCGCGTCAGAACGTCTTCTGGATGTAGATCGTGCCCGTGCTCTTGGCGACGTTGCGCGGATAGGGGCCGGCGGGCACATCGCCCACAGCGCCGTAGTAAAGATTATTCGCGCCGCTGGTGTCGGTGTAGAAGAAGCCGATCGTGAAGTCCTTCGGCAGGGCATAGCTGATGCCGAGCTTCCAGTCTTCATAAGAGGCCAGCGCGTCGTTGTTGATCGCCAACCCTGGGATCTGTCCGTCGTACTTCTGCTTGCCCCAGTGCGCGATCAGCGTGAGTTCCTTGGTGATCGGGACGTTGGCGGTGAGGTCGAGGTAGTACGTTCCGCGGCTATTGGGCAGGCCGAAGGTCTTTTTGTCGATGCTGTGGGAGTACTTGACCGTGATCCACTTCCAGCCCAGCGCACCGTAGAGTTCCGTCGTGTCCGCTTTCGGGCAGGCGACGGCGCCGATGGTGCAGCCCGCGGGCACGTCACCCGGGTACCAGTAGTAGAGCACGCCCACGTCATAGGTGAAATCGGTCTTGCCGATGCTCGCCTTGTAGCCGCCGTAGAAGTCCCACTCCAGGCTGCCGCCGCCAGAGTATTGCCCCGCGGTGACGCCTGGCGTGCTGAAGTTTTCCTTCAGCCAGCTGATGTTGGACGCCCAGGTGCCGGCATAGAGGCCGCTCGAGTGGCTGTAGTCGAAGCCCCCCTGAATTGCCGGTTCTTTGTTGGTCTGGGTCAATCCGCGGAAGATGTACTGGCTGAACAACCCAACGTTGCCGGTGATTGTGTGTGGCGAAGCGGTTGCTTGCGCTTGTTGCGCTTGGGCCAGCCCGGACCCTAACGCCGCCGCAACGAGTCCCGCGATTGCAGTCTTCTTGAACATGGTTACCCCTTTCGTCGTAAACGAATGTGCGATATCGCGCAGGCACCAATAGCATAGAACGTGCCAGTCAGCTATCGCTTTATAAATAGATGGATAGACACGGAGGGCGGGACGGCGAAAGGAGTGTTATGCACCGTTTTGGGGCGGCCTAGGACATGGCCGCACCAAGCCTGTGCCTGGGCCTCACTTCGCTCTGCCGGCTGCTGAGGGCCCTCAAGTTGTTTCGTTTTCGCGACGCTTCAAGCTTCCCGGCCACGGCGGTGTGGGAGAATTGAGACACTATCCCCGCGTTTCGAGGATCTCATGCCTGACGCCAGACTGCTCGAGGAGATCGACCGGAAGATGAAGGAGATCCTGGCGCAGAGCCCGGCCGCGGACCTCGAGAAAAATCTGCGCGCGCTGCTTGCGAGCGCGTTCAGCCGCGTCGATCTGGTGTCGCGAGAGGAATTCGACGTGCAGCGCGAGCTGCTCTCGCGCACCCGCGCGAGGCTCGCCGAGCTCGAGGCCAAGCTCGCCGACCTTGAGGCAAGGCAGAATGCAGGAGGCAGAAGGCAGAAGGGCTAAGGGAGAGCCGGAAGGCAGAAGAACTAGGGCGTTGCAATCGGTTTTTCCTTCATCCTTCATCCTTCTGCCTTCATCCTTCCCATCGGCGTCGTCCGATTCCCGATCTCGACCGTTAAGCCCACAGGAACCTATTGTGGGATCAGGTCATGTCGCTCGCTGTCGTCTACAGCCGCGCGCTGGCAGGCATGGATGCGCCGCCGGTAACGGTCGAGGCGCACCTCGCCAACGGGCTGCCCAGCTTCACCATCGTGGGGCTCCCGGAAGCCGAGGTGAAGGAGGCCAAGGACCGCGTGCGCGCGGCGTTGCAGAACGCGCGCTTCGATTTCCCCGCGCGGCGCATCACGGTCAACCTCGCACCTGCCGACCTGCCCAAGGAATCGGGCCGCTTCGATCTGCCGATCGCGCTCGGTATCCTCGCCGCCTCGGGACAGCTGCCCGCGGACCGGCTCGCCGGCTGCGAGTTCGCGGGCGAGCTCGCGCTGACGGGGGAGCTGCGCCCGATCCGCGGTGCGCTCGCCATGGCGCTCACGGCGTCTCGCGAGCGCCGCGCTTTCGTGCTGCCGGAAGCCAACGCGCGCGAAGCGGCGCTGGTCGAAAACGCGACGGTCTACGGGGCACGCTCGCTGCTCGACGTGTGCGCGCATCTCGCGGGGCGCGACCCGCTCGCGCGCTGCACCGATCGCCCCGCGGTGAACGGCGTCCAGTATCCCGACATAGTGGAGGTGAAGGGCCAGGCGCACGCCAAGCGCGCTCTGGAGATCGCGGCGGCGGGCGGGCACAGCCTGATCATGGTGGGTCCGCCCGGTACCGGCAAGACCATGCTCGCGGCGCGGCTGCCGGGCATCCTTCCGCCGATGACGCAGGACGAAGCGCTGGCGAGCGCGGCGATGCAGTCCCTGGGCAGCGCCGGGTTTGACGTTGCGAACTGGAAGCAGCGCCCGTTTCGCGCGCCGCACCACACCGCCTCGGCAGTGGCCCTCGTCGGCGGCGGCAGCCAGCCGCGCCCGGGAGAGATCTCGATGGCCATGCACGGGGTGCTGTTCCTGGATGAGCTGCCGGAGTTCGACCGCAAGGTGCTGGAAGTGCTGCGCGAGCCGCTCGAGTCGGGACGCATCAGCATCTCCCGCGCCGCGCGCCAGGCCGAGTTTCCCGCCGAGTTCCAGCTCGTGGCGGCGATGAATCCTTGCGCCTGTGGCTTTTTGGGGCATTACTCGGGCAGATGTCACTGTACGCCTGATCAGGTGCTCCGCTATCGCAGAAAGATTTCCGGGCCGCTGCTCGACCGCATCGACATTCAAATCGAAGTGCCGGTCGTGCCGCCGGAAGATTTATCCTGCACCGGCACTGGCGATTCATCCACGATAATTCGCGAGCGAGTGGCACAGGCCCGCACCAGAATGATCACGCGTCAGGGAAAAGAGAACGCGCGACTCACCGCGCGCGAGATCGACAGGTACTGCATGCCCGACGAGCGAGGCGCAACGCTGCTCAAACAAGCGATCGCTCGGCTAGGGCTTTCAGCGCGCGCGTATCATCGCATTCTCAAGGTCGCGCGCACCATCGCCGATCTCGCCGGGTCGAGAGCGCTCACCGGAGTCCACGTCGCGGAAGCGATCCAGTACCGCCGCTTCGATCGCTCCCCGTAGCGCCAAGGGAAACGGGCGGTGCGACTTCGTAGCTCGATCTGATCCTTGCTTTTCGTGCACAAAACGCACAGAATACATGGATCATGAAGCGCCTGATCCAGCGCTGCGCATTGCTCGCCGGGGTTAATCAGTCGCTGCGTGACAACCCGATTGCGGCGATCATCGGGCCGCGGCAGTGTGGCAAGACCACGCTCGCGCGCGAGCTGGCTCGCGCGCGCCGTGCGGAATACTTCGATCTCGAGGATCCGCGCGCGGAGCAGCGGCTCGCCAACCCGCTCGCCGCGATCGAGCCGTTGCGCGGCCTGATCGTCGTCGACGAAGTGCAGCGCCGCCCGGACCTGTTTCCGGTGCTGCGGGTGCTCGCTGACCGGCGCCCCCTGCCGGCGCGATTCCTCCTGCTCGGCAGCGCATCGCCCGAGCTGTTACAACAAGGGGCGGAGACCCTGGCGGGCCGGATCGCGTTCATCGACATGGGCGGTTTCGACAGTGCCGAGGTCGGGCCCGGCGCCTGGCGCAAGTTGTGGCTCCGGGGCGGTTTCCCGCGCTCGTTCCTCGCGCGGAGCGACGCGCAAAGCTTCGCGTGGAGGGAGGATTTCATCCGCACGTTCCTCGAGCGCGACATCGCGCAGCTGGGCCCACGCGTTGCGCCGGTCGTCCTGCGCCGGCTCTGGACCATGCTGGCGCATTGCCACGGTCAGCTATGGAATGCGTCCGAGCTGGCGCGTTCGCTCGGTGAAGCGCATACCACCGTCAAGCGTCATCTCGACTTGCTGACGGGTGCATTGATGGTGCGCCAGCTCCAACCCTGGTTCGAGAACATCGGCAAGCGCCAAGTCAAGGCGCCCAAGGTCTACGTGCGCGACTCCGGCCTGCTGCACGCTCTGCTCGGACTACCAGCCTTTCGCGATCTGGAAGGTCATCCGAAGCTCGGCGCATCGTGGGAAGGCTTCGTGATCGAGGAGATCGCGCGGGCGGCGGGAGAACGCCATCTCTACTTCTGGGCTACCCAGAGCGGCGCCGAGCTCGATCTGCTGACCGTTTCGGGCGGAAGAAAATACGGAGTGGAAATCAAGTACGCGGACGCGCCACGGCCCACGAAGTCAATGCACATCGCGGTCGGTGACCTCGGCTTGGCGCGGCTCTTCGTGGTATATCCGGGTAACGCCTCGTTTCCCCTGGCCGACAAGATCGAGGCCGTTTCCCTCAACGAGGTGAGGAGGCGCCTTGCCCGGTCGCACCGATAACAGGGAGCCACCATTGGACCGTGAACCGATCAGTGCGCCGTTGCTCGCCGCCATGCTCGCCGGGCTGGCGATGATCGGGCCATTCTCCATTGACACGTATCTGCCGTCGTTTCCCGCGATCGGGCGCGAGCTCGCGGTGACGCCGCTCGAGCTGCAGCAGACGCTCTCGGTCTACCTCATCACCTTCGCGGTGATGACCCTGTTTCACGGCACGCTGTCGGACTCGTTCGGGCGGCGGCCCGTGATCCTCGCGAGCCTGGTGGTCTACACGCTCGCTTCGGTCGGCTGTGCGGCCGCGCAGAACTTCGCCCAGCTCCTGCTGTTCCGGGGCGTTCAAGGGTTGTGCGGGGGGGTGGGATGGGTGGTGGGCCGGGCGATCATCCGCGACAGCTTTCCCGGACACAAAGCGCAGCGGCTGATGTCGCTCGTCACCATGATCTTCGGGCTCGCGCCGGTCGTGGCGCCGATGATCGGGGGCTGGCTCCAGGGCCGGTTCGGCTGGCAATCGGTGTTCGTGTTTCTCGCGCTCTACGGGGGCCTGCTGCTGGCCGTGTGCCATCTGCGGCTTCCCGAGACTCACCCGCCGGCCGCGCGCCAGCCGTTCGCGCTGGCGCCCCTCGCCAGAAATTACCTCACGCTCGCCAGCAGCGTACGGCTCGCGCTGCTGTGCCTCGCCGTCGCGCTCAACTTCAGCGGGTTTTTCCTCTACATCGCCTCGGCACCGGCGTTCATTTACGGCCTGCTCGCGCTCGGTGAGGATGATTTCCCCGTCCTGTTCGTCCCGGGAATCGCCGGCGTCATGATCGGCGCGTATCTCTCCGGTCGCATGGCGGGCAGGCTCTCCCCGCAGCGCACGGTCGCGATCGGTTACGCCATCATGTTCTGCGCCGCGACCGGCAACCTCGGGTACAACGCTCTGTTTCCGCCGGCGCTGCCGTGGTCGGTGCTGCCGGTGATGGCGTATTCCGCCGGCATGTCGCTCGCGATGCCGAATCTATCGCTGCTCGCGCTCGATCTCTTTCCGCAGCTCCGCGGCATGGTGTCCTCGTTGCAGGCCTTCGCGCACAGCTCGTGCACGGCGCTCACCGCCGGACTGATTTCACCGCTGCTGTCCGGAACCGGGCTCGGGCTGGCGCTCGGCTCGACGGCGCTGGTGGCTCTGGGGTCGGTATCATGGATGACCTACCGGCGCATCGAATCGAGGAGTGCATTGCATGCATGAAGTGGAAAGCTGGGCGGAGGAGAAACGCTCGGCCTACCTCTACCGCGTCGTCGCCCAGCGCGAGGCTGGTACGGCGCGCCAGGCGCTGTTCACCGAGCTCGCGCAGGAGGCCGAGAAACAGGCGGCGATCTGGGACCGCCACGCGCGCGCGGCGGGGCGGGCCGTTCCCGAGCAGTTCGTCCCCGACCTGCGCGCGCGCGTCGTGGCCGCGCTGGTGCGCCGGCTCGGCGTGCGGGCGCTGCGCGGCGTGCTCGCCGCGATGAAGGTGCGCGGCATGTCGCTCTATACGGGCGCGCTGTCGGGCCACGCGCTGCCGCACTCGGTGGAGGAGATCGGGCGCCGCCACCGCGGCGTCGGCAGCGGCGGGAACCTGCGTGCGGCGGTATTCGGGGTGAACGACGGGTTGATCTCGAACGCGAGCCTCATCTTGGGCATCGCCGGCGCTACCGCGGACAACCATTTGATCCTGCTTTCCGGCGCGGCAGGATTGATCGCCGGCGCGTTCTCGATGGCCGCCGGCGAGTACGTGTCGGTGCGCTCGCAGCGCGAGATGTACGAGTACCAGATCGGGCTCGAGCGCGACGAGCTCGACCGCTACCCGGAAGCGGAAGCCGAGGAGCTCGCCTTGATATATGAAGCGCGCGGGCACACGCGCGAAGAGTCGGTGGCGATGGCGAAGAACCTCACCGCCGACCCGGAGAAGGCGCTGGCGACGCTCGCGCGCGAGGAGTTGGGCCTCAATCCCGAGGACCTCGGCTCGCCGTGGGGCGCGGCGCTGTTCTCGTTCTTCTCCTTCGCCGGCGGCGCCGCGCTGCCGCTCACGCCGTTCCTGCTCGCGGCCGGCGCCGCGAGTCTCGTCATCGCTGTGGTACTGACCGCCGTCGCGCTGTTCGCGGTGGGCGCGACGCTTTCGCTCTTCACCGGCCGCAGCGCCATCACGGGCGGCGCGCGCATGCTCGCGATCGGCGCCGCCGCGGGTGGCGTCACGTACGCGATCGGCAAGCTCTTGGGTGTCACGCTCGCCTGAAACCAAGACGCGCCGGCTTCCCCCGCCGTACCGCGAACGGGGTGATCAACCGGACGAGGTCTTACCGCTGCGTGGCTGGTTCCCACATGCCGGTTGACACGTAGCGCTCGCCGGTGTCGTTCAGCATGGTGACGATCGTGCGGTGCTTGCGTCGGCGGGCGAGCGTCAGCGCGGCATGCACGAAGGCGCCCGAAGACGGGCCGACGAAAAGCCCGAGCCCCGTCAGCCGCCGACACATTGCAACCGCCTGATCCAGCGTGACGGGCAGCCGTTCGTCAATCAGGGACTCGTCGAGCAGCGCCGGCACGATGTCGCCTGGCTGTCCGAGCGGCTTTAAGCCCTCTATGCCCGGGAAGGTTTCGGGGATCGCCGCCAGCACGTGAACTTCGGTTCGCGCCTCGCGCAGCCGTCGCGCGACCCCCGTCAGCGTCCCGCCCGTGCCGACCCCCCCGACGAAGGCATCGGGGATTTGCCCGACCGCGGCGGCGACCTGCTCGAGAATCTCGGCCGCCGTGTCTTCGTAGTGCGCGCGCCAGTTGTCCGGGTTGCTGTACTGGTCGCAGTACCAGTAGCGCTCCGGGTGCTCGTCCGCGAGCCGGTGCGCCTCGCGCAACGCGAAGTCGTAGCCCTCGATCGGATCGGTGATGACGAGCTCGGCGCCGTGGGCGCGGATACGGTCGAGCCGCTCGCGGCTGGCGTTGCCGGGCACGACCAAGGTCACCGGCACGCCGAGCGCGGCGCCGAGCATGGCGTACGAGATGCCGGCGTTGCCCGAGGAGGAGTCGAGCAGCCGGCGGCCGTTGGCGAAGCGTCCGGCGGCGCGCGCTCGCGTGAGCATGCGCGCGACCGGCCGGTCCTTGATCGAGCCGCCCGGGTTCGCCGCTTCGAGCTTGGCGAATAGCCGTGCCCCGGGGTTGACCTCGGCCACCAGCGGGATTTCGACCAGCGGCGTGTGTCCGATTGCCGCAAGCAGGCGCTCGGCGCTGTGGGCTGCGAACGTTTCGGGCTTCATCCCGCGCGCGAGCAGAACTGCTCGTAGTCGATGTAGCCGGGGAAGATCGCATGCTCACCGCAATACGCGCACTGCGGATTGCGCGCGAGCTCGAGCTCGGTGAACCGTCCGCGCAGCGCGTCGTAGCAGAGGAGCCGCCCGATCAGCGGCTCGCCCAGGTCGAGCAGCAACTTGATCGTTTCGACCGCCTGGATCAGCCCGATTACCCCGGGCAGCACGCCGAGCACGCCAGCTTCGGCGCAGGAGGGCGCGAGCTCCGCGGGCGGCGGCTCGGGATAGATGCAGCGGTAACACGGCCCGCGCTGCTTCGGATAGCCGGGCCAGAAGACCGTGGCCTGGCCCTCGAAGCGGTAGACCGCACCGTGCGCGCAGGGCAGGCCGAGCTTCACGCAGGCATCGTTCACGAGGTAGCGCGTCGGGAAGTTGTCGGAGCCGTCCACCACCACGTCGTAGCCCCCGAGGATCTCCTCGACGTTTTCGCTCGCCAGTCGCGCTTCGATCGTGCGCACCTCGACCGAGGGGTTGAGCGCTTCGAGCGTGTGGCGCGCCGAGGCGACCTTGGAGCTGCCGACGCGCGCATCCGTGTGCAGGATCTGCCGCTGCAGGTTGCTGCGGTCCACCACGTCGTGGTCAACCAGGCCCAGCGTGCCCACGCCCGCCGCCGCGAGGTAGAACGCCGCCGGCGAGCCGAGGCCGCCGGCGCCGATGAGCAGCACCTTGCTGTTCAGCAATCGAATCTGCCCGGCCTCTCCCACCTCGGGGATGGCGAGATGGCGCGAGTAGCGCTCGCGCTGGTTGGGATCGATGCGGGGCGGCACGTCGAACGGCAAGCCCTCGGCTTTCCAGCGCGCAAACCCGCCCACGACCGAATAGAGCCGGTGGTAGCCCATGCGTTCAAGGTCCTCGGCGGCGAACAGCGAGCGCGTCCCGCCACCGCACATCAACACCAGCGGCCGGTCGAGATCCGGAACCGCTTCCTCGATCCGCAACTCGAGGAAGCCGCGCCCCAGGCGGCAGGCTCCCACGGGGCTGCCCTGCGCGATTTCCTCGGCCTCGCGCACGTCAATGAGCGCCGCCCCTTGCGCCTGCAGCCGGAGCGCTTCCTGCGGCGTGACCTCTCGGATCGCCGTCTTAAGCTCGGCGAGCCGACGTTCTCTGGCTTTTATGTGCGCCTCCCGCGACGGCAGGAACGATCGAAATGACATCACCATCGGAAACCCGCGTCGCCATGCCCTCCAGGCCCCGCACGTTGCGGCTGCCGAGGTAGATGTTGACGAACTGGCGCGGCTCGCCCTCGGCGGTGAGCACGCGCGCCAGCAGTCCGTCGTGCGCGGCGCCGAGCCGCTGGAGCACTTCGCCCACCGTGGTCCCTTCTAGCCCGACCTCATCCGCCCCGCCCGTATGCGGGCGAAGCGGAGTGGGGATGCGCACCGTCACCCTGCTCATGGTTCGATTGCCTCCTCGATGAACTGCTCGCCTTCGAGCCGCCACGCGCGCATCTCCTTCAGGCCATCGCCCGCGACCGAGGCGATGAGATAGCACCATCCTGGCCAGGCTGCGGCGCGGTCCGTCTCCGAAGGTCGCGCCGGATGGTCGGGGTGCGAGTGCCAGATGCCGACGATGTCGAGGCCGAGCGCTCGCGCCTCGCGGTCCGCGCCGAGGAAATCCCCGGGATCGAGCTCGTAGCGGTCGCGAGCGCGCTCGGCGATGAGGTTGCGGGCTTGCATGACACGCGCGACCTCGCACACGCCATCGCGCTGCCGCCCGATCAGCAACCCGCACGCCTCGTTCGGGTAGCCCGCGACCGCCGCTTCGGCGAGCCGCTCGCGCAGCGCTTGAGGCAACATGACCGTGTTCGGCATCGGAGCGTGCTCCGCGTGTTCCTCTCACACCCGTGCCGCGACCAGCGGGATGTCCTTGAATCGCGCAAGCGCGCGCGGCTGCGACACGAGAAAATCCGCCAGCGTAAACACGGCGGTCCTCCTTGTTTAATTAGAACCGGAGTAGTCCTATTTGTTCTACCGCGCGAGGAGCGCAAAAGCCACCGGCCCGTCAGGGGCAAAGAAGAAACGGCGGCGCGAAGGAACCCGGCGACCGCCGCGTGCTTTACGCCGCGAGGTAGCGGGCGAGGAAAGCGCGAACCGGGACCAAGTTGCGGAGGTCGGGCGGTGCTGAACGACGAACGATAAATGATGAATGTTGAACGCGGAACGAACCCTCCGCGATGTGCCGTCGGCGAATGGGCTCGCATTCGTCATTTCGCACTCAGCACTGCTCCCAGGGGAGCCCCTCATGCCGCCAGCCGTTCTTCGCGTTGCGGTGGCGGCCCTCGTCGAGATCGCCCTCGAAACCCTTCAACACGTTGGAGACCTGGGTGAAACCGGCCTCCTCGAGCGCGCGGCCGGCGTCGAGCGAGCGGTTGCCGCTGCGGCAGATGAGCACGATGGGCCGATCCACGCTCGCGGCTTTCTTCACATGCGCGACGAAATCGGGATTGACTTCCCAGTTCGGCCCGTCGTTCCACGGCACCAGGATCGCGCCGATGGGGTGTCCCACGAACAGATACTCCATCTCGCTGCGGCAGTCGATGAAGATCGTGTTCGGGTTCTTCTTCAAGAACTCGTAGGCCTGTTTCGGTTCGAAGTGATTCATGCCGATTTCCGCGCCATAAAACGGGATTGAAATTATAGTCGCAACCGCCCGCAAACTGCCAGCCGGCGCGGGTTTGGCGTTAGAATCACCACTTTTTCCAAGAGGGTTTTTGCTCTCCCGCGCGAGCGCTCATGCCTGACCGCATCTCACAGCTCGATTCCCTGCTCAAGCAGCGCATCGTCATCCTCGACGGCGCGATGGGCACCATGATCCAGGGCTACAAGCTCTCGGAGGCGGAGTATCGCGGCCAGCGTTTTGCGGACCACGCGCACGACCTCAAGGGCAACAACGACCTGCTGGTCCTCACGCAGCCGCACGTCGTCCGTGAGATCCACGAGCAGTTTCTCGCCGCCGGCGCCGATGTCATCGAGACCAACACCTTCAACTCGACCTCGATCTCGCAGGGCGACTACCACCTGCAGCACCTGGTGCGCGAATTGAACCGCGAGGGGGCGAAGCTCGCGCGGGCTGTCGCCGACGAGGTTACCGCGAAGAATCCGGACAAGCCGCGCTTTGTCGCTGGCGCGCTTGGCCCCACCAACCGCACCGCCTCGATCTCGCCCGACGTCAATGACCCGGCATTCCGCAACGTCAGCTTCGACGAGCTCAAGGCCGCGTACGCCGAGGCTGCACGCGGCCTTATGGAAGGAGGCGTGGATATTCTTCTTATCGAGACGATATTCGATACCCTCAATGCGAAGGCCGCGATTTTTGCCATAGAAGAAGTCTTCGAACAGAAAGGATCACGTCTTCCCGTGATCCTTTCGGGCACCATCACCGACGCATCCGGCCGTACGCTCTCGGGTCAGACGCCGGAAGCGTTCTGGAACTCGGTGCGCCACGCGCGCCCGCTCGCGGTGGGCCTCAATTGCGCGCTGGGGGCGAAACTCATGCGCCCCTACATCGAGGAGATCTCGAAGATCGCCGATGTCTACGTTTCCGCCTATCCCAACGCGGGGCTGCCGAACCCGCTCGCCCCGACCGGCTACGACGAGACCCCGGAGCAGACCGCGGCCTACCTGCTTGACTTCGCGAAGAGCGGCTTCGTCAACATCGCCGGCGGCTGCTGCGGCACGACGCCCGCGCACATCAAGGCGATCGCGGAGGCGCTCGCGGGGATTCCGCCGCGCGCCGTGCCGCAACTCGAACACAGGACGCGGCTCTCCGGACTGGAGCCGCTGAACATCGCGGACGATGCGCTGTTCGTCAACGTCGGCGAGCGCACCAACGTTACCGGCTCGCGCGCCTTCGCGCGGCTCGTCCTCGCCGGCGACTACCAGGCGGCGCTGTCGGTCGCGCGCCAGCAGGTGGAGAACGGCGCGCAGATGATAGACATCAACATGGACGAGGCGATGCTGGACTCGAAGAAGGCGATGACGACTTTCCTGAGCCTTATCGCCTCCGAACCCGACATCTCGCGCGTGCCGCTCATGATCGATTCCTCGAAGTGGGAGGTGATCGAGGCGGGGCTGAAGTGCGTGCAGGGGAAGAGCGTGGTGAACTCGATCAGCCTGAAAGAGGGCGGGGAGGAATTCGTCAAGCATGCGCGGCTCGCGCGCCGCTACGGCGCCGCCGTGGTGGTGATGGCGTTCGACGAGAAAGGGCAGGCCGACACGCTCCGGCGCCGCGTCGAGATCGCCAAGCGCTGCTACCACATCCTGGTGGACGAGCTCGGCTTCCCGGCTGAGGACGTGATCTTCGATCCCAACATCTTCGCCATTGCGACCGGCATCGAGGAGCACGCGAACTACGGAAGAGACTACATCGAAGCAGCCCGCATCATCCGGCAGACGCTGCCCTATACGAAAGTCTCCGGGGGGCTTTCAAACATCTCGTTCTCGTTCCGCGGCAACGACGCGGTGCGCGCGGCGATCCATACTGCCTTCCTCTACCACGCGATCAAGGCCGGGATGACGATGGGCATCGTCAACGCGGGGCAGCTCGGCGTGTACGAGGAGATTCCCAAGGAGCTGCTCGAGCACGTCGAGGACATCCTCTTCAACCGCCGGCCCGACGCCGCGGAGCGCATGGTGGCGTTCGCCAACACGGTCAAGGGCGGCGCCAAGCGCGACGCCCCGGACCTGGAGTGGCGCAAAGCGCCGGTGGAAGAACGGCTCAAGCACGCGTTGGTGCAGGGCATCAACAACTGGATCGTCGAGGACACGGAGGAGGCGCGGCAGCAGTACGGGCGCCCGATCCGGGTGATCGAGGGACCGCTCATGGACGGCATGAACGTGGTGGGCGATCTCTTCGGCGCCGGCAAGATGTTCCTGCCGCAGGTGGTGAAGAGCGCGCGCGTGATGAAGCAGGCGGTGGCCCACCTCGAGCCGTACCTGCAGGCGGAGAAGGCGCAGATGGGCGATGCCAGGCCCAAGGGCAGGATGGTGGTCGCCACCGTCAAGGGCGACGTGCACGACATCGGCAAGAACATCGTGGGGGTGGTGCTCCAGTGCAACAACTACGCGGTGATCAACCTCGGCGTGATGGTGCCGGCGCAGAAGATCCTGCAGGTGGCACGCGAGGAGAAGTGCGACATCGTGGGGCTATCGGGCCTCATCACGCCCTCGCTCGAGGAGATGGCGCACGTCGCGCGCGAGATGGAGCGCGAGGGCTTCGACGTCCCGCTCCTGATCGGCGGCGCGACCACCTCGCGCACCCATACCGCGGTGAAGATCGCGCCCCACTATCACGGCCCGGTGATCTGGGTGCCGGACGCCTCGCGCAGCGTCGGCGTGTGCAGCAACCTGCTCTCGGACGAATCGCGCGCGGGCTATCTCAAGGACGTGAAGAGCGAGTACGAGCGCATCCGCAGCCAGCACGAGGGGAAGCGAGGGCTCGAGCTGGTTACACTCTCCCAGGCCCGCGCCAACTCGCTCAAGACCGACTGGACCGGGTATGTGCCGCCGGAGCCGGAGGTGATCGGCACGCGCGTGCTCAAGAACTACGATCTCGCCGAGATCGCGGAGTACATCGACTGGGGCCCGTTTTTCCAGGCGTGGGAGCTGTCCGGTTCGTTCCCCGCGATCCTCGATGACCCGGTAGTGGGCAAGGCCGCTCGCAACGTCTACGACGAGGGACGCGCGATGCTGAAGAAGATCGTCGAAGGCCGCTGGCTCAAGGCGAGCGCCGTATTCGGCCTGTTCCCCGCGGCGGCGGTGGACTCTGACGACATCGAGATCTACGCCGACGAGGAGCGCTCGAAGGTGCTGATGACGTGGCACAACCTGCGCCAGCAGAACGTCAAGCCCACGGGACGCCCCAATTTGTGCTTCGCCGACTTTGTGGCGCCCAAAGGCTCGGGAGTCGCCGACTACATCGGGGCGTTTTCGGTGACGACCGGCATCGGCATCGAGAAGAAGCTCGCGGAGTTCGAGAAGAAGCACGACGATTACAGCGCGATCATGCTCAAAGCGCTCGCCGACCGGCTGGCCGAAGCGTTCACCGAACTCCTGCACCAGCGCGTGCGCAGGGAGTTCTGGGGCTACGCGAAGGACGAAAACCTCGACAACGACGCGCTGATCGCTGAACAGTACTGCGGCATCCGTCCCGCGCCCGGCTATCCGGCGTGCCCCGACCACACCGAAAAGGGCCCGCTCTTCACGCTGCTCGGCGCGGAGCGCATCGGGATGCGGCTGACCGAGTCCTACGCGATGTATCCCGCCGCGGCGGTGAGCGGCTTCTATTTCTCCCACCCGCAGTCGCAGTACTTCGCCGTCGGCAAGGTGGGGCGCGACCAAGTCGAAGACTATGCGCGGCGCAAGGGCATGCCGCTCGCGGAAACCGAGCGCTGGCTCGCGCCCTACCTCGCCTATGAAATTCAGCCGCAGATAAACGCAGATAAACGCGGATCAAAATAAGGCGGAACCGTCGAGGACGCCGAGGAAGAGCAAGATCAATAATTGAACCGCCAAGACGCCAAGACGCCAAGAAAAAGCGGCTCAATGATAAGAGAAAACGGCGCCCCGCCCTGATACGATTCGCCAGCTGCCGGCGAATCATGCTGGGGTCATTCTCTCCCCCGCCGTCGCATTGGGCAACAATGCTCTTTTTCGTATGGCGGAAATGACGGGCGGCTAGGCTACGCGCACCGCCTAGACCTAACTATCCGGTCGCACTGTAAGATCGACGCAGACTAGCTCGGGTAGAAAAGCGCAATTCAAGACCGGACCACTCCTCGCACACTTCATGAACAAACTCTGATAATTCAAGACTGCAACCAATAAGATCCTCGGAGAGGGAGACATGCCAAATTTCTCTGCATACAAGCTTATTTTGTTGACAGGTGCAGGCTTTTCGAAGAATTTCGGTGGCCTCCTTGCAAGAGAAATGTGGAACCGGTTGATCCTCTCGCCCGATATCCAGCGTCACGCACGCTTACGCCAATTACTTGGCGAGAACTTTGATTATGAGTCCATCTATCAGCAAGTCATGCATGGCAACTATACGCAAGATGAGAAAGCTGCTATGCAGAGCGCTGTCGTTGAGGCCTATAGCGAACTTGACGCACAGGAGATCGAGGCCAGTCGACACAATGAGATCAACTGGACTGCTGCTCGACAGTTCATTGCTGCGTTTAGTGCTCAAAGAGGCGAGAAGGGCTTTGTCTTCACGGTAAACCAGGATCTACTGGTAGAGAGATTCTTGGGAGGCGAGAACCGTCCGTTATTGCCCGGAATTCCGCCTCAGCAAGTATGGTTCGATCCACTATCACGGCAACAGG